>JBGQGH010000147.1:0-2552 GCA_041497315.1 Terriglobia bacterium | reverse complement strand
AGCATGCGCTCGCGGCTGCAAAAATCGAGAGCGCGTCCGCGTGCGCGGTCGCCCAAGCTCCTGGCGAACGAGGGGTCATCCAGGAGACGCGAGAGAGAAGCAGCGAGGGCCGCGGCGTCGCCGGTAGGAAAGGTGAGGCCGGCGTCACCAAGAACCTCGGTGAAGGCGCCGAGATCCGAGGCTACCACTGGCAGGGCCCGCAGCATGTTTTCTGCGACAACCAAACCGAAAACTTCTCCACCCAGCGAAGGCACAACGACAGCGGAGGACCGCGCGAGCGCAGCATCCAGCTGCGTCCCGTTAAGACAGCCGGTGAAGCACACCTGTCCGTCAAGTCGCGATTCGCGCGCGAATTGTTCAAGAGATGCGCGCTCGGGACCATCGCCGATGATCAGGAGTTCGAAAGAGCGATTTTGCTCGCGGAGGATGCGGGCGGCCTCGAATAGGAGGCGCACGCCTTTGGTGCTGACGAGCCGGCCCTGAAAGGCGAAGACGGGTCTGCCTCGAGGTGGCTCGGGGCGTGGCGCCGCTTCGCTGACTTCGAGTCCGTGGGGAATGGCGCTAGATTGCGGGAGATGTAACTGGCCGCCGAGCCACCGCGTGGGTGTGATGTTGGCGGCGGCGCGGGCGCAGAGGAATCGCCGGACAAAAGTAAGGACCCAGAGCTTGCACGACGCAACCCAGCCTTGGCCCGAATTGCAGCGCAGGCATTCCGCATGGCGGCCGGCCATGAAGTGGCCGGGGCAAGGCACACCGGCAGGCTCGATGAGAAGTTGGCCGTTGGGGCAAATCGTCTGAAAACCGTGATGTTCGACGACAAAGGGTTTCCCCCTCAAGAGGCTAAGGATGAGCGGCGCGAGCGCCGGGCCGGCAACGTGAACGACATCGGCTTTTCGAAGGAGCTGCCAGAGTGGAAGGAGGCCTGGCTGGCGAATCGTGCGGAATGGATTTGTGCTGTCGTCGAAATTCCCCGCCGGGGTTTGCGTCACCAGCGTAATTTCGAATTGCCGCGTGCCGTTCGAATCGCGGAGTCCGGCGAGTCCGCGAGCGAGGGAGAGAACGATCGTTTCGACCCCGCCAATGCTTGGCGCAAAAAAATGAGAATAGAGTAGAAGCTTCATTCTGAAACTTTGCGTGGCGTTTCTGCCGGCGGGTCGCTGACGCCGGCGCCCATGGCCTTGTAACCCTCGGGCCGGCCGATGCGCTCCACGCCGCGTGCGATGGCTTCCACCGTCCCGGCAATATTTTCTCGCGGCCCCCAAGTCTCCATTCGCGCACGAGCCGCGCGGCCGAGCTCCGCTAACCATGCACGGCCGTCATGCGCGCGTCGCAGGATGGCGGCGAGCGCATCGATGTCGCCGCAGGGATAGATGAACTCAGGGCAAACGGGAGCGACGAGATCGCGGCCAGCCCCCACGCGATCGCTGACCACCACTGGACATCCGCACAGCATGGCCTCATTGACCACCACTCCGAACGCATCGTAGACAGACGGAAGGACCAGCAGGTCGGCGGAAGTGTAAATGGCAGGAAGCTGCGTTTGATTGACGAAGCCGAGAAATCGCACACGTGCGGCCACGCCGATCGCGGCGGCCTCCGCTTCAAGCATCGGACGGAGAGGCCCTTCGCCGGCGAAAACAAGAATGCCGTTCGCAAGATTCGCTTTCGTGAAAGCGCGGAGAAGATCGAACGGGCGCTTCCAGGGCTGCAGCTTGGCGCAGAAAAGGATGACCGCGTCACTCGACGAAGCTCCCCACCCGGAACGGACGCCAGCGCGATCGACTTGCGAGGATTTTTGCATCCACCAATCATTGTCCACGGAGTAAGGCGTCAGCGTGACGCGGTCGCTCGGCAGGCCGAGAGAAAGCATCAGGTCGCGCGATCCGGAAGACGGAACAATGACCTGATCGGCTAGGCGGAATAACAGCGGCCAGATCGCACGTTTGACGCCGCGCTTCCACATGCGGCCATCCAATGGCGTAAGCGTCGTCGTATCCGCCCCGAATAGAAATGCGGTCCACGACTTGCGCGCGGCAAAGTACGCGATCCAGAACGTGGCGTTGAGGTAGCCCGTGAAGCACAGAATCGCGTCGTAGTTCCCGCCACGGATAATCTTCCACAGGCCGGGATTTCGCAGGCCAAGGAAGGATTCCCCGCCGGAGCCGCGATTGGGAACCTCGGACCACGAGTAACCATCGAGAAGAGGAACATCCCACTGGATGTTGGTCCCAAATTCGGGATCGTGGCCGGCCTCCGCACCGCGAAGGGTGCAATAGGCCACATGAAGGTCGAGGGCAGGATTGCCGCTCATGCGCCGGAAAATCGGGGCCATGTATTGGACGGGGTGCGCGGCGACGGCGAGAACCCGGTAGCGGCGGTCAGGCATGGCAAGACTCGAAGTTCTTGGCGTGACTCAGAGCGCTGACGCGGAAGTCTATCGAACTCAAGGAGATGCCCCGCAGTGAAGTATAACCCGTTTCGCGGGGTGGGCGGCTGTGCTAGACTCGGGGAGTTCTGAGGGAAGTGCAACCGCGAAGCGGTTGACAGGGGTT
>JBGQGH010000146.1:0-2694 GCA_041497315.1 Terriglobia bacterium | reverse complement strand
GAATGTGCTAGAGTCTGTTTTCAAGTTCCCCCCTCTCGTTGGAGGAAACTCAGGATGCGGTTATTGCGCTTTACTATTTTTATCCTCGCCGGAATCACCCTGCTGACGGGCACGTCGTCTGGCGGACAGGAATCCCGGCGCACCCGGCTGGCCACCGGGCAAACGGTCAAGCAATCCGGCGCGGCGCCGCCGCCGGTATTTGAAGCGCCGTGGTTGAAGCCAGAGGAAGGAACCTTTTCGGTCCGCGATTTTCATTTCAACAATGGCGAACGACTGACCGAACTGAACCTGCACTACATCACCATCGGCACGCCGCAGCGCGACGCAGAGGGGCATATCACCAATGCCGTGCTTCTCCTTCACGGCACGGGAGGCTCCGGCAAGCAATTCCTCGTGGCGCACTTCGCCGGCGTGCTCTTCGGGCCGGGGCAGCTTCTCGACGTGAGCAAGTACTACATCATCCTTCCCGACGATATCGGCCACGGCAAATCCAGCAAGCCGAGCGACGGCTTGCACGCGCGTTTCCCGCATTACGACTACGACGACATGGTGCGCGCCGAGCAGCTCCTGGTAAGCGTCGGGCTGCACGTGGATCACCTGCGGCTGGTGCTGGGCACTTCGATGGGTTGCATGCACGCCTGGCTCTGGGGCGAAAACTTTCCGGATTTCATGGACGGGCTGATGCCGCTGGCTTGCCAGACCGTGCCGATTGCCGGACGCAACCGCATGATGCGCAAAATAATCCTGGAGGCGATCACCACGGACCCCGAATGGGCCAACGGCGAATATAAAACCCAGCCACGCGGCCTGCGCACGGCGCTCTACGTGTTGATGCTGATGGGCAGCGCCGCGGCGCAATTGCAAAAAAGCTATCCCACCGCCGCGGAAGCCGATAAGTATCTCGACGACTACGTGCGGATTCGCCTCGGCACCACCGACGCGAACGATCTTCTCTACGCCGTGGACTCATCGCGCAACTACGATCCCTCGCCGAACCTCGAGAAAATCAAGGCGCGCGTCCTCTACATCAATTCCGCCGACGACGTCATCAATCCGCCTTCACTCCATATCGCCGAGCGGGAAATCAAGCGCGTCAAAAACGGCCGCTTCATCCTCATCCACGGCAGCGACGAAACGCACGGCCACAGCACACACACCTGGGCCGCGGTCTGGAAACAGTACCTCGCGGAATTATTGGAGTCGCTGCCGCGCTGATCTGGCGCGGAGTTCCTGCTGTAGGTTTTTACCTGGCCGCGCGTTGCCCGCTGCGGAAAGTGCTCCACGGCCCCGCCTTCATGTCGCGCAATAACGGTTTCTGCCACGCGTAGTCCGGATACGCGGCCAGGAACGGCTTGGCCAGAAAATCCGCGCCGCAGGGATGCCCGATCCGCGCCACCATGCTCATCGCTTCCGCCATCTTCCCGTCTGTCGCTTTTCCCTGCACCGCGCCGCCGGGATAATTCGCCTTCCACTCCCACTCGGGAATCCCCCGCGAAGTCACGTCCACGTGCCCGCAGAGCGTGCGTTCGCTGACCGATTCTTTTTTCTCGTAGGAATCGAAATGGTCGGAGAGAAATTGCTGCGCCATCGTCACGTCAATCTTGCCCTTGGACTCCTGCATGAGCTGTTCCCACCGCGCGCGCCGCGCATTCGGCGAACTCGCCGGATTCTTCGTGTCGAACGTCGTCTCCTCCGCCAGCACCTTGGGGTCCAGCGCGAAGTTTGACCCCACGAAATACCCATCCTTCGTCCGCCACACCTGCGTATTCTTCAAGCCCAGCTCGAGCCGCGCAATCTCTCCCGTCTTGCGGTCGGCCACCAGCCAGTCGTTCGCATAACCGCCGTTGTTGCCGTCCTTCATGATGCGCACGAAATCATCGATCGAGTTCGAATACTGCATCGCTTTGCGCGCGCGGGCGAATTCGGGTTTGCCGTTGGGGTCCCACCCGGAAAATTGAGTGATGGTCGTCTCCGTCACCACGATCCCCGCGGCATTCACGCCGAAATCGTCGTCGCTGATAATCACGCCGGGAAAGCCGTCCATCAGGATGCGGTTCCCGTGCTCGGGCACGATGTCGAAAATAATCCGCCAGCGCTCCCCGTGCAGGTAGCTCGTCCAGTTGTTGTGCGCGATCACCACCTGATGGTCGCGCGTCCAGCTTCCCGTGGCCACAAACGCGCTGCAATTCCCCGGACTCGTCAACCGCGGCGCGTTGGCCACCTTGTGTTTCTCGTTGTACCAGGGCACGTAATAGTCGGGCAGCTCTTCGAACGCGTTCAGCGCCACCACGTCGTCCAAATCCATCGCCACCTTGCTCGCCTTCAATCCCTCCGCGATCCCCTTCAACTCCGCCTGATACTCCGCGTCAATCTGCGGCCAGAGCATCTCCCGCGCCGCCGTCCGGAAGAATTCCCAATCGCGCTTGGTGCTGTGCGTCGACGAAAGTTTCACCGCGGCGAACGCATCCGCAATCTCCGTCGCCAGCAGTGAGCCATGCGCGTAGCCGATTCGGTCCGGCGCGCCTTCGAGGTGAACGTAAATCCAGCCGCCCTGTTCGAACCGGTACTGACCCGACATACGCGGATCTTCACGCAGCTTCGTGCCTGCGGGCGCGACGCTGCCTGCCGTCCCCGCAAGCGCGATCAGCAGGCCGCACGCAGCAAGCGCGAAAAATGGCAACAAAATCAAACGGG
>JBGQGH010000145.1:0-2709 GCA_041497315.1 Terriglobia bacterium | reverse complement strand
GCTTCGTCGCGCTCGCCTTCACCGATCACAATCGTTCCGTCGATCTCCACCGAGTCCATCGTCTTGCGCATGGCTTCGACGGCCACTTCATCGGCGTGATGCCGGTCGCCGTATCCCATCGTGCGCGCCGCCGCAATCGCGGCATTTTCCACCACGCGCAAAAAATCCAGGCTAAGTTGTTCTTCCATGTTCGTATCCCCTCCGTAGACGGTGGGAGTTCAGAAGTTGTAGCGCCGGCTTGCCCTGGATAAGCGAAGAGTATCCTGCCGGCGATTTTCTTTTGGTCTCACCCTGCCAACGCGGGCGCCATCATAAGCCAAAGCGCAGTTTCCCGTCGACATTTTACGATTCAGAAGCCCTGGTGTGCCGGGATGCGGAACTCTCGCCTCTCTCCCTGCGAGACTCGGCTACAATGCTGCGCGGAGGAATCATGTCTAAATCGCGCAGGCAGTTCTTGACACAGAGTTCGCTCGGTCTCCTCAGTGCGGCCATCGCTATTCGCAGCAATGCGCAGGACCCCGCGAAGGAAATCGCGCAAGACCCCACGCAACTCCCGCCGGGAGCGCCGACTGCCTTCGGCACCGGCCCTGCCGTCGGCCCCGAAGTGTCAAACGCGACCTTCGCCGAAGCAGAAAAGCTCGTGCAAGTTCAATTAACGAGCGCGGATCGCGCCATGGCCGCCGATACCTGGCGCGTAAATCTCGCCTCGCTCTACGAGCGGCGCACCGGTCCCCGCAATATCGCGCTTGAGCCAACTCTCGCACCTTGGTCGCGCTACCATTCCGTTCTGCCCGGCCAGCCTGCCGGGCCGCAGCGCGATCAATTTATTCGCAGCAATACGGACCCCGGTCCCCTGCCTGCCGGCGATGCGGACATCGCCTTCGCCTCCGTAACACAACTCTCGCGCTGGATCGAGCAGCGCAAACTCACCTCCGAGCGTCTCACGCAAATCTACTTGCGGCGCATCGAGCAATTCGATCCCAAGCTGCGGTGCGTCATCACCGTCACGCGCGATCTCGCGCTCGCGCAGGCAAAGAAGGCCGATGAAGAAATCGCCGCGGGCAAGTATCGCGGCCCGCTTCACGGCATTCCGTGGGGCGGCAAGGATCTCTTGGACACCGCCGGAATCCCCACCACCTACGGCGCCGAGCCTTTCCGCAACCGCATTCCGAAAGACGACGCCGCCGTCGTCAAGCGCCTCCACGCGGCGGGCGCCGTGCTTCTCGCGAAGCTCAGCCTCGGCGCGCTCGCGCTCAACGATATTTGGTTCGGCGGTCAAACCGTGAACCCGTGGCTCCTGGAAGAAGGCGCGTCCGGCTCCAGCGCCGGCCCGGGCGCCGCCACTGCGGCGGGCCTCGTCGGCTTCTCGATCGGCAGCGAAACCGGCGGCAGCATCATTAGCCCCAGCATGCGTTGCGGAATCACCGGGCTGCGGCCCACCTACGGCCGCGTGCCGCGCACCGGCGCCATGACCCTTTGCTGGTCGCTCGACAAGCTCGGCCCCATGACCCGCACCGTCGAAGATGCGCTGCTCGTGTTGCAAGCCATCTCCGGGCCGGATGCAGGCGATGTTTCGAGCGTCTCCAGTCATCTGGACTTCGACGCGGGCGCAAGCGTCAAGGGCTTGCGCGTCGGCTATTTACCCGCCTGGATGAAGCAGAGTCCCGCCACCGACGTGGACCGCGCCGCGCTCGAAACGCTTCCCAAGCTCGGCATGGTTCCTGTCGAGGTGTCGCTTCCCAATTGGCCGTACAGCTCGCTCAACCTGATTCTCTTCGCCGAAGGCGCTGCAGCTTTCGAGGAGCTCACCCTCAGCCACGGCGTAGACCAGCTCAAAGTCCAGACGCCCGACGCCTGGCCCAATCTTTTTCGCCAGGCGCGCTTCCTCTCCGCCGTCGATTTCGTCCAGGCCGATCGCTTCCGCCGCAAAGTCGCGCAGGAAATGGCGCGCATCTTTGCGCAGGTGGACCTGCTCCTCGTTCCTTCGCTGCGCGACGAAATGCTCACCATCAGCAATCAGACCGGGCATCCCTCGCTCACGCTGCGCGCCGGCTTCGTGGAAGTCTCCACAGCGCGCGCGGACTGGGCGCCCGATCCGAAAAATCCGCTGCCAAAGTTTTCTCCCCCGCGCCGCGTGCCCCACGGCATCACCCTGATCGGCCGGCTCTTCGAGGAAGGCACCCTCGGCCGCACCGGCATCGCCCTCGAGCGCGCCTTCGCCGTCGCCGCCGAACGCCCGCCCTCCTTCTGATGCGCCCGCGGCAGCCGAAAGGAATTCCTCCGCTTTGCCGGCGTTTGGCCAAGTGACCGCCGGCGTCAGAGATGGAGCCGCACTGCGTTGGGATAGTTTCCGATTAGCCGGCAAAGCGGCCAGAATCGCCGTATCCGCGCCTTACTCATGAACGTCAACGACGACGCTAGGAGAAGCAAGGAGCACATTCGCGGGAACGGGTTCAATTAGGATGCCGGCAAGGGTGATGGTGCCGGTTGCGATTGCGCCTTTTTCCTCAGGACCGCCGCGGAAATCAGCGTGATGGCAAGCCCAATCGGGAAGGGCTCGATGAAAGTCATCAGTGAGTTGAAGAGCGGGTTTTCGTACTGCTCCTTGAATTTCTTCAGTTGCTGAACTTGCGCCTGGACGGCTGCAGGACTCGCACCCGAAGCCTTGAGCTTCTCGATCGTATGAGCGCCGTAATTGTCCATGAAGTC
>JBGQGH010000144.1:0-2774 GCA_041497315.1 Terriglobia bacterium | reverse complement strand
TGCACTACTGCCGAAGCTTGGTACGCGAACTCGACCTCGCCCAGCAGCGGTCCACGGCCGTGGACCGCTGCTGGCACCCAACCCCCGACTGTAAAGGATCTCCTGATAACAAGTGTAAAGGATGTCCTGGAACTTGACACCATTCCTGGCTGTGCGGCTCGGACGTCCGCCCGTCGCCGATGACTGGCTACGTCCTCGCTACTCATGGGAGAATCGCATCTCAAACATGAACCGCCCCAAGAACTTTCGCGTGTACTTCCTGCTCGCTGCCTTGGCCGTCGCCGGACTGATCGTGCTTCTGCGCGAACATCGGCCCTCGTTCCTCCGTCCGGACCTGCATCTCTCCGCCTATGTCACCACCGACGACGGCAACGTCACCGTTGTCGATCTTGTGAAGCTCAAAGCCATCGCTCGCATCGCGATTGGCCCGGGCCTTTCCGGAATGCGCGAGCATCCCACCCGCGCCGAAGTCTTTGGTGTCAGCAGCGCCGGCGGCTACGTCTGGATCCTCAATCCTCGCACCAACCAAGTCACCGCGCGCATTCCCGTGGGCCCGGTTCCCTACGCCGTCGATTTTTCCAGGGATGGCAAATGGCTTTACACCACGACTTCCGGCAACGACACGCTCCTGGCGCTGGACGCGCAATCGCATGCTATCGTCGCGCGCGCTGCGACCGGCCACGAACCCGTCCTCGCGCGCGTCACGCCGGACGGAAAATCCATCCTCGTCGTGAATCGCCGCGATGGCTCACTCGGCATTCACGACGCCTCCACCCTTGCGTCGCGCACAACCGTTTCCGTCGTCCCCCAGCCGGAAGACGTCGCCATCCTGCCGGACAGCTCCGTGGCCTTTGTGCTCAGCCGTTCCGAGCGCCGCATCTCCGTGGTCGACATTCGCCGTGGCGTTCTGGTCGCCAATCTCGAACTAGCCGGCAAGCCCACAGACATGTTGCTCAAGCCGGACGGCGGCGAGCTCTACGTCATCTCACCCGAAGCCCACGGCCTCCAGGCCATCAATACCTGGACGCACGAAGTGGGCGACTATATGGTTCTCGGCTCCGCGCCCACTCGCGGCGTCCTCAGCGCGGATGCTTCTCTGCTCTACGTTTCAGACACCGCCGCAGGCCGCGTCACGCCCGTCGACATTTTCAATCGCCGCATCATCCGCGAAGCCGGAAAAGGGTTTCCTGTCCCCGCCGGAGATTCGCCCGCGGCGTTGCGCTTCGATCCCGCGGAAAACTTGCTCCTGGTCGTGAGCCAGGGCTCTGGCGATCTGGCGGTGATCCGTGTGCGGACGAATTTTCTGGTGACGATGATTCCCGTCGGCGATCATCCGCAGGAGCTCGCCGTCAAATTGTTTTAGGAGAGGATTTCTCACCGGCACCCGGTCGTATTTTGGGTGAAGCAGGCAGAACGGCCCGCCTCAGAAGGCGGGCCCTACTGGAGAAGAAGGTCTATGTAGGGTCGGCCTTCAGAGGCCGACCGGAGGCACTTCAAGAAAACTTTATCTATCGCGAAGAACGCTCCTACTACTCCGGCAGCCAGGCCGAATTCTCTTCGCCAAGCGTCACGTCCAAGAATCCTTCGGCCGGCAAAACGTCAACGGGCAATCCGCCGTGCCACAGCGCCACGCCGAGCCGGAGCTTGGTCTGCCCGGTGAGGTTGATCTGGTCCTTCTGGATGGCCACTTCGAGAATCCGCTCGAACGCGACTTCCGCGACGCGCTTTGGATTCAGGAGGCACACGCGGCCCTTTTCGACGGCGAATCCCTGCACGTGGCCGCGTAGCAGATTCACGACGATGGTGACTTCTTCCGCGTTGCCGATAGTGATGCGAAACTCCGGATCTTCGAGCTCGCTGAGCGCCTCCGCGAACGGATCGATGCGCACGCAGAAGCGCCCTTCTTCGAAGCCGTAGCGCAGCTCATGCAAGTAGAAGACGCGGCCATGCATCGCGCCGCCGCGCCGCTCCGGGGAATACAGCCCGGCGCCGAGCCACTCGAAATAGGAAGTGTCGCGCCCGTCGACTTTGACGTTGAGCAAACCGGTCGGCGCAAGTTGCAGCGCATGTTCCGGCCTGCGCTTGATGGGCTTGGCGAGTTCTTCCGGCGCCACCTGGCCCAAAGCCAGGTAGATTCCGGTGAGATGTTTTCGATAAAGCGCATCAAATTCTGCATCGTTCGCGGTGCTGTGCTCCGGGCCATACCACCAGCACCAGTCGCTGCCCTCCGCGGTGAGCAGCGATTCTTGCGCTTCTTTTAGTGCGGTTTCGGTCGGGGCGTCGGCCCGGCCTTTTTTTCTGGCGTCCACCGCGCGCCCATAAGCGTCGCGCGCGTCCCACAACAATTCCCACGCCGCGACGTCTTCGCTGTGGCCGATCCACACGTCGAAATTCGCGTTAATCCACGACGCCGGAAAAATTCCGCTGATCGTGGGAATTTCTCCGGCTGCGGCGGTGGCTTCGCTTGCGGTGAGCGCGCGGAAATCCTGATCGCCCTGAATCCGCCCGTAAAATTCGCGCAGGAATTCGCGCCCATTGCCCGGATAATATTCCCACGCGTTCTCTCCATCGAGAAAAAGACAAATCGTCAGTGGCTGCGCGCTCTGCACATTTTCTCCAAGATGCCGCAGACGCCCGTGCAGGTCCGCCGCCGCTGCCTTTGCGTCCATGCGGCTGTAAACGAAACCAATGAGATCGGATAAATGATGATCGCGGAACAATCCGGTGATGCTTTTCCCGCCCAACTGGACGCGCCAGGGTTTGTAGAGACGATC
>JBGQGH010000143.1:0-3429 GCA_041497315.1 Terriglobia bacterium | reverse complement strand
AGGTGATCATCTCCGCTCCCGCGACCGATCCCGACCACACCCTCGTCTTGGGCGTGAACGAGAAGACCTACGACCCGGCCAAGCACCACGTGGTCTCGAATGCTTCCTGCACCACGAACTGCCTCGCGCCCGTCGCCAAGGTCATCCTCGATAATTTCGGCTTCACCGTCGGCACGATGACCACGATTCACTCCTACACAAACGATCAAAAGCTGCTCGACCTGCCGCACAAGGATCTGCGCCGCGCGCGCGCTGCTGCTCTTTCGATGATCCCGACCTCGACCGGCGCGGCCAAGGCGCTTCACCTGGTGATTCCGGAGCTGAAAGGCAAACTCGATGGCTTCGCCATGCGCGTCCCCACGCCCAACGTCAGCGTGGTGGATCTGACCGTGATCACCGAGAAGCCCGTGACCGCCGAAACCGCCAACGCCGCGCTCAAGCGCGCCGCCGAAGGCCCGATGAGGGGCGTGCTCGAATACACCGAAGAAGAGCTGGTGTCGGCGGATTTCAGGGGCAACCCGCACTCCTCGATCGTGGACGCGGGTTACACAAAGGTGGTCGGCACGAATTGTCTGAAGGTGTTGGCGTGGTACGACAACGAGTGGGGCTACTCCTGCCGCTGCCGCGACCTCATCCAGTTCATGGCCGCGAAGCTCTAGCACGGACCGTTGTTAGTCTTTTGTAGGGGCGCTGCTTGCTGCGCCCCTTTGGTCTTTCGTACACCAATGGCCAAACTATCCATCGACTCTCTCATCCTCAGAGGCAAACGCGTATTCATCCGCGTGGACTTCAACGTGCCTCTCACCGGCGGCGTGGTCGGCGACGACACCCGCATCCGCGAAACTCTGCCCACCCTGCGCATAGCGCGCCAGAAGGGTGGGCGCCTCGTCCTCGCCTCGCACCTCGGCCGGCCTAAGGGCAAGCCCGACCCGAAATTCAGCCTGCGTCCCGTCGCTGCGAAGCTGGGCGAACTGCTGGGTAAACCCGTCTCGTTTGCCGCCGATTGTGTCGGCGCTCTTGCCGAGGCCAAGAGCAAAGCTCTTGGCGATGGCGACGTCCTCTTGCTCGAAAACGTGCGCTTCCATCCCGAAGAAGAAGCCAACGACGAAAACTTCTCGCGCCAGCTCGCCGCCCTCTGCGATGGCATCTATGTTTGTGACGCCTTCGGCTCGGCGCACCGCGCCCACGCCTCCGTCGTCGGTATCACGCGGTTCGTCCAACAGGCCGCCACGGGCCTACTCATGGAAAGGGAACTCGCCTACCTCAGCAAGGCGCTCGTGCTTCCCGACCGCCCGTTTGTCGCCATCCTCGGCGGGGCGAAGGTCTCGGACAAGATCCCGGTCGTCGAAAACCTGATGCGCATCGCGGACGCAATGCTCATCGGCGGCGGCATGGCCTACACATTCCTGAAGGCCAAAGGGCTGCCCATCGGCAAATCGCTCGTCGAAGAAGACAAGCTCGATCTTGCGCTGCGGCTTCTGGTGGATGCAAAGGTGCGCGATTTTCCCTTGCTCCTGCCGAGCGATCACGTCCTCGGCGCCGAATTCAAAGCCGATACCCGCACGCAGATTGCTGATATTGCCGCCACGCCTGCCGATTGGATGGGACTCGACATTGGCCCGAACACAATTGCCGCGTTTTGCGCGGAAATTTCCCGCGCGAAAATGATCGTCTGGAACGGCCCCATGGGGGTTTTTGAGATGCCCGCATTCGCCAAGGGCACTCTCGAGATCGCTCAGGCCGTTGCCGCCGTAACTGCAGCGGGTGCGACTTCGATCGTTGGCGGCGGCGATTCCGTCGCCGCAGTGCACCAGGCCGGCGTCGCCGATCAGATTTCCCACATTTCCACCGGCGGCGGCGCTTCCCTCGAATTCCTCGCCGGCGCCAAACTCCCCGGCGTCGAAGCCCTAACGAACAAGTGAGGGTGGCAACGTGAGACGACCTGTGATTGCCGGCAACTGGAAAATGTTCAAGACGCAGACGGAGACGCGCGCGTTTTTCGCCGCGCTCAAACCGCTCGTTGCCACTTCGACGCACTGCGACATCGTCGTCGCGCCTCCGTTCACTTCGCTCGCCGCGGCTGCGGAAGCCGCGCAGGGCAGCGCGATCTCCATTGCCGCGCAGGATGTTTCCTGGGAGCCGCAGGGCGCCTTCACCGGCGAAGTCTCCGCCAAGATGATCGTGGACGCGGGCTGCAAGCACGTCATCATCGGCCACTCCGAGCGGCGGCAATTCTTCGGCGAGACTGACGAGTGGGCGCGCAAGAAAACGAAAGCTGCGCTGGATGCCGGCCTCACCCCGATCGTCTGCGTCGGCGAATTGCTCGCCGAGCGCGAAGGCGGACGCACGGAAGCGGTTCTACAGCGCCAATTTACCGATGGCCTGGGCGCGTTGACCGGCCTGGAGTTCTCGCGTATCATCGTGGCTTACGAACCGGTTTGGGCGATTGGCACGGGCCGCACGGCCACGCCGGAGATGGCCGCCGATGCGCATCGGTTCCTGCGCAAGCTGGCCGGCGCCACATTCACTCAGGAGCGGGCCGCCGGATTGCGGATCCTCTACGGCGGCAGCGTCAAGCCCGACAACATCAAGGGGTTGATGGCGCAGGTGGAAATTGACGGGGCGCTGGTGGGTGGAGCAAGTCTGGACGCGCAGTCGTTTGCGTCCATCGTGAATTTCTGAAAAGCCGAGCGCTGCTCGCTCGGCTTTTCATCCTGAGTGAGCCACGTGCAGGACAGCACGTGGCGAATTGAAGGATTTCTTGGTGATCGAAGTCAGGAGAAAGATTTAGCGATGGCGAAAGAAGCCAAGTGGGCCATCTCGTTGCTCGTGGGGCTGGGACTCATCTTCCTGGGATGGAGGGTGCCGTTCCTGCTCACCACCTTGCACGTGCTGCTGTGCTTCATGCTGATCATCGTCGTGTTGCTGCAGAGCGGCAAGGCGGCCGATCTCGCGGGAGCATTCGGCGGCGCGGGCAGCCAGACGGCCTTCGGCCCGCGCGGCGCGGCCACGTTTCTGAGCCAGGCGACCACCTGGTGCGCCATCATGTTCATGCTGACTTCGATGACGCTGGTGCTGCGGCAGGACAGGGGGCAGACGGGATTCGGCTCTATCTTGCAGAATAAAGTGGCGAAGCCGGTACCCGCGCAGCATGCGCCGTCGTCAACGCCGCCGAGCTCGCAGCCGTCTACGCCCGCGCCGCCACCGGCGACACCGCCGGCGCAGTCCGCGCCGGCTCAACAGTCTCCGGGTCAGACGCAGCCGCCTAAAAAGTAGCGGTTCGGCCCGATCGGCCGGTCAGCAGTCCGGCCACAAAAAGTTTTCTCTCTTCCTCAGTGCGGAAGTGGCGGAACTGGCAGACGCACCAGCTTGAGGGGCTGGCGCTCGCAAGAGCGTGGGGGTTCGAATCCCTTCTTCCGCACCAAAATT
>JBGQGH010000142.1:0-3653 GCA_041497315.1 Terriglobia bacterium | reverse complement strand
TGCCTCTAAGCGCCGGGCCTGTCCGGCATTCCTGGAAATAGAAGTACAACTCACAGGGAGAGGGGAGCATCCCACTTGACGGATGCGTCCCGACGGGTACGGTGGTCCGACCGAGACGCTTAGATCCGACGGAGTTGCCGGAGGCTGACGCCATCCGGCTGGCCCAGCAGGGCGACGTCGCAGCCTTTGAGCGCATCTATCGGTTGCATAGCCGGCGGGTCTACGCCCTGTGTCTGCGCATGGTCGGAAACACAGCCGAAGCCGAAGATCTGACTCAAGAAGCGTTTCTGCAGCTTTTCCGCAAGATCGCGACGTTTCGCGGCGAATCGGCGTTTTCCACCTGGCTGCACCGGCTGGCGGTGAACGTGGTGCTCATGAAGCTCCGCAAGAAATCGCTTCCGGAGACTTCGCTCGAGGAGACGATCGATCCCGATGATGAGTCCAGCGGGCCGCGGAAGGATCCCGGCGGGCCGGACTTGCGGCTTTCCGGCTCCATCGATCGCGTGAATCTGCAACGCGCGATTCAGGAGCTGCCGCCAGGTTACAAAACGGTGTTCCTGCTGCACGACGTTCAGGGCTACGAACACAACGAGATCGCAAACATCATGGGATGCTCGATCGGGAATTCGAAGTCGCAGTTACACAAAGCGAGAACGCGGTTGCGAGAGCTGCTCCAGGAGTCGGTGCGCGACAAAGCGCGCCAGGACCGCCAGGCAGCCAAAAGCGAGTCCGCAGGCTCTAATTAGCAAAGGATGGATACCATGCAGTGCCAAGAACTTGAACAGGTCCTCGAACAGTGGTCGCCCGGGTCTCTTTCTCCCGAGGCCTCTGCGCACCTCGAGGCTTGCGCAAATTGCCGCGCCCTCGTCTCTGACCTGGAAGCGATCCAGGAAGCGGCCGGGCGGCTCGGTCAGGAAGATCTGAAACTTGCGCCGCCCGCGCATCTGTGGGTGAACCTGCGCGCGCAATTGGAAGCGGAAGGACTGATCCGCAAATCGCGCGAAGAGAAAGAGCGCGTTACGGCGGGCTGGTTCGGCGTCTGGTGGGGCGGGATTTCGCGTCCGGCGTTGGCGGGCGCCTACGTTGCGCTGCTGCTGGTGGCCGCGGTTTTCGTCGGTCTGAAGAGCGATTTCGGGCCGGGCGCTTCGCAACAGACAGCGATGCTGGCTGCGGCTACGGCCAGCGTGAATTCGGAGTTGAAGGACGTGGAGAGCGGGGCGATGAAGGGATTGCCGAAGGGTGATCCGGATCTGTCGGCCACGCTGCGCCACAACCTTGAGGTAGTTGACAATTTTATTGCACTATGTGAAAAGAGCGTTCGTGAAGAGCCAAAAAGTGAGTTAGCTCGTGAGTACCTTTACGGCGCCTATCAGCAAAAGGCGGAGCTGCTTTCGGCTATGATGGATCGCGGCGTCCCGGGGGAATGATGAACTCTGAATCGCCATCCAAGGCTTCTCTCCGTACGGCTTCCCTTGTCGCCGCGGGATTCGTGCTGCTGCTGGCTTCGCCGGCGTTCGCTCACCGCATGGAGAAACACTTCACGGTGAACGGCCGCCCGGTGATCAGCGTGCACAGCAGCCACGGCCGAATTTCCGTGAAGTCCTGGAAGAAGGCCGAGGTCGTCGTGGTCGGCGACCATTCCAGCCCGAAGGTGGAAGTGGATACCGAGCAGGCCGGGAACCGCATCGAAGTCGCCACCCACGCCCTGAATGACAATCTGACGCCCGCGGAGATGGAAGCCAACTACGAGATCACCGTGCCGGAAGAAAGCGAACTGCAAATCCGCACGGACTCCGGCGTGGTGGTGGTTGAGCGCGTGTACGGCGACATGGTCTTCGACACGGTGGCGGCGAATGTGCAGCTCGAGGAAGTGGGCGGCTATCTGGTGGTGAAGACGGTGGGAGGCTCCGTGGTGTGTACCCGGTGCCTGGGCCGCATTGATGTGAACTCCATCAGTGGAAATGTCGAGCTTCTTCAGCCGCAAATGGAGAACGTGCACGTGCAGACCAGTTCCGGAAATATTCTCTTTGACGGCGACTTCCTGCGCCGCGGCATCTATATCCTGAAGAATTACAGCGGTGTGATCGAAGTCCGCTTCTCCGACACCGATTCGTTCGACCTGACGGCCACCTCGATGAAGGGCACAGTCGAAAACCAGGCCAAGCTGAAGCCCGATCCGCACGGGCGGCGCTTCAACGCGCCGCAGCAGGCCAAGAGCCTCTTCGGCACGTTCAACGAAGGGCACGCCAAGGTCGATCTCTCCTCCTACAGTGGTACAATTCGCATCCGGAAGCGCGAGTAACGCGCTCGTTTTTGTCCGGATATCGCGAAAACCTTCATGTCATCTACGGGCCATTCTCCCCGGCGCAGGCTGATTTGCCTGGCCGGTTTCATGGGCTGCGGCAAGACGACCGTCGGCCGCCTGCTGGCCGCGCAACTTGCCTGGCGCTTCGTGGACCTCGATGAGCGCATCGAACAGAGCGCCGGCGCATCCATCAGCGATATTTTCGAGCGGCAGGGCGAACCGGCATTTCGCGGCATCGAGCGCGAGCAACTGGGGCGCGCGCTGGGCGAAGTGAATGGAGCAGACGCGCCGACCGTGCTGGCCCTGGGCGGAGGAACGTTTGCGCAGGCGGAAAACGTTGCGCTGGTGCGCGAATTCGCCGCGGGCCCGGGCGCGGTGACCATCTGGCTGGATTGCCCGGTGGAGGAACTGCTGGCGCGGTGCGCCACGATGACCAATCGTCCGCTCTTCCGCAACGAAATCGGCTTCCGCGAGCTTTACGCCACGCGCTTGCCGTTCTATCAACAGGCCGACTACCGCGTGGCCAGCGACGTGGATCCGCGCCGCGTGGTGGAGCGCATCCTCGCGCTGGGATTTCTCGAGAAGGTGACGGCATGAAGTTGATGCTTGCGGTGCTGGGAATCGCCATCCTGTTGCTGAGCGAGACAGGCTTTGGCCCGTGTCCGATTACCGGCCGCGTGGGCGCCGCTGCGCTACAGGCGGCGAAGGCGCCGGCCAAGGCCGCGGCTCCGGCGGCATCCGTACTCGCAGCCGATAAGGGCAAATTCCGCATCTTGCTGGATGGCCAGCCCGTGGGGTCGGAGGATTTTGAAATCGCGCCGTCGGGCAAAGACTGGGTGGCGCGCGGCACGACGACTTTACGCGCCCCAGGGAGCGAAGCGACTGAAATCCGCGTCACGATGCAAATGGCCGCCGATGGATCGCCCCTTACCTATGAATGGTCCTCGAAGTCGCAGAAGAAGGCTTCGGCGACGATTGCGTTCAAGGACGGCGTGGCCAAGATCAGCCTGAACCTCGAGGGAGCGACGGTGCCCTTTGTGCAGGAATTGAAGTTCGATACGCCGCGCATCGCCGTGCTCGATAACAACGCCTACCACCACTACGCCATCCTGGCGCGGCTCTACAACTGGACGACGCGCGGCGCGCAAACCTTCTCCGTACTGATTCCGCAGGAAGCCACGCCGGGCACCATCACCGTGGAAGACGTGGGGCCGCAGCAGGTGGGAGACGCCACGCTGGAATTGCTCCGCGCGAAAACTCCTGATCTGGAAGTCGAACTCTACGTTGATTCCTCGCATCGGCTGATGCGCATCGCCGTGCCCGCGTCTAAGGTCGCCGTCGTCCGGGA
>JBGQGH010000141.1:0-3840 GCA_041497315.1 Terriglobia bacterium | reverse complement strand
GGGCGTGAGTTGCATGAAGCGGGGAGCATGATAGCATCCCGAGGCGGAAACTCGCCGGGGTGCTTATGCGCCCCACCTCACGCATACCTGGATCCCCTTAGATCTGGGGTGGAGGTGGGGGAGGGGGCGGGGGCGGCCAGATCGGGTCCCCATCGAACGCCACACCGCTCTTACTCAGATGGAAGTTGACGTGGGAGCTAACGGGTTGTAGGATCAAAGCTGCGAACGCCAGACTCACAACAAACGCGATCAATTTTTTCACTGGGAATTGCCTCCTTAGGCGGGAGACAATGACCTGCTACAGACGGCCGTGGACTTTGGAAGGAAAAAAGTTCAGAAAACGGAACAGGTGAGCTTTTGGAGACTCTGGAGCGGTTTCAGCAGAATCAGCGAGTCATCGAGGATTTTGCGGCGCGCACGCTCGCCGCGATTCCCAGCGAATACGGCCGTCTGTTCTATGTCGCCTCATTGCGCGACCCCGAGACCCATCGTTATGTCCACGAGGGCCTGACTACCATATACCCCAAGGCTGCAGTCCAGCAGGCGTTGGAACATTGCCATTCCGAGCTCTTTTGCAAGGTCCTGGAGACACCCCTGGAGCGCCAGGAATGGGATTTGCGCGCCTGCTTGGGCGCGCTGGACTACGACCTCCAGCATATCGTGGCGGAATGGCAGAAACTCGGGACGTACCTGGGGATGATCCCTCTCGGTCTGCCCAGCTATTTGGGGGGACTCTTCTGCTCGAACCTGAGGCTTCTCCTGGAAGTCTTTGCGAATGAAGAGACTAGCCTGCGGGGAGCCGCATAACCACCCCCACAACCTGGCCGATCACCTCTGCCTCTTCGTGATAAAGAAGTGTCTCAGGAGCGTAGGAGGAGAGCGGGTGGGGTTGGAGGATGAGCCGTGGGCCCTCACGCAGACCCCAGGCGCATCGGTATCCCCCGCGAGTCTCCACGAAGTAGATAGGGCGCTCGTACTCGTTTTTCCAGCCTGAATTGGCGACCTCATGCCGCAGCGGATCCACCAGGACGAGGCTTCCCGAGCGCAGGAGAGGCTCCATCATGTTGTCTGCCGTGCCGATGTAGCCGTAGCGGAACCGCGACCGCCCGTTGAAGAATGTGCCTTCGAGTTCTCCCCAGGCCTCCACCATTCGAGAAAGATACTCTGTTCGGCGGGGATCAAATCCGGGATCGAATCGTGAGGGCACCTTGAGCACCGCCGGAGCTGCGGCCAGGTGGGTTCGCGGCGCGCCCAACTGCGAGCCATCCGTAAAGTGGTGGGAGAGGGGCACCTCGTACCAGCCGCAAACTTCGAGGGGGTCCAAGTGGTAGATAGCCGCAAGGCTGTAAAGTTTGTATAGGCTAGGGGTTACACCGCGGTTTTCGATGTCGGCCAGGCGGCTGATGTGGACGATAAACTCCTGCCGCCCGCGCAAACTGGCAAGCTCGTAGCTCGCCCGTTCTACATCGCGATACGTCAGGCCCAACTGCTCGCGGGCTAGGCGGAGACGCGAGCCAGAATCCATGGGGACCTCGAACCGAGAGTATTCTAAATACTATTTGAGATAAGTGTATACCTGTTCTGAACTCGGAACGCAATGTCTCTCGCCTTGCTTCGACGCTCGGGATCGCGTCACACCCACGCGGCCGTGGCCGAGTGGCTGCAGCCGCGGTTTGCAGGCGCAGCCCCGGTGTATTAGAGTGAGTGAGCCGAAGAATTGTTCCGATGAACGATGAACCCAATTCGAAGGGCTTTGCAATTCTTCTCATGTCCTGTTTTTTCTTGGCGGCTCCGATCCCCGCGTCCACGGCGATGCAGGGCCCTGGAGCGGCGGTGCCCCAGCAGATTGAATTCGCGCGAATGGCGGAGAGGCTTGCGGCTCAGAGGCTGGCCGGAGGCGAAGAGGACCCGGCCCTGCAGGGCAGAGCGCTTGCCGCGCTTGACGCGATCGTGCTGGCCGCGCTCAACGCGCCGGGAGAGCCCGCGCTCGATGCTCTGAACCAGCGGTTGGCCGGACTGGTGACTCGAGAGCCGGGCACAGGCGAGAGTTTCCGCGTGCTGAAATTGGCTGGCCGCCCGGCGGCGTATGTCCTCACGGCGAATTTCAGCTTGGCCGGCCCCTCGGCCGTGCGCGTCTATGCCGGAGCGCCGGGACGCCTTACCCTTACAATGCAGATCGATCGCTCCACGCACAAAGATTTCTTCGATGAGTATCTCGAAGTCGTCGCCATCGCCGGGCCCGCCGAAGCGGCGGTCAGCTTGTTCGTGACCATCGCGGGGCGCGCGGACGATCTCCAGACGGGTGAGTTTACGGCATGGAGCTTCGACGGCACCCGGCTGAAGCCGGTCTGGTCCTCGGAACTTGTGCAAGAGTCGAGGTACGAAGCCGGGGCCGACGGTTTCAAGCTCACCTATTGCGCTCAGACAGACGAGGAAAACCCGCGCGTGTGCCGGCGCATGACCCGCGACCGCTACACCTGGGACGGCGCCGAATGGAAGCGCGTGGAACAGACGGCGGTGCCCGTTCCGAAGCGTTAAGCCCCGCGCGGATCCCGCGATTGACTTTGCCTGGCCCGGGTGAAAGCATGGAATATCGCTTCGCGCACGCTTGACCGTCCTCGCGAGCCGCACTTATGCCCCACGATTTTACTGTCCGCGAATTCATGACCGCACCCGCGACCAGTGTGCCGCTGGATTCGCGCCTTCTCGATGCCGCGCTGATCCTGCGCCGCACCGGCTTCCGCCACCTGCCCATCGTGGATGGCGATCGCCTGGTAGGCATCATCACCGACCGGGACATCCACCGTTTTTCGCCCTCGCTGCTGGGCCGGATCACGCCGGAGGAATACAACGCCATTTTTGAGAACACGCAACTTGAACGCGTGATGACGCGTGACCCGGTGACGGTGACGCCCGATACGCCGCTGATCGATGCGGCCACGATCCTACATGACCGCAAACTCGGCTGCCTGCCCGTCGTCGAGGGAGGGAAGCTCGCCGGCATCATCACCGTCACGGACTTGCTCGGCGTGCTTCAGCGCATGCTGAAGGACGGCGACGACATTCCCCCTGCCAAGAAGCAACGCTGAGAATTAGAAAAACCCGGCAACCGGATGAGGCTGGCGCGAATCTGTTATTCTACGCGCTGCGCACAATGGGGCGCGCGACAGGAGCGGTTCTGCGAATGAAACGAAAATGCGTTTGGTTGGTTTTTCTCATCTGCCTGATCGCGATCGCCGCCGGCGCGCAGCAGGCCAGCCCTCCTGCCAAGATCGCTCCTCCCTCGAAGGTACAAAGCCCGGAATTCCTGAAAGCCGCGGACGAAGTTCTAGCGGACATGAGCAAACTGCTCTCCCTCCCAATTCTCTCGCCGCTCAAGAAGAGCTTGCGCACCCGCGAAGAGATTCGCGATTACATCCTCCGGCAAATCAAGGAAGACAAAGAGCCGGAGAAGCGCTACGCAGATCAGAAGACGCTGGAAAAATTCGGGCTCATTCCCAAGGGCTTTCCGCTCGAGAAATTCCTGGTGGACCTTCTGACCGAACAAATCGCCGGACTCTACGACCCGAAATCGCAGGAGTTCTTCATCGCCGAGTGGATTGAACCCGAGGAGCAGCGCACCGTGATGGCGCACGAACTCACGCACGCGCTGCAAGACCAGCATTTCCACGTGCAGAAGTGGCAGGAAGCCGCCAAGCCGAATGACGACGCCGAAATGGCGCGCGACGCCGTGCTGGAAGGTTCGGCGCTCGCGGCCATGATCGACTACCAGCTCCAGGGACGCGGCCTCACGGTACGCGAGCTGCGGGACATCGGCCGGCTGGCGAAGGGCGAAATGCT
>JBGQGH010000140.1:0-3868 GCA_041497315.1 Terriglobia bacterium | reverse complement strand
GGCGGCGAGCGAGCGCGGCGGGTTGCTGCACGCGCCCGATCTGTACATGGAGAAGCTGGTCGTGGGGCCATCGTGCAAAGGCGCGGTGGACCTGGATGCGCCGGTGGCCGACAACTTGAAGGCCATTGCCAAGCGGCTGGAACGCGACGTGGAGGATCTCGTGGTGATCGTGCTGGACCGCCCACGGCACGAAAAACTCATTGAAGAGATCCGCGCCGCGGGCGCGCGGATCCGGCTGATTGGCGATGGCGACCTTTCGGCGGGCATTTCCGCGGCCGTGATCGGCACGGGCGTGCACGCCGTGATGGGCACCGGCGGCGCGCCGGAGGGCGTCTTGACGGCGGCGGCACTGCGGTGTTTGAACGGGCAGATTCTTGCGCGGCTGGTGGTGAGCAAGCCGGAGCACGCAGAGCGCCTGGCGAAAATGGGGGTGAAGGATCCGAAGCGCGTTTACGACACGGAAGACCTGGCGCCGGGCAAGAAAATGATTTTCGCGTGCACGGGCGTGACGGATGGAAACCTGCTGAAGGGCGTGCGGTTTTTCGGCGAAGGCATTCGCACCAGTTCCATGATTCTGACGCTGGACGACCGGCAAGTGCGCTTCATCGATTCGGTACACCTGGAAAAGCGGCCGGACATCAAAGTGCACTTCTACTGAGAACGATGTGGCAGCGGGCGGACGCGCTGGATTTCGGGATCCACGAAGTCTGGAGCAGGGAGAAGGATTCTCAGTGCTGGTCGCCGCTGATGGCCAGAAAGACGCGGTCGTCGACGGCGACGGAGCGCGTGAAGAGAGTGGCCGCGTTCCCGCCCGCGACAGCGACGTGTTTGGCGTTACCGCTCAACGCGGGGCCCGCCGGTTTTGAGTCGCTTCCCGCGCCGTCACCCGGCTGAAGCGAAATACGCATCGTTTTCGGCGTGCAGTTGGCTGCTCCCAGGCAAGTATCGCGGATGAAAACTTGGCGGAAGCCGCTGTTGATTGCACTCGCCGACGTCTTTGGCTCAGCAGAGGCTTGCTTCGAAGAGTGACTCGGCGTAATTGTGAGAAACGCGACAAACCGTCCGGAGGAACTTGCGGAAGGCAGGATGCTTTCCGTTCCTACCAGCGCGCCGTTCGAATCGGCGGAGATGAGACTTGTCGAGGCCTTGCATGATTCTCCCGCGCCCGCGCAGGTATCGCGCAGATAGACTTGCCGCCCCGCAGGAGCATTTTCGATCACGTTTGTCGCCGCGGAGCTGAAGGCGACATAGCGTCCATCGGAGCTCATCGAAGGCGCGTGGCTTTCGTCGTTCGCAGCGGTGCCGTCGGCTGCCACAGACAGCAAAGTGGTGCGCGGCTGGCAGCCCGGTGCCGCACCTTCGCAGGTGTCACGCAGAAAAACCTGCGCGTGCTCGTTCTGAAGAGCGGTATAGGCAACGTAACGACCATCGAGGCTCACCGCCGGTGTTTCTTCCGCAACCACTGTCGCGGCTGCGGCGCTGACCGCGGTGGTTCCGATGCATGGCGCCGCCGCGCAAATCGTGAACGTCTTCGAAACGCTTGAACCACCGCCTCCGCCGCCGCTGCACAGCCCGACGCAACCCGGCGGGGCCGGAGAACCCGGATTGAAAACCGTCACACTGGCTGTGCCTGCGGTTGCAAGGAGCGAGACCGGAATCGTGGCCTGAATCTGAGTGGAAGTCGTGTTTCCCATAGCTAATTTCGACGTCGTTGCTCCCACGGTCCAATTCAGCTGGGAAGCCTGCGTCGGATCCGAATTCGAGAGGAAGTTGGTGCCGGTCAAAGTAATGCTCAGAGGTGTCGTTGCCCCCGCCACCGCAGCGTTCGGACTAATGGCCGTAAGTGCCGGCAGCGGATTCGGCAGTGGATTGATAACGAACGCGATCGGATTGGAGAGGCCGTTGCGCCCGGCGCCGTAAGCGGGGCTCAGAGTGATGATGGTGGCAACCCCGGAATTCGCCACCAAAGCCTTAGGAACTGTTGCTGTAGCGATGTTTCCCCGTATGTTTCCCGCACTGTCGGTGGGAAGGGTTGTAACGAGGGTCTTCCCATTCCACTGCACGACGGTCCCCTTCACAAAGGTGCCGCCGTTCACGGTCAGCGTAAAATCACCGCTGCCGGCGCTGATGACCGACGGGGAAATCGATGTGATTGTGGCGCCCGTGTTGTTCTGAAAGGTGTTGCCGTAATCGTTGCAACCTGCTACCGCGAGCACCGCCACTCCAGCGACAGCCAATGCTGTCCAAGACCGCTTCATTGATACTCCTTGATCTTTTCTGGCGACCCCGACCGGATCGGGGTTGGCCTGTTTCGGCGGACGGCGGGGAACCCGCGGCGCCAGTGTACTTTGGGGGTGAGATGCCAAAATCGCGCTGCGCGTTGACCGCGACAGCGCCGCGGTCCATCAAGCGGAGACTGGCCCTCCTGCACCCCTGTTCCAGGCCGTAGTTGCCCCAAATCTCAGGGCTCACGCAACCCTACATGCTTACCATCCCGGCGGGGATAAGGTCAATGCGCATTCCGGCCGCGCCGTGGGCACTATCGGGTCGCCAGAGTGAGTTCCCCGACAGTGGCTCAGCGGCCGCTTCTTGTAGCGCTGCCGCCGAGCGCTTCTATCGACACGCGGACCAGCTCCTGAACACGCGCCTGGCACTCCGCGTCCTGCACCGCCAAGGCGCCCGCTGCCCGGTAGGAGACCAGCGCCTTCTCCTTCCGGCCGAGCTTCGCGTAGAGGTCGCCGCGTGCCAGTTGAAAAAGCGGATTGGTGGGATATTTTTCGGCCAAAGGACCGATGACGGTCAGGGCTTTCTCGTATTGCTGATCGTAACGATGCAGATTCAGCGCGAGGTAAAAGCGCGCCACATTGGGCGTCAGAACGCCTTTGGCGATGGTCCGCTCGAGCAGGCGCACGCCTTCCTGCTTCGATCCCCCGGGTATCCCCATAAAAAATCGCAGGAGCCGGGCCAGCGCGCTGAGCGTGTCCACGTAATAATTGTAGAGGCCCAGGCCCATGTCGGCATCGGCGAGATCCGCGTCGAGATTTTTGGCGCGCACGAAATGGTCGCGCGCGCGCACTCCGGCGCGGGCCGCGTTGCGATTTTCCCCGCGCAGGGCGTAAAGCCGCGCCGCGGTTGCGTCGGCCATTCCCGCGTATAACTGCATTTCAGCAGTTTCGTGCTGCTTACTCTGCGCCTCGGCCCGAGACGAAGCCTTTGCGGCCAATTGAAAATAGCGCTGGTCCGCTTCGAGCTTTGGGCGGCGCCGTGCGTCGCTCATGCCATATTTGAAATCGGCCGACGCACACCAGATTTTCCACCACAGCGCTTCCGCTTCGAGCAGATATCCCAGAGGATGCTCGGGACGTTCTACTTCCATGCTCTTTGCGGCTGCCACCGCTCCAGCGATGTCGAAGGAGTAGATCTTTTCGAGAACGACTGGCGTCTCGGGTGGCAGGGCAAGCTTGTTGGCAGCGGCAGGCCGGGCAAAACTAGAAGTCAGAACGAGAAGAACCATCCAAACGTGGCGGCATGCTCGCATCGAAGCTAAGACTCATCTCTGAAGAAAGAATTGCCCAAGATCCGTCACTACGCCGAACAAGTTTAAGCTGTTGGAGGAGAGTTGCAAGCCGAAATGGCTGCGCGGGAAGAATCTGCGATAGGCGGGGCGCGGTGCATTTGCTATTCTCGGCGGACCGATGACGACCGGTGACAAGTCGGAAGGCATGGCTCTCGAGCGCGGCCTGGGCTTGAAAGAAGCCGTCGCGCTCAACATGATCGAGATGGTGGGCATCGGTCCGTTCGTTGTGATTCCCTTGGTCATCAAGGCCATGGGCGGGCCGCAGGCGCTGCTGGCGTGGGTTGCGGGAGC
>JBGQGH010000139.1:0-4183 GCA_041497315.1 Terriglobia bacterium | reverse complement strand
GTGCTTGCCGGAAGCGGTAAGTGCCATTAGCATGACCCCGCATGTTACGGGCGCTGGAACAGATACGGCGGATGCGGGGAGGCGCGCAGTCGCACCTGATGCGCTGCTCGGACGGCTACTACTACGTGGTGAAGTTCCAAAATAACCCGCAACACCGCCGCATCCTGGTCAATGAACTGCTTGGAACCAAACTGGCGGCGCGCCTGGGCTTGCCGACGGTTCCGGTGGCCATCATCGAAGTTTCCGAGGAGCTGATCCGGCTGACTCCGGAGCTGGCGATGGAGCTGCCGCGCGCGCGGATTCCGTGCCAGCCCGGCCCGCAGTTCGGCTCGCGCTATCCCGGGGATCCGCGGCTACTGACGCTGCACGATTTTCTTCCGGATGAGCGGCTGCGCGAGGTCGAAAACCTGCATGAATTCGCGGGGATGCTGGTTTTCGACAAGTGGACGTGCAACACCAACGGCCGCCAGACGGTGTTTTTCAACGAGAAGAACGAAGCGGGAGACCAGGCCGCAGTGCACTACGAAATGCGGATGATCGACCAGGGCTTCTGCTTCAACGCCGGCGAGTGGAATTTTCCGGACGCGCCGCTGCGCGGGTTGTATGCCCGCAATCGCGTCTATCAGGGCATCACCGGAATGGAATCGTTCGCGCCGTGGCTGGAGCGCGTGGAAAACCGCATGAGCGAGCGTGTCCTCGACGAAATCAGCCGGGAGATTCCGCCCGCGTGGTACGAAGACGACTACGAAGCGCTGCTGCGGCTCCTCGAACAACTCCTCCGCCGCCGCCCGCGCGTGCCGGATCTGATTTTGGAGGCCAAGAAATCCAACCGCCAGCCATTTCCAAACTGGATGTGAACCATGACTGAGACTTCTGCCAAGCAAGAAAACACCGGGCCGGGAAGCGCGGAAAGAGCCTGCGCCTATCGCATCCTCCGCTACACGCCGAACCTCGTCCGCGATGAGTGGGTGAACATCGGCGTGCTGGTCTTCGATCCGCAGACCGGGGAACGCCGGTTGCGGTTGATCGAAGAACAGGACGAGTACAACCGCGTCCGGCGGCTTCATCCGCAGGCGGACGAAGTGCTGCTGCGGGCGTTGCGCGACGATCTGGAAGACCGTTTTCAATCGGAATCGGAATCGGCCCGCGGCAGGAATGGGGGCACGGGCAACTGGCAGCAACTTCTGGCGAAGTGGGATGAGACGCTCTCGAACGCTTTGCAACTCGCTCCGCAGAAAGGCGTCTTTGCCGCGGACCTCGACGCCGAACTCGACCGGCTTTATTCCGATCATGTCGCTCCACAGCGCGCACTGAGCCGCGTCGGCGCCCCCGGAAGCCGCGCCGCGATGCGCTCTTATTGCTCGCAGGTCTTGCGGCAGGCCCGGCTGTGGGACCGGCTGGAAAAATCGGTTCGCGCCGAGGAATTTACGTTCCCGGGCGATCCCATGCGCCTCGATTATAGCTACCGCCGCAACGGAACGCGCGGTTTCGTGCAAACACTTTCCGTCACCCGCGCGCCCGCTGACGCCAAACTTTTCGCCTACACCGCGGAGCGCATCACGGCCAAGGCGCGCTTGAAGACCGAATTCGCCGCCGTCACCGATGTGGCCTTGGACGCCGAAAATGACCGTCACCGTTTCGTGCGAGACACACTTCGTGACGTGGGCATTGAACCCATTCCTATGGACGGCTTCGCCGTGTGGGTCGCCAAACTGAAGCCGTTGCTGCAATGAGGGAGAAGGCGAATCCGGGGATAGCGGAATATTCGGCGAGCAGATTTCTCGTGGCAGTCTCGAGATGTTATCTCTTCCTTTGTGTTTATGCGCCCACGGCCAGCACCAGCAGCGTGGCATCGTCCTGCCAGCGGCCCCCGCTAAATTCGGCTACCACGGCCAGAATTTTCGTCTGCAATTGCTCGGCGGACAACGTGCGGTGATCTCTCAGCAAACGCAGCAGGCGGGCTTCGCCGAACTCCTCGCCCGCGGGGCTGCACGCTTCCGTGACCCCGTCGGTGAACAGAATCACGCGATCGCCCGCTGACAATTGCGCCGTGCCCATCTCATAGTTCCGGCTGGCGAAGACTCCAAGCACGGCGCCGCCATCGCGCAATCGCTCGTGCGAGCCGTCGGAGCGCACCACAAATGGCGCATTGTGCCCGGCGTTGACGTAAACCAAACGGCGCATGGGGCCCTCCAGCTGCGCGTAGAAAAAAGTGATGAAGCGGTCGCTCGCCGTGTTCCGATAGATCAGGGAATTCAGCCGGCTGCAGAGGAGATCCGGCGCGACGGAGAGCGAAGAGAGCCCGCGCACAGCCGCCTGCAGATTGGACATCAGCAGCGCGGCCGGCATGCCTTTTCCAGCCACGTCGGCGATGCAGAGGGCGAGCGTTTCTTCACCCAGCGGCAAAATGTCGAAATAATCTCCTCCTACCAGCCGGGCTGACTGCCACGCGCTGGCGAGTTCATAGCCCGGCATTTGCGGAATCTCGCGCGGTAGCAGCTTTTCCTGTATGGCTTTGGCTTCGGTGATCTCCCGTTCCTGCTCCTGCTGATGAATCAAGGCCGCTTCCCGCGCCCGGGCCTCTTCCGCCGCACGCCGGCGCGATTCGCGGCGCTCGCGGCCCAGGCCGACTTGCTTCCGGAGAATTTCCAGCAACCGCTCGTTGGTCCACGGCTTCTCCACGAAGTCGCTCACGCCATATTGCATCGCTTCCACGGCCAGGCCCACGGTGGCCCACCCGGTCATCGCCACCACCGGCGGAGGGTCCTCGATCTCGCTTAGCCGGCTGAGCACATCCAAACCTTCGCGTCCCGACGTCGTGTCCCGTGCATAGTTCAGATCGATGAGGAGAATATCGAACTCCTGGCGCGCCACCGCCGCCAGCAAGTCCGCGGGGGAATTTACGGTTTCGATGCTGTAGCCGTGCCCCTTGAGCAGCAGCCGCAGTGCGTCCAGAACGTCCTGCTGGTCATCGGCGATCAGAATTCGCGGTTGCATCGTTTCGCGGTCCAATGAGATTTCGAGCGTTGCGGTCACCATGGCTCGTTACTCCTTGCATCCCCAGATGCGGACGTGCCTCCCGCTCCGACATACTTGGGGCAGCCAGGCTGCCAGCGATGCCTGCAAATAAAGGCTTTAGTGTGAATGGTTTGGATGAAATCGAGAAGGAAGAAAATTCCTTCGTCTGGTCACTCGCGGGAATGTCCGTCCCAATTTCGGACAGCATGAGAGAACGAAAAGTATATTTCGAAAAGAAATACCCCCTGATTCAGGGAGGCTCTTATTTACAGCACCGGCTCGTTCCAGTTTTCCAGCGTCTCCTTCACCTTGTGGAGGAACTGGTGCGCGATCGCGCCGTCCACCACGCGATGGTCGTAACTGAGGGTCACGTAACACATCGAGCGGATGGCGATCGAATCGTTGATCACCACGGGGCGCTTTTCGATAGCGCCAAGACCCAGGATGCCTACGTTCGGTTGGCTGATCACCGGCAGGCCAAACAGTCCGCCGAAAACTCCTGGATTCGTGATCGAGAACGTGCCTTCCTGTACCTCTTCGGGCTTCAGTTTTTTCGAACGCGCGCGCTCCGCGAGATCGTTCATCGTGCGCTGTATGCCGAGAAGGTTTTTTTCGTCCGCGTTCTTCACCACCGGCACGAGCAGCCCCCAATCGAGCGCCACGGCGATGCCGATGTTGATCTCCTTGTGCAGGATGATGTTCGTCCCGTCCAGCGAAGCGTTCAGCGTGGGGTAGGCTCTAAGACCGGCCACGGCGGCCTTCACGAAAAACGGCATGAAGGTCAGCTTGGTTTCGTAGCGCTTCTCGAATTCGTCCTTGGCCTGGGCCCGGAGGGCGGCCACCTTGGTCATGTCGATTTCATCGACCGAGTACACGTGCGCCGAAACGCGCTTCGACGCCACCATGTGCTCGGCGATGCGCTGCCGCATCGCGCTCATCGGCTGCACTTCGTACTGGCCGAAATACATCTTCTCGCGCGGCACGGCGGTCTCCAGCGCCTCGTGCGCCTGCGCGCCGGTAACTCCAGGTGCTGCGGCCGGTGGAGGTGGTGTCGGCCGCGAAGGCGCGACGGAAACGGAAGCAGCAGGCGCCGCCGCAGTTGGCGCGCCGCCTCCCGCGATCACTGCCTCGATGTCCTGCTTGCTGATGCGCCCGCCCGCGCCCG
>JBGQGH010000138.1:0-4279 GCA_041497315.1 Terriglobia bacterium | reverse complement strand
GCACGCCGGGCGTGACGGTCACAACCGGAGTGCGAGTAGATGGACCGCTGCTTGAGAACGGCCGCGTCGCGGGACTGATGGTCGAGGGAGAGCCAAGCAGGGCGCGGCTGACTGTGGCGGCGGACGGGGCGCACTCGAAAATTAGACACGCGCTCGGTCTGGATATTGCTCCGAAGAAAAAACGCGTCGGGATGTGCGCGCATTTTCGGCTGGCGCCGGGACGGGCGCAATCCTCGTGGGTGGACGTTTTTGTGCGCCGCGGTTACGAGCTTTACGTAACGCCACTCCCCGAGCGAGAAATTCTTGTGGCGGGCCTGGCGCAGGCTGAGGCCCTGCAAACACCAATTGAGATTACATTCGAGAGATGGTGGCAAAACGAGCCGCGACTGGCGGATCCCCTGGAAAGCGCGGAGCAGATCACGCCGCTGATTAGCATGGCGCCGCTGGCCGGGCGCGCGCAGAGGGGAGTTGCGCCGGGGCTGGTGCTTCTGGGCGACGCGGCGGGATTCGTCGATCCCATCACCGGCGGCGGGATGACGCAGGCGTTGATGAGCGCGGAACTACTCGCCGGCTACGTCGCGGCGCATGCAGGCAGCGCCGAGGATTGGTTACCAGTATTCGATCGAGAGCGGCAAGCGATGCTCCGTGATTATCGCTGGTTGACGCAGATGGTGCTGTGGCTGAGCGAGCATCCGAAGCTGGGAGAACGGTTGCTCGCTGGATTGCGGTGGACTCCCGGAATTTTCTCGCACCTCATCGGGGTTTCGGGCGGAGTGCGTAAGCTTTTCGGCGGATCTCTAGGAACTTCCATCCTTGCCCGTCCGATCACTCCGCCGCGCGCGGGCATTTCTCGGGAACCTCCGCTCGACGTGGAGTAGCTGGGGCTGAAGAGAGATTCTTCGGCGCTCCGACATTTTCGATGATGCCAGAGCGCCTCAGAATGACAGAGCACGGATTTCACCGCGAGCTACTGTTCTGAGCCCGGGCGGCCCGCGCCGGCGGCAGCTCCCTCACCGGCGGGTGGAACCGAGATCACCGGAATGTTGTCCTTCTTCATCTGCTCGTTGAGCGCGGGCAGATCCTTCTGCTGAATCTCACGCCACTTGGTCAGTTGCTCGTCAATTTTCCCCTTTAAATAATCGAAGACGGCGTGAGCCTGCTGGGTGGGGGCCGCATCCGCGCTTTCTACCGTGGACATCAGGTTTGCCAACTGATTGGCCAGCATGATGGGATAGTTGAGCGGATCCTGACCACTCCTTGATTTCGTCTGGATCAGGGCTTCTTCGATCGGCGTGAGCTTCTTGTTGAGCGCGTCGGCTGCGGCGAGGCTGTCCTTGGCGGACGCGTTGCCCGCCATGCGGCGGCGCAGGGCTTCGATTTGGGTTCGCAGACTGCGGAGCTGGTTGATGGCGTCGTGCGCCGCAGTGAGCTCGTCGCGCAAACTGAGCATGAAGTCGAGTTGCTTCTGGTAGTCCTCCTGCGAAGTGGTGATCCGCGGATCCGGCTTCACTTCGAACGGAACGGTGTAGGGCTTGCCCGCGACGGTGAGCTTGGCAGTGTATTTTCCGGGGACCGCGAGCGGGCCGGTGTTTCTCCCGCCCCAGTAAACCGCGCCGGGGACCGTCGACGGCCCTTCATAGCGCAAATCCCAGACGAAACGATTGTGGCCGACTTCCACGGGGAGTTGAGGAGGGCCGCCGAAACCTCCGAATCCTCCTCCGCCACCCGCGGGTGGTTGGTCGGCGCCCAGGCGGCGGCTGGAGATCTTGCGGATTGTCTTGCCCTGCGCGTCCAGAATTTCGAGCGTGGCCTGCTGCGCGGGCACTGACTTGAGCACGTAATCGAGGATCAAACCGGCGGGCGGGTTGATGCCCACCGTACCGCCCCCGGATCCACCGAAGCCGCCGCCTCCGCGGAAGCGCAGAGCCGGGGCGGGCTGATAGACGAAAACGTCGGCCTCATTATTCTTGTCGTCGAACTGACGGAGCGGCGTGATGTTGTCGAGAACCCAGAATGAGCGGCCGTGCGTGGCCACGATGAGGTCGTCGTCTTTCACCACGAGGTCGTGGATGGGAGAAACCGGCAGGTTCAACTGGAGCGGCTGCCAATTGGCCCCGTCGTTGAAAGAAACGAACACGCCGGACTCGGTGCCGGCGAACAGGAGCCCTTTGCGCTTGGGATCTTCACGCACGGAGCGGACGTAAGCGTTCGAAGGGAGGCCGCCGACGATCCGCGCCCATGACTTTCCATAATCGGTGGTCTTGAAGATGTAGGGACGGAAGTCGTCCATGCGATGGCGATCCACGGCGACGTACGCTGCGCCGGGAGTGCTGGGAGACGGATCGATGATGCTGACGGTGCCCCACTCGGGCATGTCACGCGGCGTGACATTGGTCCAATTCGCGCCGCCATCGCGCGTGACGTGGACGAGGCCGTCGTCCGACCCAACCCAGATCACGCCCTTCTCCGTCGCGGCTTCGGCGATGGCGAAGATGGTGCAGAAATACTCGACGCTGGTGTTGTCCTGCGTGAGCGGCCCGCCGGAAGACTTCTGCTTGCTTTTGTCGTTTCTCGTGAGGTCCTTGCTGATGATGGACCAGCTCTTGCCGGCATCGGTGGACTTAAAGAGAACTTCACCGCCGAAGTAAATCGTTCCCGGATCGTGCGGCGAAGCGGCGATGGGGGCGGTCCACTGAAAGCGGTGGACGAGATTTTCGGCGCCGTGGCCCATGGGATTGAGCGGCCAGGGATTGATGTCCTGTGTCTGCTCGGTGTGCCGATCGAAACGCGTAAGCAGGCCGTCGTAGGAGCCGGCGTATACGATGTCGGGATTGCGCGGGTCGGGAACGATGTGGCCGCTCTCTCCGCCACCGACGGCGTACCAGTCCGAAGTGCCGATGACGAAATGGTCAGTGCGGCTGGCGATGGCCACGGTGGAGTTGTCCTGCTGCGCGCCGTAAATGTAGTAGGGGAAACGGTTGTCGGTGGCCACGTGATAGAACTGCGCGGTGGGCTGGTTGGCCTGCGTGGACCACATCTTGCCGCCGTCCTGCGTGATGGTTGCGCCGCCATCGTTGCTATTGATCATGCGCTGCGGGTTCATGGGATCGATCCAGAGTCCGTGGTGGTCGCCGTGCATCCCACTGAGGTTGGTGAACGTGCGGCCGCCGTCGATGGAGCGCATGATGCTGGTATTGAGGACGTACACAGTGTCCGCGCTCTTCGGATCGGCAAGAATGTGGTGGTAGTACCAGGCGCGCTGGGTGAGGCGGTGATCCTCATTCACGCGCTGCCAGTGCTCGCCCGCGTCGTCGGAGCGGTAGACGCCACCCTGCTCGGCTTCGATGATGGCGTAGACGCGGTCACCGTCGGCGCCGGAGACGGAGATGCCGATGCGGCCGAGGACGCCGCGCGGAAGGCCGTTGCCCTCGAGATGTTTCCAGGTGAGTCCGCCGTCAGGGGACTTGTAGATGCCGCTGCCCGGTCCGCCGCTAGTGGCGCTCCAGGGCGAACGATTGGCTTCCCATAGTGCCGCGTACAGAATGTGCGAATTCGTGGGATCGAACGCGATGTCGATCGCGCCGGTCTTGTCATCCTTATACAGGACTTTCTGCCAAGTCTTGCCGCCATCGGCGGTGCGGAAGACGCCGCGTTCGCTGTTGGGGCCGAAAGCATGTCCCAGGGCGGCGACGAATGCGATATCGGGATTGTGCGGGTCCACGATGAGGCGGCCGATGTGGCGCGTATCCACGAGGCCGACATGGGTCCAGGTCTTGCCGGCGTCCGTGGTCTTGTAGACGCCGCCGCCGTAGGTGATGTCGCCGCGGATGCAGGCTTCGCCGGTGCCGACATAGAGGACGTTGGGATCGGAGGGCGCGGCAGCGATGGCGCCGACGGAGACGATCTTCTCTTTGTCCGAGATGGGCCGCCAACTATCACCGCCATCCGTCGTCTTCCAGACTCCGCCGGCCACCGAACCGAAATAAAACGTGTTCGAATCTCCGGCGATGCCGGTAACAGCGAGCGCGCGGCCGCCGCGAAAGGGCCCAACGAGGCGCCACTTCAATCCTTTAGTCGAATTGTCGGTCAAAGTCTGCGCGGCAACGGGCAGCGCGGTGATCAGAAGCGAGCAAGCAAGAGCGATGACGGCGATGCGAGAAACCCGGCGATTCTGCAAGAACATGTGGCCTCCTCTTCCAGAATGGCGGCGTGGATTCTATCGCTGCATGTAATGAACCGTGAAGCAGATTTTCTGAGTACGGGTGTAGGCCTTCGCCCT
>JBGQGH010000137.1:0-4305 GCA_041497315.1 Terriglobia bacterium | reverse complement strand
GCGAGTGGGAAAAAATCATCGAGCGCATCCTCCAACTCCCCGGCGCCACCCTCCCTCCCATCGATAATGTAGCGCCGCCTTTCAAGGCGGCACGCTCTTCGTCTCCGTCGAACGGTGGGAATTCCGCGGATGCTTCCTCCGACGATGTCATCCCGAGGAGCTTGCCTGCCCAGGCAGGCGAGGGTGGGAATTCCGCGGGCGCTCCCTCCGACGATGTCATCCCGAGAAGCGGAGCGACGAGGGATCCCTCTTCTCCCCGCGCCGCGTCGCATCCCTCCTCTTCCACCGAGGATTCATCTCGCCCACTTCGCCCTAAGCGCCACAAAAAATCCGGCCTTCTCCCCGCCACCGGCCGCGAATTCGCTCAACAGGTTTTCACCGATGTCGCCGCCCGCCGCGCCGAGCGACGCGAACGCACCGCCGCGCGTGTCGCCCAACTGGAAAAGCAGCTGGCACCAAGCGAACCTGAACAAACCGATTCTGATCTGAGCGAGAATGCCTTTGTCGTCTATTCAAAATAACCACGCGCCGAACAACACGGGCGGAGGCAAGCTCCGCCCCTACAACGACCGGAGCCAGCACGGGGGAGAGGCACGCTTATGATAGGATTGGTACTCAGAACCACGAAGGAGCGGGGAATTGCCACAGCACAGCATTAGTCGCAAAGAGCTGAAGAAGGACGAATTCCGGGACACGCTCACCCACGGCGCGGAAGCCGTGATGTCCCACCAGAAATTGTTTGGCTTCATCATCACGGTTGCCGTCTTTGTGGCCGTGGCCATTGTGGGCTGGCGGTTTTACGCCGAGCGGCAAACCGTGAAGGCTTCCGCGGCGCTTTCAGAGGCCATGAAAACTTTCCAGGCGCGTATCCGCACGCCGGGTGAAGCCACCGATCCCACCGAAGTCACGTTCGTGGACGAGAAGATCAAGTTCACCGATGCGCAGAAGAAGTTCGACGACATCGCGCGCAAATATCCGCGCACGCGCCCCGGCCAACTGGCGCTGTACTACTCCGCGCTGAGCCTGGAGAAGGTGGGCAACAACAACCAGGCCGCGGAAACGCTGAAGAAACTCCAGGGTTCGAGCAGCGAAGACATCGCTTCGCTCGCGCAGTTCCAATTGGCCGAGGTCTATCTGAAGATGGGCAAGTCCGGCGACGCGATCAAGATTTATCGCCAGCTTGCGGCCAAGCCCACCGTCTTCGTGCCCAAGCCGCTGGTGATGCTGGCGCTGGGCGACGCCCTGGCCAAGAGCAATCCGCAGGAAGCGGCGAAAATCTTCAACGACATCAAGAAGGATTTCCCCGAGACCGCGGCTTCCGAGGAAGCCGATAAGCGCCTCCAAGTGTTGAACGCGAAAACGTAGTCCGCTTGAAGTAAGATGGCCGCAATGCCGCTCGCTCCTTACGCGATGGACGTGAGCCGCTCCCGCGGCCGCCGCTTTCCCCAGCCTCCGCATCCCTACCGCAACGATTACGCGCGCGATCGTGATCGCGTGATTCATTCGCGCGCTTTTCGCCGCCTGGAAGCCAAGACACAGGTCTTCACCACTCGTTACTCCGACCACTTCCGCAACCGCCTGACGCACACGCTCGAGGTGGCGCAGATCGCGCGCACCGTCGCCGGCGCGCTGGAGCTGAACACCGATCTCGCCGAAGCGCTGGCGCTGGTGCACGACATCGGTCATCCGCCGTTCGGCCACGCCGGCGAGCACCGCCTGGACGCGCTGCTGCGTCCCTACGGCGCGCGGTTCGACCACAACCTCCACGCGCTGCGCATCGTCGAGCAGTTCGAGCAGCGCTACCTGGATTTCCCTGGGCTCAACCTGACGTTCGAGGTGCGCGAGGGCATCATCAAGCACTCGCACGAGTACCCGCCGGCGGAATATCCGGAGCTGCGCGAATACCTTCTCGACCAGTTGCCGCCGCTCGAGGCGCAGCTGATTGACCGCGTGGATGAGATCGCCTACAACACCGCGGACCTCGACGACGGCTTCGAGGCGCACCTGCTGGACCTCGACACGATCCGCAACGGCGTGGGGATCTTCCGCGAGGCCTACGCAGCGGCGGAGAAGCGCGTTCCTACAGGGCGCGCCAAGCTCCTCTTCAACGAGGCCCTCAGGAGCGCGCTCGACCGGCTGGCGAGCGATCTCATCACCACGACGCGCGAGCAGATCCGCGCCGCAGGCGTGCGGGACGTTGAGGGCGTGCGCCACGCAGGCAAGCGGCTGGCTCAGTTCAGCCCCGAGGCCGCGGCGCAGAATGCGGAGCTGAAGCGGTTCCTCTTCACGGCGCTCTACGATAGCCCGGCGATTGTGGAGGACCGCGAGCGCTCCGTGGACGCGCTGGAGGAGCTTTTCCGGTACTATGTCGCGCGGCCCGCGGCGATGCCGCCTTACTACGCGGAGCAGGCGCAGCGCGAGCCGGTGCATCGCGTGGCGTGCGACTACATCGCGGGGATGACCGACCACTTCCTGCTGAAGCAGCACCGCGAACTGGTGGGCGGCGGCGTGCGTTCCGGGGAGTGAGCGGCTGTACCATTCGGGCGGCTCGCACGTCTAAGAAAGGCGAGAAAATTCCGGGGATTCTTCGAGCAGGGGAGGGGGACACATGAAGAGAGCCATCATTGCCGTGCTGATTCTGGTGGCCGCCGCCGCGGGAGTGGCGTACTCGCGGCCGAGCGCCGAAGCAGATGCGTCCGCGCTGATAAACGCGGATCAGGATTTCTCGAACGCCACGGGCGCGAAGGGCCTGGAAGGCTTTGCGTCGTTCCTGGCGGAGGACGCGTCCACGCTGCGGTCGGACAAGCCGGTGGTGGAGGGGAAAGCGGCGGTCACGGAAGCGTGGAGGGGATTGCTGACGAATCCGGCGCTGGCGATTCGCTGGAAGCCGCTCTCGGCGAAGATCGCGGCGGGCGGGGACCTGGGCTACACGCTCGGCACGTATGAGATTACGCGGACGGACGAGAAGGGAAAACGCGTGGCGGGCACCGGGAAATACTGCACGATTTGGCGGAAGCAGTCCGACGGAACGTGGAAGGTGGAGTTCGACAGCGGCGTGAACGACACGCCACCTGCGGCGCCGGCGTCCTGACTCGGCGTGCGAGGAAGCTGATGGCGAAATCGAAGACACGCAGGCGGAAGATCATCGTGTATATCGCGACGAGCGCGGACGGCTACATCGCGCGGCCGGACGGCGGCGTGGAGTGGCTGGACCGTCCGCGGCCGAAGGGAAACTACGACATGGGAGAGTTTTTCAAGTCCATCGACACGATCTTGTGGGGCAGAAAAACCTACGAGCCTGCACTGAAGATGGGCTACCCGGGAGGATTCGGGGCTAAGGTGAAGAACTACGTTTTCTCGACCACGCTGAAGGGTCCCTCGCCACCGAATGTGGAGTTCGTGAATGAGCCGATTGGTCCATTCGCTCAGCGATTGCGCACGCAGCCAGGTAAGGACATCTGGATGATGGGAGGTGGAGGATTGATCGCGTCGTTCCTGGATGAAGGCGAAATCGACGAGTTCAGCATCCACGTCATCCCCATTTTCATTGGCGAAGGCATTCCGCTGATTCAGCCGCGGCATCGCAACGTTCCACTCACGCTACTTTCGACGAAAACTTTTCCAGACGGGGTCGTACATCTGCACTATTCCGTGCAGAAGACAGCGACGCCGGAGGGCGCTTCGATAAAAGCTGCGGGCCGCCGACGACGGTGAGAGGTGGGCGGCCCACGCGCGTTCGAACCGCGCCGGAGTACATGCTGCTTGATTGGTAGCACTCCTCTGCACGATGACTCCCGTTTTCTTGACAACGCAGGGTGCTCCCTTATAATGGTCTTTCGGCGAAAAGCCGCTGGGGAGCCAAGATAACCGTATGTTCTTGGATGTAAAAGAGTTAGCAGTACGAAAGATACGCATCCGGACGGACTTCGCGCCCGGAACGGTGGATTTCCACTCGCCCGACTTCCGGCAAGTGGACCCGCTCGAGGTGCGCGGCACCGCCGAACTGGTGGAGGGACAGATCCGCGTCACGGGGACTCTGCACACCCGCCTGGAGATGGTGTGCGCGCGGTGCCTGGAGCCGGTGACGGAGGAAGTGAGCCGGGATTTCGATTTGTTCTACCGTCCGATGACCAGCATCGCCCGCGAAGAAGAGATGCACCTGAGATTGGACGATACGGAGATCGGGTTTTTCCAGGGCGATGGATTGTTTCTGACTGACGTGCTGGCGGAGCAGGTGAACCTGGCGCTGCCCATCAAGGTAATCTGCCGGAGCGATTGCCGAGGATTGTGCCCACACTGCGGCGT
>JBGQGH010000136.1:0-4447 GCA_041497315.1 Terriglobia bacterium | reverse complement strand
GCCGGGAAATGCATTCTTGAAGCGAATGCCTGACCTGGCCTTCCCCTTTGGGATCGCCTACATGTTCCTGATCATCGGCCAGTTCGCGCACAATGTTTTCGCGTTCGACGGCCGGGGAGTTCAGATGTTCTACCTGTCTCCTGTGCGCTTCGGGGACATTCTGCTGGGCAAGAACCTGATGCTTGCGATGGCCTTGGTCCTGGAAACGGCAGGCGTGTGGATTCTCGTCAGCGCGCTCAAAGGGCCGCCGGGCGCAATCTACGTTCTCGCCACATTGTGCTGGTTACTCTTCGCGATGCTGGTGCACTTCATCGTTGGTAACTGGCTCTCACTCCGATTCCCGCGGCGCTTCGATTTCGGCCAATTCCGCCGGCGCGCCTCCGGTGTGACGGTACTGATCGGGCTGGGCTTGCAAATCGTGGTTCTGGGACTGGCGGCCCTGGTAGGATTCATCTCGATTTGGTCGGGCCGTTTGTGGATCTTCGCCGTCGTGTTCCTGGCGCTGAGCGGATTGGCCTTCTGGCTCTACCTTCTGACCCTGGACTACTACTCCCGATTCGCTATCACACGGCGGGAAACACTCACCCAGCAACTCGTTCGCTGACGAGTTCCCGTTCGGAAACCGTCATCGGGTCCGTCACGTCCATCGTTGCGCGGGTGGGTAGCTAGATTAGTTTTGCCGTCCTAGTGCCCTGTCCCGTTGCGAAAGTTCCGCTCCGAGGAGCCTTTGATGAGTAAGCGCAGTCTCCACTTGATTGTCGTATTGTGTGGAATCGCCGTGTGGCTGGCGGGCCGTGCCGCGGCGCAGGATCTTCAGAGCGACCTGCGGAAATTCACCGAGACAGCTGCGGTCGCGGGCGACGAATCGTCCTTGGCCGCGGAGATCCGCAAGCAATTACCAAAGAAGCTGACGGCGCGGACGGACAACGTTGGCAATGTTTTCGTTACGGTGGGGAGTGGCACGCCGCATCGGGTGATTGTGGCGCCGATGGATGAAGCGGGCTATGTGGTGAGCGGCATCACTCCGGACGGCTTCCTGCGCGTGCAGCGGCTGCTTCAGACGGCGCCGAATCCTGTCTTCGATATCCTGCACACCGCGCAGCCCATCCTGATTCACACTCGCAAGGGCAAGTGGGTCCCTGGAGTTTTCGCGGGGCTTTCCACGCACCTGCAAACGGCGCGGGTGAACCCTCCCCGGCCGAATAATTTGGATGACGTTTACATCGACATCGGGGCAACAAGCGCTGCGGAAGTCCGCCAAGCCGGTGTAGACCTGCTGGATCCGCTGGTCCTTGAGCGCCAGGTGTACGACATCGGCTTCGGCAGGCTGACGGGGACCGCGATCGGGGACCGTTTTGGTTGCGCGGCGCTGGTGGAGTTGCTGCGGCATCTCGATGAATCAAAGATTAAGGGAACGCTGACGGTGGCTTTCGTCACCCAGCAGGGCGTGGGCGCCCGAGGGCTGGAGCGGCTCTCTGAGGAGATTCACGCCGATGAAATGATTTATGTCGGCCGCCTGTTGCCCCGTCGCGCCACACCCGCGCGCGGCAATCAGGCTGCGGTGCCGGCGCGATTTCCGGAGCGCGTTCCTGGCGAAGGCGCGGTCGTTGCCGTTTCCGATGCCGAAGCGCCCTGGCCGGCGGTTCCGGCATTGCTGAAGGAATTTGCCGGCGCAAACCAGATCAAGATGACGGCGGATTTTTCGGCACCGCTGCCGCGGGGGCGTCGTGCGGCCGCGGGGACTGACCCATCGGGTGCGGGGGAAGCTGCACCCCCAAGCACGATCCCCACACGCTTCGCGCACCTGAGCATACCCACGCGTTACCCGGCGACGCCCGCGGAACTGATTGATTTCTCCGACCTCGACAATCTGGTGCGCCTGCTGGAGGCTTACGCGCAGGGATCGGCGGCGCCTCCCCAAAAACTCGTAGATAAAGAGGTCCGCGCGCCGGCGCTGCCAGAGCGGCCGAAAACCGCGCCCTCGGCGACAACGATTCTGGCTGCGCTTGTCGAACAGTACGGCATGAGCACGCGCGAGACCGCGGTGCGCGAGACGGTGGCGCGTTTGCTCCCCGTCTGGGCCAAACCGGAAACGGATGCGGCGGGCAATCTCATTCTCCATCTTGGCGGGCCCACGACAGGCAAGAAGACGCCGCACATCGCGTTCGTGGCGCACACGGATGAGCTTGGCTACACGGTGCGCTCCATAAACGAGGATGGAACCGTCACCGTACAATCGGTCGGCGGAGGGATAACGGAATTCTTCGCTGGGCACACAATTCTGATCCACACCGGCGGCGGCATACGGGCAGGCATCATGGAATTGCCGAAAGGATGGGAGCAGCCCGGCTTCGAATGGCCGCGCCCGACGGCAGCACAAGCGCAGGCTGCAGCCGATGCGCCAACCGCACCGTCACCCACGCCCACGCCGTGGCGAGTGGAAACCGGTGCCCACAGCGCCGAAGAAGTTGCCAAACTCGGCATTAAGGTGGGCGACTGGATCACCATCCCGAAGAAATACCGGCGCTTGTTCGGCACGCGCGCGAACGGGCGGAGCTTTGACGATCGCGTGGGCTGCACGTCGCTCATCGCCGCAGTTTGGGCGTTGGGCCCCAGCCTGCCCGGACGCGACGTCACGTTCATCTGGTCGACACAGGAAGAAATCGGCCTGCGCGGAGCACTTGCGGTAGTCCGCGCGTTGGCTGCGAAAAACCGCGCGCCGGACTACGTGTTTGCCGTGGATACATTCGTGAGTTCCGATTCACCGCTCGAGTCGAAACGCTTTGCTGACGCCCAGATCGGCAAGGGATTCGTCGCGCGCGCGGTGGATAATTCCAGCATTACGCCGCGGCCGCTTGTGGACCGCCTGGTGCAAATGGCGCGCACCGCGGGCATCCCCATCCAATACGGCGTCACGGGCGGCGGGAACGACGGCTCGGTCTTCGTTCGCTACGGCTCGATTGACATCGGACTTGGCTGGCCGCTGCGTTATTCGCACTCGCCGGGCGAGGTCATCGATACGCGCGACGTCGAGGCGCTCGGGCATATCGTGGCGCTCCTCTCGCGAAGCTGGTAGAGCCGCGAGTTCTTGCCGTACCGCAGGGGCATCCGATTTGAAGGACGCCCTTGCCAACTCCATCCTGTCGCGCCTCTTTCCATCCGCGCCCATCTGTGTTTATCTGTGGTTTCGTCCGCGAGGCGTGCATGCCAATCAAGACCATCATCGAACCCTTCCGCATCAAGAGCATCGAGCCCATCCGCAAGACCACGCGCGAAGAACGCGTGAAGCTTCTCGAAGCCGCGGGCTACAACCTATTTCTAATTGCTTCGCCCGACATTCTGATTGATTTGCTGACGGATTCCGGCACCGGCGCGATGTCCACCGAGCAGTGGGCGGCGATGATGCGCGGCGATGAATCGTATGCGGGCTCGCCGAGCTTTACGCGATTCCGCGAATCGGTGCAGGCCATTTTCGGCTTTCGCCACGTAATTCCTACGCACCAGGGACGCGCTGCGGAGCGCATCCTGTTCACCGTAATGTGCAAGAAGGGCGACGTGGTGCCCAACAACACGCATTTCGATACCACGCGCGCCAACTGCGAGTTCGTCGGCGCCGAAGCAGTGGACCTGCCCATCCCCGAAGCGAGGGAGCCCGCACTGGTGCATCCCTTCAAAGGGAACATGGATACGGCGCGGCTCGCGGAGCTGATCGAGCGGGTAGGCCGCAAGCGCGTGCCGCTCGTGATGCTCACGGTGACGAATAATTCGGGCGGCGGCCAGCCGGTTTCCCTGGCCAATATCCGCGCGGTCAAAGAGATTTGTTCGCGCCACAATATTCCACTCTATATCGACGCGTGCCGCTTCGCGGAAAACGCTTACTTCATCAAGCTGCGTGAACCTGGCTATGCGAGAAAAACTCCACGCGAGATCGCTCGCGAGATGTTTCGCCTCGCCGACGGCTGCACCATGTCCGCGAAAAAGGACGGGCTGGCCAATATCGGCGGATTCCTCTGCACCAACGACGACATCTTGGCTCAGCAGGAAAAAGATCTGCTCATCCTCACCGAAGGATTTCCCACCTACGGGGGACTCGCCGGACGCGACCTGGAGGCCATCGCGGTGGGCCTGAATGAAGCGCTTGAAGAAGACTATCTGAATTATCGAATCGTCTCGACCGCGTATCTCGGCAACCACATCGCGAGTCACGGCGTGCCCATCGTCCAGCCGCCGGGCGGCCACGCCATCTATCTCGACGCGCGCGCGTTTCTGCCGCACGTTCCGCCGGCACAATTCCCGGGCGTCGCGCTGGCCAACGAGCTCTACATCGAAGGCGGAATCCGCTCGGTCGAGATCGGCTCGCTGATGTTCGGCGAGCACGCCACGATGGACCTGGTGCGGCTGGCCATCCCGCGGCGGGTTTACACACAGAGCCACGTGGATTACGTGG
>JBGQGH010000135.1:0-4550 GCA_041497315.1 Terriglobia bacterium | reverse complement strand
CTTGAGGTCTACCACAAAGGGGACCTTCAGAGTGCCTTCGAACGGACGTACCTGTTCCATGGCGGATTTCACCAGCGTGCGGACACGATCGAGCTCGTCGGGCGGCACTTCGAAGAGCAATTCGTCGTGCACCTGGAGAATCATCTTAGTCTTGAGGCGCTCATCGGCCAGGCGGCGCGCGAGGCCAATCATGGCGCACTTGATCAGGTCGGCGGCCGTGCCTTGGAGCGGTGTATTCAGCGCTGTGCGTTCGGCGAAACTGCGCAGATTCATCTGCGGCGCGTTGATTTCGGGGATCGGGCGGCGGCGGCCGAAGAGCGTCTGGGTGTAGCCTGTCTTGCGAACCTCGGTGAGCGAGCGGTCGAGATACTCTTTTACTCCGCGATAGCGATTGAAATACGCGGCGATGAATTGCGCAGCCTCTTTCTGCTCGATGCCGAGCTGTTGGGCAAGGCCGAACGCCGAAAGCCCATAAATGATGCCGAAGTTGATGACCTTGGCCACGCGGCGATGCTCCGGCGTCTGCCCCAACGGGCCCATACCGAAAACTTCCTGCGCCGTGCGTGAGTGGATGTCTTCGCCGCTGCGAAACGCTTCGACGAGGACCGGATCATCGGAAAAGTGGGCGAGGATTCGCAGTTCGATTTGTGAGTAATCGGCGGAGAGCAGCGTGCAACCGCGCTCGGCGACGAACGCGGCGCGGATTTGACGCCCAAGCTCAGTGCGGACGGGAATGTTCTGTAAATTCGGGTCGGAGGAGCTGAGCCGGCCTGTGGCCGTGCCGGTCTGGCTGAAGCTGGTGTGAAGGCGGCCGGTTTCGGGATGGATTAGTTTGGGGAGCGCATCCACGTAGGTGGATTTCAGTTTGGCGACTTCGCGGTATTCCATCACTTTGCGCGGCAGTTCGTGCACCAACGCGAGTTGTTCGAGGACATCGGCTGCCGTCGAGCGGGCTTTAGCGGCGCCGCGGCGCGCGGGCGGCTGGAGGTTCAGTTTGTCGAAGAGGATTTCGGCGAGTTGCTGCGGTGAATTGACGTTGAACTCCGAGCCCGCCATCTCCCAAATTGTTTTTTCGAGCGAACGGACCTCGCGCTCCATCGTTTCGGACATCACTGCGAGCGCCTGGGGGTCCACGCGTACGCCAATGCGCTCCATTTCGGCCAGCACGGGAGCGAGCGGCAGATCGATTACTTCATAGAGGCGCGCCATTTCGAGCACGTCGACTTCCTTGCGCAGGATCGGCGCGAGCTTCTGCAAGGTCTCCGCCGACTCGCCGGGTGTGCCGGCGAGATTCGAATTCAATTGGCGCAGAGAAACATCGGCCAAGCCGTGCTTCGCGGTGGTCGGGCGTAAGAGGTAAGAGTAAAGCATCGTCGCGTGGCGGATGCTCGCGACTCCCGGGCCCAGCAGAAGTTCGGTGAGTTTAGGATCATGCACGATTTTCGGCCGCGCGGGATCGCGCAGCCATGGCTCGAGCGCGGCGCGGATTTCGCCCTTCTCGTCAAGCCATGCCGTGCGCGCAACGCCCGGCCTTGGCGAAAGCTCGATGGCCGCCGCGCGGGAGCCGTAGCCATCGGACTCGCGCTCGCCGGGCGCCATGCTCAGCCACAGCGCGATTTCCTGCTCGTGTGGCACGGTAGTGAGGAATTCGCGCACGGCGGCGGGTGAATCAAGCTGAGCCAAATCAGTCTGTGCCGCGCCGGGCGCGGGAGAGGCTGCGGGAAGATCGCGGAGCAGCGAGCTGAAACCAAGTTCAACGTAAAGGCTGCGCAACGCTTCGACGTCCGCGGGCGAGCGGCCGAGTGAGGCGAGGTCGAGCGAGACAGGCGCGTTCGAGTCAATGGTGGCGAGCTGCTTTGAGAGCAGCACCTGGTTATGCGAGTTCTCCAGAGCCTCGCGGTAGCGTTTGTCCTCGACCTTTGCGGCATTCTTGAGCGCAGCTTCGGCTGAGCCGAAGCGCTGGATCAGCGCGCGCGCGCCTTTTTCGCCAATGCCCTTCGCGCCGGGGATGTTGTCGATCGAATCGCCCATCAGCGCCATCACGTCGGGCACTTTTTGCGGTGGCACGCCGAGGATCTCTTCCACTTTGGCTTCGTCTACGACGAGGTCGGTTTTGTTCGGGCCGGAGCCGGGGCGCAGGACGCGCACGCGGTTGCCCACGAGCTGCATCATGTCTTTATCGCTGGTGACGATGTAGACGTCGAGCTTTTTCCCCGTGGCTTGGCGTGCCAGCGCGCCGATCACGTCGTCGGCTTCGTAGCCCGGGTACTCAAGGATGGGCAGGCGCATGGCTTCGCAGAGCCGCCGGACATAGGGAAGCTGGACGGAAAGATCTTCGGGCATGGGCGGGCGCTGCGCTTTGTACTCGGCGAAAAGTTTGTCGCGAAACGTGGGTGCGGCCACGTCGAAGACCACGGCTAGGAAGTCCGGCTCCCAGTCTTTCATTAGCCGGCGTAGCATCCCGGCGAAGAGATACGGGACTTTCGTGGGGACGCCGGAGGGACTGTCGAGGCGGGCCATGGGCGCGTTGTAGGCGCGGAAGATGAAGCCCATCGCGTCCACAAGGAAAAGTTTTTTCGCAGGCTCGCGGGGCATCGCGGGAGTATAGCAAGGAAAGTTCGGCTACGGCCCACGGGTGCTACGACCACGTCCACGCGTGCGGGGCGGGCGTGTGCTATCTTAGCCGCTCGACTCTGCGGCGACGTGCTCCGGATTCGCCCGCGGAGATTCAGAACGTCAGGGGCGTCGAAACCTCCTTGCAAAGAAAGGCCTCAAACGAAAACTACCTGGGCGCGGCAAGCAGCGCCCCTACGAGCGGGAAGGCGCGCGAAGACGTCATTCCGGCCATCGCAGAAATCTTTGGCCCCGGCGGGCTGCTGGAGAAGTCTATGCCCGCGGGGTACGAGCACCGGCCATCGCAACTGGAAATGGCGGAGATCGTTGAGAGCGCATTCCAGAAGCACCAGCACGCCATCGTTGAGGCCGGCACAGGCACGGGCAAAACGCTGGCCTACCTGATACCGGCGATCCGCAGCGGGCGCCGCGTGGTGATCTCCACGGCGACGAAGTCACTCCAGGAACAGCTTTACAGCAAGGACGTACCGTTCCTCCAGAAACATTTCGCGCCGGAGCTGAAAGTGGCGGTGATGAAGGGTCGCAGCAATTTTCTTTGCCGCGAAAAACTTCACCAGATGGAAGGGCAGCCGCTGCTGAAGGGCATGGACGAGGTGGACTGGTTTGCGCAGATCCGCGACTGGGAAAAGCTGACCGAGACCGGTGATCGCGCCCAACTCGATTTTTTGCCGGACGATTCCGATCTGTGGCATCGCCTGGACGCCCGCCGCGAGACGTGCACGGGCCAGAAATGCCCCGAGTTCAATCGCTGCTTCATCACCAAGATGCATCAGCGCGCGCATGAGGCGGACATCATCATCGTCAACCATCACCTGTTTTTTGCCGATCTGGCCCTTCGCGCGGATGATTTCGGGGGCATCCTTCCGGAACATTCCGCGGTGGTGTTCGACGAAGCGCACGAGATCGAAGACGTGGCCAGCGACTTTTTTGCCCGGCAGGTGTCGAACTACCGATTTGAGGATTTGGCGCGCGATGCCGAGCAGGCGCTGCGGCTGAAGGGGCTGGCGCAGCCCAAGATACTCATGCGGGTGGTGAGGATCCGCGAACACTCACGCACCTTCTTCGATACGTTTCCGCCGAAAGAAGGGCGATTTCCCTTCGACCATGCCCAGCGCGAGAATTTTCTCGCGCAGAGCCGTGAGGCCTTCGACGAACTGGCCTCTGCCGTGAAAGCGCTGGAGACCGATCTGGCCGCGCTGCCTACAAAACCGGATGAAGTGCTGGCCATTGCGCGACGCGCCGCGGAACTGCGGAATGAAATTGCGTTCCTGCTTGAATCGAGCGAACGCAATTACGTTTACTGGTACGAGCGGCGCGGGAAAGGCGTTTTCCTGGTGGCTACACCAATCGATGTCAGCGCGATCCTGCGCGAGAGGCTGTTCGAAACGTTTGATACGGTCATTCTGACTTCGGCGACGCTGGCCGTGGGCGGGAGGTTCGATTTTCTGAAGCAGAGGCTGGGGATTGCCGTGGCTCAGGAGCGCGTCCTGCAGCACGAATTCGATTTTCCGAACCAGGCGCTGCTCTATATCCCCGCGGGGCTGCCCGACGTACGCGACGCGCGATTCTCGGCTGGAGCAGCCGAAGAGATTACGAGGCTGCTCGAAATCACGCGAGGACGCGCGTTTTGCCTCTTTACCAGCTATGGGCAAATGAACGATGTATTCGAACGAGTGCGCGCCAAGGTGGATTTTCCGCTGCTCATCCAGGGCAGCGCGCCACGCGGATTATTGCTCGACAAATTCCGCAACACACCCGGCGCGGTGCTTTTTGCAACGTCGAGCTTTTGGCAGGGAGTGGATGTGCCCGGCGAGCAGCTTTCCTGCGTCATCATTGACCGGCTGCCCTTCGCGGTCCCGTCCGACCCGGTGGTGGCCGCGCGTGTGCGCGCGCTGCAGGACGACGGCCGAAACCCG
>JBGQGH010000134.1:0-4706 GCA_041497315.1 Terriglobia bacterium | reverse complement strand
GTCGTCGAGTCACTGAAGCTGCTGCGGCGGATTTACGACGTCTCGCAGCGCGATTTCGACGAACGCATGGAACTTTTCAACCAGATCCTGGGCATCAAGGATTATTTGCACACGCCGGTGCGCAAACTCTCGCTCGGCGAACGCATGCGCTGTGACCTAGCCGCGGCGCTGCTGCACAATCCGCCGCTGCTTTTCCTCGACGAGCCCACCATCGGCCTCGACGTGGTGGCCAAGGACCACATCCGCAAATTTTTGCGCGCCATCAACGAGCAGTACAACACCACGGTCGTCCTGACCACACACGACATGGACGACATTGAAGAACTTTGCCGCCGCATCATGAGCATCGACCACGGCCGATTGCTCTATGACGGCCCACTCGCTTTGCTGAAGCAGAAACTGCTGCGCACCAAGCAGGTGAAATTCGCGGTGCGCGACGGGGAACACGCCGCGCGCGTGGGCGCGATGGCGCGGGCGCTGGGCGAAGGCGCGCTGACGCTCGAGCGCGTGGACGAACTCACCTTCCGGATCCTTTTCGACCGCACGAAGGTATCCACGTCCGACCTGATGCGGAACATCCTGGCCGAAGTCGAGGTGCGCGACCTCCTGATCGAAGACGAGCCCATCGAAGAGATCATCAAGCGCATCTACGGCGGCGAAGCGCTCACCGGTGTGGTCTTCGAGCCGGCGGGCGCATCGAGCGCCGCGAGCGCGCGAGGCAAATCGTCGTGAGCGCGCTCAGCCAGACGCTCGCGCCCTACCGCGAATTCTCACGCGTGGGTTTCGTCAACATCCTGGCGTTCCGCTTGCGCTACTACACAGGAATCATCACGTACCTCATCAACGTCACCGTGTACTACTTCATCTGGAACGCGGTGTATGCGCCCTCGGCGGGCGTAATCGGCACCGGCGGTGCGATGATCGCCGGCTACAGCCTGCCGCAGATGCTCACCTATGTCTCAGTCGGCTGGATCATTCGCTCGTTTTACTGGAATACGATTGACCAGGAGATGGCCTACGAAGTTATCGAAGGGAAGATTGCCACGCAACTGCTCAAGCCAGTTTCGATCCAGTGGATGTGGATCTCGCGTGCGGTGGGAGAATCCTCTTTCCGGCTGATCATGCTTACTGCGCCGACAGCGATCCTCATTTCACTGCTCTATCCCGTGCAGCGGCCAGCTTCCGCCGCGCACTTCGCGCTTTTTTTCGCCGCTGTTGTTGGCAGCTTTCTGCTGATGGGCGCGATCAATTTCATGATCGGCACCTGCGCCATTCCCCTGAAATCAATTTTGGCGCTGATCCGCGCGAAATTCTGGCTGATCGAGCTGCTTTCGGGTCTGCTCGTCCCTATCGCGCTGTTTCCACGGACGGTGCGGCTGATTTCTGCGTGGCTGCCCTTCGAGCACATCGCCTACACCCCGTTGCAGATTTATCTCGGCAAGCTCACTCCCGCCGAGGCCGCGATGCGGCTGGCGATCCAATGGGTTTGGGTTGTGCTACTGCTCTGGCTCGGCCACAAGTGGTGGGAACGCGCGTCGCGCAAGATCACGATTCACGGAGGCTAGCGTGCGGCGGCACCTCGAACTTTTCTTCGCCTATTTCGTGCAGTACTTCAAGGTGCGCGTCAGCTACCGCGCCGATTTTCTGATCGGCCTGGGCACGAGTATCGCTGCGACGCTTTTCTCTTTTGGCTTCGTCTTGGTTATTTTCTCGAAGGTGCCACATTTGGCCGGCTGGCGGTTCGAGGAGATTATTTTTCTCTATGGCTTTTCGATGATTCCCTTTGGACTGTTCAACGTGCTGAGCCTGAATATCTACGAATTCGGCGCGACTTACATCATGGAAGGAAAATTTGATCGCGTTCTGTTGCGGCCGGTGAGCTCGCTCTTTCAGGTGGTATTCGAGGCCTTCCGGATCGAGTCGTTCCAGGAAGTTTTCGTCGGCCTCGGCGTCGTGATCTGGGCCTCCTACCGGCTGCATGTACACTGGGACCCGGTGAAGGTCTTGCTGCTAGTTTTCTTTGGCCTGTGCGGCGGCGTGATCTACATTTCGTTCTTCCTGATCCTCACCACCGTGTCGTTCTGGTTTGAAGACCGCATCGGCATCCACCCGCCCTTCTGGAATCTGATTGCGTTCGGCCGCTACCCGCTGACGATCTACAGCGCCCCGATCCAGTTTTTTCTGAGCTGGATCATTCCCTTCGGCTTCGCGGCGTTTTACCCCAGCGTGCGCCTGCTCGACCGCGCGGAGCTCCGCAGCTATGCGCCGCTCGCGCCCGTGGTCGCGGCCGCCTTATTTGGCGCGATGCTCTTCGCGTGGTCTCGCGGCGTGCGGCATTACTCCTCGACTGGCTCCTAGTTCCACTAGGCACTGCACCGCCTACAGGAAACATTCCCCCTCGATTTCCGTACCAACAAACAGGAGATGCAAATGAGGCGGCCCTGGCGAATCGCCGTCAAGACCATTGCGATCTTCCTTCTTGCGAGCTGCTTCGCGGGCGTCGTAATGGGGACGATGTATTTGCACCCCTTTCGCAAACCGATGACCCCGGCGAGACTGGAGCAAGTGGAGGGAGGTTTCGCGCGGATTGGCGCCGTGCGCGAAGGTATGGAGGTGCGAACGCCCGACGGCGTGGTGCTCCGCGGATGGAAGGTGCGCCCGCGCTCCCCGAATGGTGATTGGGTCCTGCTCTTCCACGGCGTGGGCGACAGCCGCTTCGGAGTTCTCCCCTACGCCGAAATGCTCCTGCGCAACGGCTACGGCGTGGTGATGATGGACGAGCGCGCCCAGGGCGAGAGTGGAGGCGACATTGCAACTTACGGCTGGCTGGAACGCACCGATACACGGGCCATCGCCGATGCGCTTCTCTCTGTCGAAAACGTGCATTGCCTCTTTGCTCTCGGAGAATCCCTGGGCGCGGCAATCGCGCTGCAATCGGCGGCGGCGGAGCCGCGCATCGCGGGCGTGGCGGCCGAGAGTCCCTTTCGCAACCTGCGAGAGGTTTCCTATGACTATGTCGCGTTCAAGAGGAGTCCCTGGCTGGGCAAGACGCTGCTTCGTCCGGTGGCCTACGTCGCTCTGCGCACAGCCCGGATTGAGTCCGGAATCCCAACCGACGAGATTTCTCCCGAGCGCGCGGTAGTGCAGAGAGCATTCCCGATCCTGCTGATCTGCGGCAGTGAAGACCGCTCCATCCCACTGCGACATTCCCAAGCGGTTTACCGCGCAGCCACCGGGCCCAAGGAATTGTGGGTGGTTCCCGGGGCGGGACACAGCGGGGCGTTGGGGACCGCACCGGAGGAATTTGAGCGCCGCGTCCTGGTTTTCTATCAAGTCCTGCACCAGAAGCGCCTCATGCAGCAGACCCAGGCGAGGCAGCTTGCGGCTCCCCCAACGCGCTAATCCGAGCGGGCGTGGTCGTGCCGGCTCTCCCACGAATCGGAGATGCGCCGGACCGTATCGCGCAAGCGCACGGCCAGATCGGCGATGGTTTGCAGACGGTCGAGCGAACCCCGCAGCAAGACCAGGGCATTGGGCTTTCGGAGTTCGGCCAGCAGAAGTTCCGCGTTGCCGAGGATTCCGGTCAGCGGATTATTCACCTCGTGGCGGAGGAGTTCGCCGAAGTCCACTTCAAATTCAGCGGTGACGTGGCGGGACATCGCTTCCGCTTGTTCCGCGAGCCGAATCCGCCGTTCCAGATGACCTACGGCGACGGGCAAGAAATTCCCCACACGGCTGACGAAGTCCACCGTTCCCGATGTGATCAGGAACACCAGCTCGCTCTGCCGCTCCGGAGCGGCGATGACAACAACCGGGGCGTATTCAGTGAGCGCCGCGGCGGCCGATTCGAGAGGCGAGCTGAGTCCGGCTCCGGCGTTCGGCGGCCCCACGGCCGATTCATCCAGAAGGATCACGGCTGGCGCCTTGAGCACGAAGCCGCCCCGGGCTTCCGCCACATTACGCGCCACCGGAAGAGCGCAATTTGCGCCCGCAGCCGCCAATTCCGCGAGGAGCCGTTGGGTTAGTTGGGGGTGGGAACAAATGAGATGGATTGTGAGATCGGGTGAATTCATGGTTTCCTCGGGGTATCCTTCCGCACTGAAGTCTTGCGGGCTGCTGCCTGGACGCGCACGAGGGAGGGGACTCGGGATCGAACGCGCTCGACGGCCAGTTTGAGTTCTTCGATCAGAAACGGTTTGGCCACGTAGGGCAAGCCGGTTTGCTCCAGGAATTCGAGCGTTTGCGGCGCCAGCGTGTCGCCGGTGACAATCAGAATGCGGTGTTGCAGCGGACTTCCGGACTGCACGAGCGCGCGATAGATCGCCTGGCCGTCCAGATGCGGCATCATCAGATCGCAGATTATCAGGTCGTATTCCTCGCGTTCCGCTCGCGCCAGTCCTTCCCGGCTGTCGAGCACTTTGTCCACCCGGTAGCCCTCTTGGCGGAGCACATCGGTAATCAACTGCGCCACGGTCGGCTCGTCTTCGACCACCAGAATGCGGTCGCCGGCCGGGGCCCGCGCCGGGAGCGGTCCCGAGGGCGAGGGAAAACTCCTGGTGGCAAGATCGCGTCTCGAGGCGTCCGCGGCTCCGCTGCCCGCAACCGGAAGCTCGATCGTGAATGTAGCGCCGCGGCCCGGCTCGCTCTGGAGAGAAACCTCCCCGCCGTGGTCGTGCACGATTCCGTACACGATGGAGAGGCCCAGC
>JBGQGH010000133.1:0-4774 GCA_041497315.1 Terriglobia bacterium | reverse complement strand
GTTCTCCTTCGCGCAGCAGGCTATCCAGGAATTCGAGCGCGCGTTCGCTCTGCCGGCTGGCGATCATTTCGGCGAATTGCCACACGGAATATTTTTTCGCCGAGACGACCAAACTCTCGACGTCCGCGGAGGTGATGTGGCGGCGATCCCCGACATACGTGGCCAATTTCTCAATCTCGACTTGAATTCTCGCCAGTTCCCCATTCAGAAGATCAGCAAGTTCCTCGGCCGCATCGTCATCCAATTTGACCTTGCGTTCCTCCGCCATCTGCTGGGCCATGTCCACGGCGATCGCTGCGCGGTTCTTCGCGTTTTCATCGAGCGCCAGCGTCACAACAAGAGATTTCTCCATCAGTGTCTTCGCCAACTTCATACGCAGGTCGAGTTGCGCCGCTTCGAACACGAGGACTGTGAACGGGGCCGGGTCCTTCAAGTAATCGGCGATCCGTTCGACCGCCGCCTCCCGAGCGTCGTCGGCCAGACTCTCGAGCGCTTCCGCCTCTTCCACGAACACCACCTGCTGCGGCACCAGCATGGGCAGCGACTGCGCCTGCCCGAGGACGCGCTCGATGGGGTCATCGGCGGCTGAGAATCGGGAGACGCCCCAATCCCGCGCCTCGGCGGGAACATAGGCCTCGATCAATTTTGCGCGGCAGACGTCGCGCAAGTACGGTTCGCTGCCCAGGAGCAGCACGGCCGGAACCGGTTTGCCTTTGGCAAGGCGTTCGATGAACCGATCCAGGGTCATCTCCGGCATCAGAAATTCTCCAGGATGGCGGCCACGAGCTTCGAAGCAAAATCGTGGGCCAGCCGGTCGAGCGCCGGGTCCTGCTCTTCGAAAAAGCTGTTTACGTCGCCCGCAGGCGGTTTCCCTGGGGTGGAGATTTCGTAGGTTTCGCGGAAAAGGAAATTGTCGTTGCGGTAGAGGACGTTCTTGGTTTCGCGCTCCTCGAGCCGCACTTTGAGACGTACCGTGACGAGTAGAGCCGTGGCGCGGTTCGTCGTGGTGTCAAACAACACCGCGGTGGATTCGATACTGGAGACCTCGCCGCGCAGGACCGCGTCCGCGTTGGCGGGATCGGGAACGATGTGATACGTCGTGCGGGCCAGGAATTCGCGCACGACAGCTTGCGTCAGGCGCTGCTCGATGCGGTAGCGCGAGGTCTTGTTTTCGAGCGCCGGAACGGCAATCGTTTTTACGGTCGCCGGCAGACGACTTCCCCGCCCCGCGACGTGATATCCGCACCCGCACAGAAGGATAGCCACAGAGACACAGAGGCACAGAGAAATACAAAGGGTCTTAGGAAAACAGAAGCCGTTTCCTAACTCTGTGGCTCTGTGACTCACTGGCAGATTCTTCCTCTCACGAAGCAAGGAGTTTCTCCGCAATTTGTACCGCGTTCGAAGCCGCGACGCGCAAGTTATCCGCCGCGCCCCAGATCCACCAGCCGCGCTCGACGCCCGGGTCGCGCTCGATCCCGCCGATAACCGGCCGCGATTCCGCCGCGACACTCACGTTCGAAGGGGCCGCCTCGTCCGCCGGAGTCACGCGGATTCCGGCGGCCTCGGCCGCGCGGCCCAGCGCATCCGCCTCCGGCGCGGCCCTCAATTCTGCATAGATGCTGAAAGCTGTCGAGTAGAAAGCTGGGGCCTGGATCAATTGGATCGCGGGCACGACCTGACGGCCCTCCAGGTAGCAGCCCATGGCTCTGGAAACACTCTTCCGCGAATCGGCGAGGCGCACCGCGCTCTCCGCGCCGTACCGGTCAATCAGATTGAAAGCCACCTGCGCATCGAAAATCTCCCGGGCGATGGGCTCAAACGACAGGAGCTTTACCGCCTGTGTTTCCAGCTCTGACACGCCTTCCCGCCCTCGCTCGGAGACCGGCTGAAGAAAAACGATGGCCATGCGCTCCAGTCCGAACGGCGCCAGGGCGGCCGCGGCTGCGCAAGCTGTAATCACCGGCGTAGAGGGCGAGTGAATCACCGCGCCCGCGGGCCGCTTCCCCGGCGGAAGAAGCGCATCCAGCGAGGGAATCCATGCCGCAGCATTGGGCAAGTCCGCGAGTCCGCCACTCAAGTCAATGATGCTCGCACGGGCGCGCTCGGCTTCCTGCCAGTGCGCCGCGGCGCAGGCGGGCGAGCCTGCGAAAAAAGCGATGCGGACGTCATGGAAACTTTCTTCATCCACCGTCTGAATCACGACGGGCTCGCCGCCGGCCTCGGTGAGAGTGCCCGCAAAGTTTTCTTCGTCAAGCAAGCGAATCTCGCTGGCCGCGAAGCTGCCGTTCTCCAAGACTTCCTCTAGATCTTTGCCAAGCAGCGAAGACGCGCCGACAATGGCCACGCGGATGGGTTGCGTGCCGGGGGCCATGGACTAAGCGGAGTGCACGGGATGCGAGGCGAAGCGGTGCCGCAAAATGCGCACGACGTGCATGGCGATTCCGGAAAGAGCATAGGTTGAGGCGATCAGCATCAACACGACTTTGGAATACACAACGACGGACCAGACGAGCAGTCCGATGAGGACAATCGCGAGCGAAGGTTGCCGCCGCGTCCAGGGAATGTCCTTGAAGCTGTAATGCCGCACGGTGCTGGTCATCAGCGCCGCGAGAGTGATCACCACGCACAGCCAGACGATGGACCAGCGCCAGTCCTCGAGTGGCGTCTTGAACGCGTGGATTGTGGCGGCGACCAATCCGGCGGCCGCAGGCGTCGGCATGCCGACGAAGTAGCGCGACCCGCCGGGTGCCATGCCGTGCACGTTGAAGCGCGCCAGTCGCCATGCGGCGCAGAGCACCAGTGCGAAACTCACCCACCAGCCCATGGAGTGGATATGCTCCACGAAACCTGAGTCTGGCGGCGTGACCTTCTGAACTCCCCAGGCAAACGCCAGAAAGGCCGGCGCCACGCCGAAACTAATCACGTCGGCCAGGGAGTCAAACTGTTTACCAAATTCGGAGCTCGTTCCCGTGGCGCGAGCCACAAACCCGTCGAAAGAATCGAAAAGGATGGCGACCCCGATCGCTTGCGCGGCATGGTCGAAACCTTCCGGACCCCCAACCAGCACCGAGAGGATGGCGTAGAAGCCGCAGAGCATGTTGGCGACCGTGAGCAGCGCCGGAAGGAGATAAATCCCGCGCCGCCGGCGGTGATTCGCCGGACCGCCGCCCGAAAATTCAATGTGCCGCTGTCCGATAGTGCTCATTTCCACCGTGCCAGGATCGAAGTGCCCCCTGCGACGTTCTGCCCGGGCCGCGCCACGATCTCCGCTTCCATGGGCAGCCAGACGTCCATCCTCGAACCGAAGCGTATCATGCCTACGCGCTCGCCGAGCGCAACGCTGCTGCCCGCGCCCTTCCAAGCCACGACGCGCCGCGCAATCCATCCGGCAATCTGCTTGAAAACGATCTCGCCTTTCGGGGTCTCAAGATAGAAGACGTTCTGTTCATTTTCCGCCGAGGCCCGCGAACGCATCGCGGCGTAAAACTTTCCCGGCTTGTACTCAACCTTGCGAATCGTCCCAGCAACCGGCGCGCGATTGATGTGCACGTTCCACACGGCGAGGAAAATGCTGATCCGGCGCCCCGGCCGTGAACCCAGCGGCTCCTCGACAACCTCCATCACGCGGCCATCGGCGGGCGAGACGACTGCGCCGGGATCGCTCGGCGGGACGCGCTCGGGGTCCCGGAAAAAGTACAGGACAAACGCCCCCAGGAAAAGAAATATTCCGGCGACCCAATACCAGTGAAGGAAAAACCCTAGAATGACCAAGAGGATGGGTACACTCGCGAATTGGTAGCCTTCCTTGACCATGGCCGAACTGGACGCTAGGGGACGCGCCCCACGCAAGGGAATATTCTACGACACTTTTGCATCTGCACGGCGCGCGGCCGGCGGCCGAAGGCGGCGCGGCGTCAGCGGCGGGAGGTGTCCTGCCAGCGGCGCGCGATGAGACGTTCCATCTCGTCTTTCACGCGCAGCTTCAATTTTTTCAGGTTGGCTTGTTGGATGATGTCTTCGGAACTCAGGTAGGGGGCTTCTGTGAGTTGTTCGAGTTGTACTTCGTACCGCGAGTGCTCTTCGGCTAGCCGTTGGATCTCCGCGTCGCTGGTGATCAGCCGCTCGCGGAGTTCCCGAGGCGAGATGGACATCAGCAGCCTCCTCGATGGAGCATGGCGTTACATAGCACCCGGAAATTAACACAGGGTTCCGCGGCCGCCAAGTGAAAATTCTTCGCCGTCATCCGGCAAGTTCCAGAACCATCAGTACCGCGTCTTCCTGCGGATTGCGGTAGTAATCCTTGCGGCGCCCGGTGAAACGAAAACCAACAGAGTGATAGAACGCGATCGCGGCGGTATTCGAGGCCCGGACCTCGAGGAATGCCTTTTGCGCCCCTTCGCGCTTAGCTTTTCCCAGAGCCGCCACGAGCAGGCGCCGCGCAATTCCCTGCCGCCGGCTGCCGGGTTCGACTCCGATGTTCAGGATTTCCACTTCGCTGGAAATTTGCCTGATCACGACGAAGCCGTTCAACTCTTTTCCCCGGCAGGCGACCCAACCGAAGTATTCCGACTTCATCGCTCCGGCAAAATCCGAAGCAGACCACTGCGCCGCTTGGGGAATTCGTGCGGCCAGGTTATGTGCGGCCTCTCCGTCCGTCTGCTGCATGTCTCGCACTTGATAGTCCTTTTCGGTGTCCCCTTCACTCATGCGGAAGTCTTCCACAGCACTTCAGCGTCGCTGCGGCGCACGTAATCGGCATCCAGAGTCAGCG
>JBGQGH010000132.1:0-4870 GCA_041497315.1 Terriglobia bacterium | reverse complement strand
GGCCGTCCGAAGCCTGCAAGTCCTTACTGAAGAGCGTCTCGACACCTCAGCCCTGGACTGATCGTCTCGCGCAAACCAAACTCGGCTCAGTTTCGCCTCCTGACCTTATTCAGCCCACCACTCGTGAGAAGTCCGGGCTAGACAGAGTTTTGCGCGCATAACTCCGTCAAATCTGCGTGCCTTAGACCGGCTAGGGTGGCGGAGTGGGTCTTCGGTGCCGATGGGCCGCAATGCGGCCCGAGTTCGAGGTGATTTCCCTCAACGACGGCGGGGAGATTTGGATACCCGGGATGCGGTGCGGCGCTTCCTGGGTGGAGAAGCCCGGCTAGACCCCCAGGACGCCCACCAGCTCGCGCACCGAATTTGCCGATTTTTCAAGCGCGGTGCGCTCCTCTGGCGTCAGCTTGATTTCGATGATCTGCTCGATCCCGCGAGCGCCCAGTTTCACCGGCACGCCGACGAACAGCCCCTGAATCCCGTATTCGCCTTCGAGGTAGGCGGCGCAGGGCAGGATTTTCTTCTTGTCCTTCAGAATCGCTTCAAGCATCTCCACCACGGCGGCCGATGGCGCGTAGTACGCCGAGCCCGTCTTGAGCAGATTGACGATTTCCGCGCCGCCCTTCCGCGTGCGTTCCACTATGGAGTCAATCCGGTCCTTCGGCAGCAGGTCGGGCAGGGGAATGCCCGCCACGGTCGAATAGCGCGCCAGCGGCACCATGTCGTCGCCGTGCCCGCCGAGGACGAACGAGTGCACGTTTTCGACCGAAACACCCAGCTCCATCGCCACAAACGTACTCATCCGCGCTGAATCCAGCACTCCGGCCATGCCGATGACGCGGTTCTTCGAGAAGCCGCTCAGCTTGTACGCCGCCTGGGCCATGGCGTCGAGCGGGTTCGTCACCACGATGAGGATGCCGTTGGGCGAGTACTTGGCCACGTTTTCGACCACGGCCTTCATTACGTCGTAGTTGGCCTTGAGCAGGTCGTCGCGGCTCATACCCGGCTTGCGCGGGAATCCGGCAGTGATGACGACAATGTCGCTGTTGGCCGTCTCGCGGAAATCGCCGGTATTCGTGCTGATGCCCACCGCGCGCGAATCCGAGCGCGTGATCGGCGCCGATTCCAGCATGTCCAGGCCCTTGCCCGCCGGCACGCCTTCGAGGATATCCGCGAGCACCACGTCGGCCAGTTCCAGGTCCACGATGCGCTGCGCCGTGGTCGAACCCACAAATCCTGAGCCTACAACCGTCACTTTCTTGCGCATCAGCTTGCTCCTTAGAAGATGAGATTCTTCACGTGCATGCGGCTCACGGATTTTTATCCGCGGTTTCTTTCTTGGGAGTTTCGACAGTCTCTGTTACCGCCGGATTGTTCAGATACTTTCCGAAGAATTGCAGGTAACGCTGCAGGCGGTCGCGGATATGGCGCGGCTCCGTGAAACCGTGATTTTCCCGGGGGAACACCACGAATTCGACCGGCACACCGCGCTCGGAGAGCGCCTGATAAAATTCTTTCGCCTGATCGATGGGCACGCGGGTATCCACCTGCCCGTGCAGGATCAGGGTGGGCGTCTTCACTCGCCCGATATATTTCATCGGAGAGTGATCCCAGTATCCCTGAAAATTGTCCCAGGGCGATTGGTCGTTGTAAAACCAGCGCAGGTAAGCCTGGATGTCATTCTGAGAATACATTGCGTAGACGTCGCTGATTCCCGCCCCGGGTGATACCGCCTTGAAGATATCCGTCTGCGTCAGCATCCAAAACGTTAGATAACCGCCGTAAGACCAGCCAAACGCGCCCAGGCGTTGCGGATCGGCCCAGCCCTTGTCCACGATGGACTGCACGCCGGCCATGCAATCCTGGTAGTCGCCGCCGCCCCAATCGTTCCGGTTGGCATTTGCGAACTTTTCTCCACGGCCAGAGGAGCCGCGGAAATTCGGTTGCAGCACGAGGTAGCCATTCGCGGCAAAAACTTGCACCATGGCACTGAAAGCGGTGAGAGATACGCCGGTCGGGCCGCCGTGCGGATTCAGAAGGAGCGGATATTTTTTTGCAGGATTGTAGTCCACGGGTTTGGTGAGCACGCCTTCGATTTCGGTGCCGTCCTTGCTCTTCCACTTCACCACTTCGACGCCGCCCAGGGCGTAATCCTTCATCCAGGCGTTTTGATCAGTGATACGGTCAACCAACACGAAGGACAATGGCGCGCGAAACACGTCCGGCGGATGCGCGCCGTCGGAAATCGTGCCGACGGCTGTGCGGCCATCGCTGCTGACTTCGGACAGGCTGATGAAAGTTCCGAGTTTCGTGACCTGGCGGACGATAAAACTCATCGCGGGTGGAGTGCCGCGTCCCACGATGTCCACCTTGAAGACTTCGACGGTTTCCCCCGACGGGGAAGTGAAATAGATGCTTCCGCTGTCCGGCGTCCAAACCGGCGCGTCGGCATCTAGCAAAAACGGAACGGAGGTGCTGGGGAAGGCGAGTTCCGCCGTCAGCTTGTGCGGCGCGCCGCCATCCGCCGGGACGACGAAGAGATTTTGCTGTTCGACGCGTCCGACATGCTCTCTGCCTGCGTACGCGATCAATTTGCCGTCCGGCGACCACCGTGCGTCGAGACTCTTGGTTGGGCCTTCGATGAGCCGCTTCTTCGCTCCTGTCGCAACGGTGAGGATCCAGACGTCTGTCAGGTCGCCGTCGTCCGCCTTCGGCGTTGGATTTCCAGTGAAGGAGATGCGCGAGCCGTTGGGCGACCATCTCGGGTCGCTAACCGTGAATCTACCCTCGGTCAAGCGCTTTTCTTCGCCCGAGGAAATATCGGCGAGCCAGAGATGCGCCATTTTCAGGTCGTGGTCCACGACGATGGCGTCATTCTTATCCTTCTTCCGCTCCTCCTCTTCTTTGGAGGGCTGATCGGTGGCCAGCAAGAGCAGCTTCTTGCCGTCCGGCGAAAACTGGAATCCACGCACGCCGCCCTTGTGATGCGTGACCTGCCAGGCTTCACCCCCGTCGGCCCAGATCAACCAGACCTGCGCCTCACCTTCCTTTTCGCGCGCGGAAGTAAACCCCAGCGACTTCCCATCGGGCGACCAGGAGATATTTCCGACGCTGCTTTCGCCGCGAGTCTGCTGCCGTGCCGAGCTGGCCGGTCCGGCTGCGGCCGTCGTCCAGAGGTGCGTCACCGTTTTCCAATCCTTTTCCTGCGGCATCTGGACCTCGGCGACGGTATAGGCCACACGCGTGCCATCCGGCGAAATCCGTGGGGAGCTCACACTGCGGAAGCGGAGCGTGTCCAGAGTACTGAGTAGGCGCTTGCCGTCACGGCTGAGGGCCGGGGCCGGAGCGACCGGCTTCGGCGGTGGCTCCTGCGCGATTGCGGGTGCTGCTACGGAGATCAGCGCCAACCCCATCGCGAGCTTCGCCAACCACATTCCCTGCCGGTTGTAGTTTTTCATTCTTATCCTCTCTGCGAGACTGGAAATGATGATTCCCAGGGCCGAGTTCCGGGGTTTGAGGCGAGCGAGCGGCGCTTCAGTCCGCCGCCACCTTGGCCTGCATGTTGTCGATAATCGCGGTCGCGAACTCCGAGGTTTTGAGCTTTGTCGCACCTTCCATCAGCCTCTCCAGATCGTAGGTCACTTTCTTCTGGCTGATGGTCCGGCTGATGCCGTCTTCGATCAGCCGCGCCACTTCGGTCCAGCCCAGGAAATCGAACATCATCGCGCCCGAAAGCATCAGAGAGCTCGGGTTGATGACGTCCTTGTCCGCGTACTTCGGCGCTGTGCCGTGTGTAGCCTCGAAACAACCAAAGCCGTCGCCGATATTGGCTCCCGGCGCCACGCCCAGCCCACCGATCTGCGCCGCGCAGGCATCCGAAATGTAGTCGCCGTTCAAATTCGGTGTGGCCAGCACTTCATATTCGTCCGCGCGCGTCACCACCTGCTGGAAAATGGAGTCCGCGATGCGGTCGTTGATCATCAATTTCTTCTTCCACTGGCCGTTTCCATGCGTTGCGTAAATCGAATCGAGCACGCCCTTCACTTCCGCGTAGATTTCCTTCTTGAAACTCTCCGTGGCGCTTTCGAGTCCCGGTTCGATCATCGCCGCGTTTTGCTCGATCGTCAGGCTCGCGTTTCTGTCCCTGTTGTCCACGATCCAGCTTTCGCGTTCCGTGATCACGTGCGCGCGGAATTCTTCTTTGGCCAGCTCGTAGCCCCAGTCGCGGAATGCGCCTTCGGTGAATTTCTGGATGTTGCCCTTGTGGACCAGCGTGACGACGCGCCGCTCGTAATCGAGCGCATGCTGGATCGCCCGCCGGACCAGGCGCTTCGTTCCGGTCACAGAGATCGGCTTGATCCCCACGCCGGAGTCCCAGCGTATCTGCTTCTTCGTGCCCTTGAGCATTTCGTTGTTCAGGAACTCGAGCAACTTCTTCGCTTCCGGCGTCCCTTCCTTCCACTCAATCCCCGCGTAAACGTCTTCCGTGTTTTCGCGGAAGATAATCACGTTCATGCGCTCGGGGTGCTTGACGGGGGAGGGAACTCCCGGGATCCACTTCACCGGCCGCACGCACGCATATAGATCGAGGAGTTGCCGCAGCGCCACGTTCAACGAACGAATTCCGCCGCCCACCGGCGTCGTCAGCGGCCCTTTGATGGCCACGCGGAAGTCTCGGATGGCATCCACGGTGTCCTGCGGCAGCCACTCGTGCTTCGAGTTGAACGCCTTTTCGCCGGCCAGGACTTCGAGCCACGCCACCTTGCGCTTTCCGCCGTACGCGCGCTCCACCGCCGCGTCAAACACGCGTCGCGACGCCTTCCAGATATCGCGGCCCGTTCCATCGCCTTCGATGAAGGGAAGAATGGGCCGG
>JBGQGH010000131.1:0-5041 GCA_041497315.1 Terriglobia bacterium | reverse complement strand
GGCGTGGTGCGGACAACGGCGTCGGAAATGTAGTCGTAGGGGACCTGCGCCTCTTCGAGCATGAGGCGGTACCAGCCTTCGTTCTGCGTGTTGACCCATGTATGCATGACGGCGATGCGCGGCAGGGCGACGGCGTGGCGCTCGACTTTGATTTCGGCGTCAGTGGCCACGACGCGCAGGCCGAGATCTTTCGCGGCGGATTCAATGCGCGCACGGAGGTCGGCGGGATTGCCTTCGGTGGGAATCAGGAATGAGCCGGGATTGAATTTCTGGCCGTCGGCTTCGAAGGCGTCTTCGGCAGCGAGAATTTTCACGTCCTTGAGACGGAAACGGAAGGTGGCGATGCCCGGCTCGGCGTTGGCGTTGATGACAAAGAACTTTGTGGCGGAGCCAGAAACGCTGCCGGTGGCGGCAGCAGAGCCAGCGACGAGAGTCATAGGCAATTTCAGGAATGCGGTGGAGGTGATGCGCAGAGTCTTGACGTTGCGCAACGGGCCCATGGTCCAGCCGGTATCGTCATAGGGACGCGGGTCGGCGGTGGAGTAGTACTGCGTGTCGAGGAGCATGTCCACCATGCGCGAGTAGGGCTGGTCCATGCGGATGACGTAGGAGCCGGCGGGGAGCTTTATGGTTTTCGGGCCGGCCCCTTCGCTTCGCTCAGGGCGAGGGGGAGTTTGAGCGGTTTCAGAAGGTGGCGCGGCGCCTTCGCGTGCGGCGGGCGCACCAAGGCCGCGGCCGCCAGCCGGAGGTGTCGCTGCGGGAGGGGCCGGCGTGGGATCTGATATTTCCGTTTCGTTGGCGAGCGTGTGGACTTCAGCGCCCTGCTGTTGCATCAAGCGGGCGAGGCCGGCAGCGAGGGCGGGACGCTTGCCGTCATTGGGAATCACCCAAGCGGCGGGGCCTTCGGTGGCGGCCTTGGCGACGCTGCGCTTGGATTTCAGATAAAAATTTTCGAGAAATTCTTTGCCGTGGTCCGCGGTGTATTGCAGCGCGAAAAGCAGAGCGGACTGCTGCATGTTCACGTTGTTGCGGATGGACCAGCGGACGCGAGCGAGCGGTGGATTGGGGCGGAACCAAGTGCGCGAAGTATTGCCGGGGGGCAGGGTGCGCATGCGCGTGTCCGCGCCGCCGTTGCCGAAGGTTTCGTAGAAGCGGCCGATGGAATTGTGTCCGTTGGCAACGTAGAACATGTAGTTGGCGGCCCAGCCGTCGTAAAAGCCGTGCGTCCAGACGCCGGGAACGCCGCGCTGGGTCATGTGCTCGATTTCCCAGTAGGACAACTTCTGCCACTCGCTGATGACGATGGGGTCGAGCCAGGCGTTGTAGGGGCCGGTGCCGGTGGAAGTGTAGAGATAGGGGACGGACTCGTGCAGGTCGTGGAGCACCTGCGGATGCCAGTCGAGAAAATTCTTCATCATTACTTTGGAAAGCTCGAGGGCCTGGCCCATGGAGTCGCGATTGTTGTCGTGGGCGACGTACTTGCCCCAGTAGACGAGGCTCGGCGCGGGCTTGTCGGGATTGGCCTTGCGATAGTAGTAGGTGTCCACCATGCGGTCGCGGCCGTCCACCTCGACAACCGGCGTGATGAGGAAGATGACGTTCTTGCGGATGTTCTGAATGAACGGCGAGTCCTCGACGGCGAGACGATAGGCGAGCTCCATCAACATTTCGGGCGAGCCCGTCTCCGGGGAGTGAATCGAGCCGGAGGCCCAGTAGATGGGCTTTCCGTCCTGGATGAGCTGCGCGGCGTCGGCGTCGGAAATTTTGCGGGGGTCGGAGAGTTTGGCGGTGATTTGCTTGAACTTGTCGAGCTGGGCCTGATTGGCGTCGTCGGTGACGGCGACGAGGAGAAACTCGCGGCCCTCTTCGGATTTGCCGGCGGTCCAGACTTTCACGCGCGGGGAGGCCTTGGCGAGCTCGCGGTAGTAACGATAGATGTCTTTCGTGTAGGTGAGCTTGCCTTCGGTGCCGACGGAATAGCCGAGAACTTTTTTGGGCGAGGGCACAGTGGACGAGGCGGGGAGATGGTCCACCAGGTCCGTGAGGAAATATTTTTCGGTGGTGAACTTCAGGATGTCGGCGGTGTAGTCGGCGTCGTTCTGCTGTCCGCCTTGGCGGACGGCGGAATTCTTGGATTGCGCGAGGCCGAGAGAGCTACCGGCGGCGAACACCAGCGCGGCGAAGACCAGCAGGGCGGCTAACTGACGGAAGACCACTCGAGTGTTCATGGACGTTCTCCTTCAAGATGAGTGCGGGTTGAAAGCGTCATCAAGTGCCGGATGGTACGCGGCAAGGAGAGAGACGCGCAAGTCATTTTGCGAGTTTCAACAAGAACGAAGATGAGGAATGAGGAAGTGAGGAAAGGAGGAAGGGAGGCGCGAGTTTCAGAGTGACAGGGTGGCAGAGCGCAGAGCGGGGGCATAAAGCCCCCGCTACGGAGCCATGGAGCGAATCACGGTTTGGGAGCAGGCAGCGGCGCGGGCTTGGGAGATGATTCGACGGGGAGGTCGGAGCGCGCGCTCCATTCCTGCATCGAGCCGTCGTACATGCGCGCCTTGAAGCCCAACATGCGCGCGACGAAGTAGACGAAGCTGGCCTGCTGGCCGATGTGACAGTAGGTGACGACTTCGGTGCCGGGCTTGACTCCGGCAGCGCGGAAAATTTCGCTGAGCGCGGCAATGTCCTTCAGTTTGTCGGAAGTTTCCGATTCGACCAGGGAGGTAAAAGGAATGCTGACGGCGCCGGGAATATGTCCGCCACGCGAAAAGCTGCCGGGATCGCCGTTGTAAAATTTTTCGGTGCGGGCGTCGACGATGCTCACCGCAGAATCCTGGAGATGAGCGCTGACCCAGGAGACATCGGCGATGGTTTCCGGTCGGGGATTTGGCGTGATGCTGCCGCGCGCGGGCAGCTTCAGCTCCGCGGTGACCGGATGCTTTTCGGCGATCCAGACGGGCATGCCGCCATCGAGCATGGAGGTGCGGTCGCCCAAGCCGAGGTACTCGAGCGTGAGAAAGACACGGGCGGTGGGCGTGACCCAGTCCTTGCCGAAGTAAAGGATGATGCGCGAGCTGTCGGAGACGCCGCGAGTCTCGAAGGTCTCCTTCAATTGCTCGACGGAGGGAATCTGCAGCGTGAGCCCCTCGCCGCGCGGCGTGGAGATGGCCTGATTATCGATGAATATCGCACCGGGGATGTGCGCGGCCTCGTACTCGGCGCGGACGCCGACGTGGAGAAGGACGAGGTCTTTGTCGTTCAAATGCTCAGCGAGCCAGGCGGCGGTGACGACGAAAGGCTCCCTTCCCGCAGAACCGTCCGGGACGCCTAAACCGCGTCCCGCAGAACCGTCCGGGACGCCTAAACCGCGTCCCGTAGAACCGTCCGGGACGCCTAAACCGCGTTTGGCGCTGAGCGGAGCCGCTCCCGCCAGAGCCAGTACCGCCAACAACAAGGCGCAGGTCAAGCGTTTCATGGGAATTCTCCTTACGCATAAGACGACGAAGCAAGGCACTTTGTTAGCGGGGATTTACGTGCGCGGAATAAATGGCCAGGAGAGTCAGCACCATAGCGAAGGCGAGGAGGGCCATGGTGCCGCGGTACCAGACGGTGCCCTCCTTATGGCGGATGAAGCGGGCGACCACGCCGGACACGAAACAAACCGCGGCGGCGATAATCAAGCCGTAAATCCAGGGAAGAAGAGGCGATGGCTCCAAGGGTCCAATCCTTTCCCGGGGACAGCACGCGATCGGGATGATTCTAGTGCAAGCCGAACGGAAAGCAAGAGCGGCGTGGCGCGGTGGAGCGGAAAAATAACGTTCAAGAGTTAAAGGGTGGCAGAGGGGCAGAGTTGCAGAGGCGACAGATTGGAGAGTTGGGAAGAACTACAATGAAGCAGTCAACAAACCGCGTGAAAGGCAAAGCGGCGTCAAGCCGCCGCACTCCATAGGCGGCTTGGCGGGGGAAAAGGAAATTGGCGGAGGCGTGATAGGGTAATGTTTTGCGGGAGGGCGCATGGCGAAGGCGGGGGAATTGAAGACGGTGCTGATCACGGGCGGGACGTATGGGTTTGGAAAAGCGACAGCGGTGCTGCTGGCGGGGCAAGGGTACCGGGTGATCGCGACGGGGCGAAATGCGGAGCGGCGCGCGCAACTGGAGGCGCTGGCGCGGGAAAGAAAACTGCCGCTGACGACGGTGGAAATGGATGTGCGCGAGGATGCGTCGGTGGAGCGCGGGCTGGCGGGAGTGCGCGCGGAATTGGGGCCGATTGATGTGCTCATCAACAACGCGGGTGTGGGCTACTACGCGGTAATGGAAGAAATCCGCATGGAGGACCTGCGGCAACAGTTTGAAACGAATTTTTTTGGCGCGGTGCGGCTGATCCAGCGCGTGCTGCCGGAAATGCGCGCCCGCCGCGGCGGGCGGATTATCAATATGAGCTCGATCGCGGGGAAGTATGCATTCCCGCTGTTCGGGCCGTACAGCGCGAGCAAATTTGCCCTGGAGGCGATGAGCGACGCGTTGCGTATGGAGGTGCGGCCGTTCGGAATACACGTAGTGCTGATCGAACCGGGGTTCATTCCGACGGGGTTCCAAACGACGGCGCGGGAGATGTCGTCGGAGTACGTGAAAAACGTGGAACGCAGCGCGTACGCGCAGCTCTACAAGAATTACGGGCGAAACTACCGAGAGTCCACGGCGACGGTTCAGGATAAACCAGAAGACTGCGCACGAGTGATCCTGCGGGCGGTGCGCGCGGAACGTCCGCGGGCGCGGTACACGGTGACGCGGCGAGCGCAAGTGCTGAGTTTTGCGAAGCGATTTGTGACGGATCGGTTTCTGGATTGGAGATTCGGAAAGAGCCTGGGATGGCAGAAAGAAAGTTAAAGAGTGGCAAAGTGACAGAGACGCAGAGAAAAGAGGGGCGAAGGGGCGGCAGGAAATCAGAGTGCGGCGAAAGGAACGGATTTAGAATTCCGCACGGCCGGAGGAGACTTTCTTCGGGTCGGAGCGGGAGATGAACTCTTTGACGCGACGCCGGGCG
>JBGQGH010000130.1:0-5215 GCA_041497315.1 Terriglobia bacterium | reverse complement strand
TCTTCGGATCGGGCTTTTCGTGCACGCGGTGAAGTGAAACGATGCCCCGGCGTTCGAGATAGCCGGCCACGGCCTGGTTCGCCGCGAGCATGAACTCTTCAATCAGGCGGTGCGCGATGTTGCGCTCGCTCCGCACCACACTCACCATGTTCCCGCTTTCGTCGAACTCGATCACTCGCTCGGGCAGATCGAAATCAATCGAGCCGCGCCCGGCGCGCCGCGCATTGAGAAGAAGAGTGAGCTCGCGCATGCGACGGAAGTGCTCGACGAGCGGCGCGTAGCGCGCAGTCATCTCCCCGTCGCCTTCGAGGACTTTGTTCACGTTGGTATAGGTCATCCGCTCGGCGGAGCGAATTACGCCGGTGGCGAACCGCGACGCGGCGATGTTGCCTTCGGAATCGATTTCCATGATCGCGCTCATCACCAGGCGATCGACTTGGGGATTGAGCGAGCAGATCCCGTTCGAAAGCGCTTCGGGCAGCATGGGCACGGCGCGATTCGGGAAATAGACCGAAGTGCCGCGCAGACGCCCTTCGCGATCGAGGGCGGAGCCGCGCGCGACGTAGTGCGACACGTCCGCAATGTGCACCTGAAGCTGCCAGCGGCCTCCGGCGAGCGGCTCAACATACACCGCGTCGTCGAAATCGCGCGCGGTTTCGCCGTCAATCGTCACGATGGGCAGACGGCGAAAATCTTCGCGGCCCTCGCAGTCTTGCGCGGTCACTTCCTGGCCGATCGCGCCCGCGCCCTCCAGCACCTCTTCAGGGAACTCATGCGGCAGATGGTGCTTGCGGATCATGATCTCGACGTCCACGCCGAAATCGCCCGGGCGGCCGATGATTTCGAGCACGCGCCCCGCGGGAGCCACGCCGGCTTTCGGTAAGCGCGTGAGCTCGACATTGACCACGGCGCCTTCGAGTTCGGGCAATCGCTGCGAGCGGCGAGCGGTGCGAGCTCCCGGGCCGAGCTTGGCGCGGAGTTCGGGAGTCAATTCATCTCCCGGAGGGATCACGATGGGTTGCAGGATGCGCGCTTCGTAGGGAAGGACGGTGTTGCCGCGGTCGCCATAGCGGAACAGACCCACGACCGTGGCTTGCGCGCGGGTGACGACTTTGAGGATGCGGCCTTCGGCGCGGCCGCCGCCGCGCATGCCCTGCGTGCGGCGTTCGATGCGCGCTTCGACGCGGTCGCCATGCATGGCGTCGCCGATTTGGTCGCGGCCGATGAAGAGGTCGCCTTCCATTCCGGGCACGGGCTCATCGGGCACGACGAAGCCATAGCCATCGCGATGCGCCACGAGGCGGCCGGTGATGATCCCCGGCCCGCTCTTGGCGCGGGGCGCGCCGACGGGCGAAGCGGCTGCGCGCGGCTGGGTCGTGCCACGATGCGGCGGAGGAGGGTTGGTGATTCTCTTGCCAGCGAGGTGGAAACGGCCCTGGCGGACTTCTTCCACTTCGCCACGGCGCTTCAGGCGGGTGATGATCTTGTGTAGTTCGCGGCGCGCGTGTTGCCGCAGGTCGAGCGCATGCGCAATCTCTCGAAGGCTGGCGGGTTCGCGCGCGCGTCCGAGGTGGGCGAGGACGTCCTGGTCGGTTAATTCTTCGCGGCGCGGCAACTTCAAACGGGAATAACCTCGTCCTTGACCATGTGGAGCCGGATAACACGAGGCATGCTTTCAGGTTCGAAATGGCAGCGGACAGCATCTTTCAGCATATTTCTTAGTTCGTCCATGGAGTCTGCCTGGGTGTGGATGGAATGCCCCAGGGCGTGGGCTTCATATCCACCCTCCGCCGATTCCTGAACCGAAAAGATGATTTCGCTGTCTGCCATGGCTGCGTAGCTGTTCCTATTATAGCGTTTTCTGGAGCGGAACGCCGAAACAAGCTAGCGCAGACGATGAATTGGTGCCCAAGAGAGGATTCGAACCTCCACGCCGTTGCCGGCACTAGACCCTGAATCTAGCGCGTCTGCCAGTTCCGCCACTTGGGCACAAGGTGCGGTCTTGCGGGGCAAAATCATTCTGCCTGCCAGCCTCTGCCTTTGTCAACGTAACCAGCGGCCCGCCCCAGTCGTCGGGGACCGCCGGCACGTCGCGTTTAATGCCCATGCACAGCGGCGCGTGAAGATCCGCGATCGCGCTCATGCCGCCCTCCGGGACTCGCTGGCTTCCGCCCGCGCGATCTCGCGGAGCGCGATGGCCAGCAATCTGGCCGAAGCGCGATGGCCGGCCAAGACGTAGCTGACGTGTGCGGGAGAGACGCCGGCGGTTCGCGCGATCCGGGCCATCAGCCCATAGAAAGAACGCGCACGCCGCGCAAGATCTGCATTGCCCTTCCGGGCTTGGTAAGATGTTGCGCGTGAAGTCTTAGCCATACGGTACGTTAACTTAACTAACCGTTTTGCGCTTGTCAAGAGGAAAATTGGACCAGGTCTCCTTTGTTCGTTTGAGCCGCCGCGTGCGCGAGATGCTCGGGCATACCCAGGAGCAATTCGCCCGAGCGCTGGGAGTCTCCTTGGCGACGGTCCAGAATTGGGAATCGGGCCGGAAACGACCTTCGCCCGCGCGACTTGAACAGATGGGGGAGCTCGCTCCCAAGCTGGGAGCAGAGATCCGGGAAGAGATCGGACGTTATTCGTGGCGGAGATCATCAGGAGGCGTGAAGCACCAGAGCCGCTATCGGGAAGAGACCAGGCAGGCGCTCTTGTCGGCCCTGGACATGATCCTGGAGCGAGCCCCCAGCGCCGTGGTCGAAAATGTTATTGACTTCATCAGTGAACGGGCTGCAAAATACGGCTCTCCCCGCGAAGAGAAGCAACCGGCGCGGCCGAGATCGGGCGTCCGCCACATCCGGTGATGGAGCGGCGTTTTCGCTATGTCGAGCCCGAATCGGAGCGCTGCACCTCGCGCGGCTGGCCGCGTGACATGAGCGCCACCGCCAGAGCGGTATACAGGGCAGCTCGTCCCATCGGCGTCAGGCTGTCTCCGCTCGATGTCCGGACTCTTAAGTGGCAGGCTGTAAGATGGGCGGTGTTTCTCGATCCCGAGACCATGACGATCATTCCCTATTTCTTGTTCGACGCAATCATTGACAGCCGCGTCAGGCCGAACCATGCGTGTCTGGACGGCGGAATTGCGCCGGCGTCGTGGACCGGCTGGAATCGGTTCGCTCCGCCGCTAGGGCCGGGCTGCAGATGTACACTGGTCGCCATCACCGGCGTGCGCGCCAGGCGTCTTCTCGCGGGGGGCGCTCCTTACTTTGATGTTCGGCTGTCGCCACCGGCGAACGGGGGTCCCGACGCCGGTTGGGATCGGCGCGATGGCTGGTGGGAAGAATTGCGGGAGATCTGCCGCCCCCGCTGAAAGGACATTCTTATGGGGAGGATCTATCTTGCTCTGGCAATCCTGTTGGGCGCCATTCAGGCGGGGGAAAAAGCCAAGGCCCCGCCGGAACTCTCGCCCGAATTCAAGAAGGTCGCTGTGCTGGCCTATGAAGCGATCCAACGCCTCGACGAACGCCAATCCGATGCCCGAGAAATCGACGCTGATAGGGCCGTTCACGAGGCCGAGCGCGCCGCGAAGAGCGCGGACGATCTGGAAGCGCAGTTCGCCCTCGGCTACCTGCTTCACGAATATCCATCGAAGGACCGCACGTTCGTCGAGCACGATGTGGTCATCAGCGCCATTCGGGCCGAGAAACTGGAGAAGGCAGACGAGGAATTGCGTCGCCGATTTGCGAGGCCCAAGGAGCTGGCGCGAGCGCGGGCGACCGCGGCTTGCGGCATGGTCATTGAAACCTGGCTGAGCACCTATGGGAAATGGTCTTGGGAGGAACGCGGTATCGAGCCGAGGACTTGCCGGAGAATGGTCGTCGCATGGGTCGATGCTTCTACTCCAAAATGAGCGTCGGTGAATGTCCGCTGGATGTCCGTTGGATTTCAGGACGCGGTCGCGATGTCCGCTGGATTAAGCCAATAGAATGAATGGCTTGAGCGGAGTTGGCCGCTGCGGTATAGCGATGTCCGTTGGATTCATCCTCCCATCCTTTATAAGTCCTTTGTCTCTGCCACCGCCTGACGCGCGCGCCACGATTTACTGCAGCCGAGCGCTTTCAATGACTTAGCGCCTCCGTCGCGCTGCCAACAACAATAACTCCCTTCATTCTCTATCATTTAGGCGTCCACTTCCTCCCACCTACCTCGATCTCCCGCCACTGCACCTCAGTCTTTGCTTCTCTATTTAAACCCCGGTGTTGCACGCAACACCGGGGCTAGGAGCGCCTCGCGTCTCCCGCTGGTGGGGGTGGTGCGGCAATGCTTCGCGAGCGCTCAGAAGCCCCCCTGCGTCGAATCCACCCAGGACTCGAATTGACTCCCTCCTCCTCATCCGGTGCTATAATCCCGACCAGAGCGGATGTTTTTCGGTACCCCCGCTGTGCCCGCGCGAAGTGGATTGGCAATCCGGCAGGGAGGAAACCATGGAGACTCCGCATTGGGGGATTCTCACCTACCTTCTGATCCCCTGGGCATTGGTCACCCTAGCTCTGATCGGGCTCGTGATTTACCGCAGCATCCTCTCGAACCGCGAGGAGGACCAACTCTTCCTCGACAAAGCCGGAGAGCACATGGCTGCGGAGCAACGAGAAATCGTCGCCCGGTTGATCCGGCTCTCGAAACCCATCACGGCCTTGGGAGTCACTTCGGGGGCGCTGCTGCTGGTGATTGCCGCCCTATGGATCTGGGAAGGGCTGAAGAACTTCTGAGCCGCCTCGGCCTTCAGGCGCCGAGTCCGCCCGCAGGCCCACCGAGGTTGTTTCCTGGTAGTGCGGGTGTTGGCGGCTTCGGCGCTTCGGGAACGAGCGAGGTGTGGTTCATCACAATTAACCACACGCCATTGCGCTTCTCGAGCACCAGCGTGGTATGGCCGTGGCCGGTGATCGGCTGGCCGTCCACCACCGCGCGGAGAATCCACTGATAGGTGACCCAGGCCGTGTTGCCGTTGCCGGTGATGAAAGTATTGCTGCGATCGAGGATCGGCCCCTCCATCCGCGCGCGTTGGGCCTTGTACGCGGCCAGGTATTTGTCCCAGCCGTCGATGGCCGGCTCCCACGCCCCGCTGACCACCAAAACGTTTTCCGCATAATGCTTGTGCAATAACTCGATATCGTTGAGTTGCCATCCGGCCAGCATTTCTGAAATCGCGATGTCGATGGCCCGG
>JBGQGH010000129.1:0-5295 GCA_041497315.1 Terriglobia bacterium | reverse complement strand
TCGGTGACGAAGTAGGGCGAGAGGTAGCCGCGGTCGAACTGCATGCCTTCGACCACTTCCAGCGTCGTTTCCATCGTGCGGGATTCCTCGACGGTGATGACGCCGTCCTTGCCCACTTTCTTCATGGCTTCGGCGATGATGCTGCCGATCTGTTTGTCGTTGTTGGCGCTGATCGTGCCGACCTGGGCGATCATGTCGCCCTTGACGTCACGCGAAAGGCGCTTGATTTCGGCGACGGCCACTTCGACCGCCCGCTCGATGCCGCGCTTCAGTGCCATTGGGCTTGCGCCGGCGGCCACGGTCTTCACGCCTTCGCGGAAGATCGCTTGTGCCAGCACGGTCGCGGTGGTGGTGCCATCGCCGGCTACGTCGGAAGTCTTGGATGCGACCTCACGCACCATCTGCGCGCCCATGTTTTCGAGCGGATCTGGCAGCTCGATTTCCTTGGCCACGGTCACGCCGTCCTTGGTGATGACCGGCGCGCCGAACTTTTTCTCAATCACCGCATTGCGCCCCTTGGGGCCCAGCGTGATCTTCACGACATCCGCAAGTGCATTGACGCCGCGCAGGATCGACTGGCGTGAATTTTCACCAGTCACAATTTGCTTTGCCATCGGCCTTCGTCCTCCTCGGTCACTTTGATTTCGGATTGGTACGAACGCGCCCGGTCCCGAAGCCTCGGGACGCGGGGAAAGGGTTACCTTTTGCCCGAAGCGGCCTTGGCGGCGCCGCTCAGTTTCGCAAGGATCTCGTCCTCACGGAGGATCAGATACTCTTGGTCTTCGATCTTGATCTCGGTTCCGCTATACTTGCCGAACAAGACCCGATCTCCGGCCTTCACGTCGAGCGGAACGCGCACACCCTTCTCGATCTTGCCGGCCCCCGCGGCGATGATCTCGCCTTCCTGGGGTTTTTCCTTCGCCGTATCGGGAATGATGATTCCGCCCTTGATCGATTCCTTCTCCTCAATTCGCTTGACCAGAACTCGGTCATGCAGGGGAGTCACATTGAGAGACATCGTTGCTAGCCTCCGTTCAATTAGTCGGTAAGTGGTGCGAGGGAGCGCAGAATTCCCGGTTAGCACTCCTCTGTTGCGAGTGCTAATATAACAGAAAGTCCCACCATGTCAAGCATTTGCGTGGCACCCCCCTCGATCTTGCCGAGCCCGTTTCCCCAAGCTAAAGCATTCTATTGCAATAGCTTAGGCGGTGTCTGAATTGGCTGACACTTGGCCGTTGTCTTGCATCCCACTGAGGCATAGAATTCGCCGAGGCGAATTCCTGCATGACCGCCATCACCTACGTCCGTCTAATTGGTTTTTCGGCGGGAACCCTGGTTCATCTGTTCCTGCTTGTGCTCATCATCGGGTACCGCCGTCCGCGCCAGTTCGAACGCGTGCTCTTTTTCCTGGCCCTCAGCCTCTTCCTGTTCTACGCCGGACTCCTCCTGAAGCTGAATTCCGAGATCTACTATTCCGTTCCGCCAATCGGCACGCTCGCCTTCGCAGTGATCCTCGTCGCCGCTGGACTCGCGTTCCTCCCTGCCATCCTTATGCATCTGCACGTAGCCTATCGCGAGTCTGTGCAGGGCCGTGGGGTACCTGGATGGCTGAAAGCAATTGTCTGGGTGAATTACCTGCCCGGGCCGTTGTTTGCGGCATTCGGCATTCACAGCTTGTTCGAAGTCGCTCCGATGAATTTCCTGCGGCCGGGCGGCCGGATCGGCTTCGCCTACGGACTGTGGCTCGGCGGCGCGCTGCTGGCCAGCTTCTTCTTCGAATGGCGCTTTGCCGCGCAAGAAAAAGATCCGCGCCTGCGCGGTTTTTATCGCGCCCTCATGGGCTTTTTTGCGCTGGCGTGTCCGCTGGTCGTCTATACGTACGTTCTCGGAGGTCCCGGAGAGCCCCTCCAATCCGTCTGGTTCGCGACGTCAGTGATGCTGGCCTCCATTCTGCCGAGCGCGCTTCTGGGCTACTTCGTCCTTCGCTCCAACTTCCTCGAGATCGGTGGCCAGCGCAACCTGGTGTACGCGGTTTCCGCGGCCTTCGTCGCGGTGATGTACCTCGCGGTCGTGCGGCGCGTGGAGACGTGGCTCGAGCCCATCCTGCCGCCCGAGGCCACGGCGGGAATTCTCCTCTTCGTGCTGGTGATTTTCTTCGAGCCGCTGCAACGCCGTGTGGGCCGTGGGTTGCACCGCACGCTTCGCCGTCAGATGGACCGGCTGCAGCGGCTCACTTCAGAAATTCAGCAGGAGGCCCGGCGCGGAGACATGGACGGGCTTCTGGGTTTCGCCGAGCAACGCATCCGCGATGAATTCGGACTCGCCGCGGTACGCATCCGTCTTGGCGACGGGCGATCCATCACCCCGACGGAAGAAAACTCCCCGGCGGCCAGAATGCGCGCTTTTCCCCTGGGGAAAGGGCGCCAGGATCTGGGCGTGCTCGAAGCCGCCGGGCACGGCGCGGGTCTCTCCGGAGAAACCAATGCCGTGCTCGAATTTCTCGCCGAGCAGTTGCCCGGAGCGATCAATCTCTGCCGCGTCATCGAAGAAAAAGTGGCCCTCGAGCGCGAACTCGCCGAACGCGAACGCCTCGCGCTGCTCGGGCAGATGGCCGCGAGCATCTCTCACAATCTGAAGAACCCTCTGGGCTCCATGAAAACAGTGCTTCAGGTGCAGTTGGAAAATCCCGCGCTGCCTGCGGATGTTCGAAAAGATTGCGAACTAGTTGTCGGTGAGATTGATCGGTTGAGCGCGAAGCTGAATCAGTTGCTGCATTACGCCAAGCCAAGCGTGCGCTCGGGGGCAGCGTCGCAGCGCGTGTCGGCAGTAGCAGTGGCCGGGCAAGTGGTGATGCTGTTGGGACGAGATGCGGAGCGCCGAAATGTGAAGCTGGAACTTGCCGCCGAAGCGGATGAGAGCTTTGTCCGCGGCACCGAGGAAGCCTTGAGTGACATCCTCACCAATCTGGTCGTAAACGCCATCGAGGTCCTTCCCGCGGGAGGCTCGGTGCGCGTGCGCCTTGCGCGCAATGGCCGCCAGCTCGATATTGAAGTGACCGACGACGGCCCGGGCATCCCGGCGGAGTTTCGCAACAAAATCTTTCAGCCGTTCTTCACCACCAAGCCGAGCGGCACAGGTTTGGGACTGGCCATCGTTGAGCGGCGGCTCGCGGAAATGCAAGGCGCGATCCGTTGGGAGAGTCCGCGCCGAGAGATGGGTCGCGGCACGCGGTTTCTTCTGAGCCTGCCGCTGGCGGATTCGGACGAGAAGGGAAGCGATTCGCATGCGAACAATCCTGATCGTGGATGACGAGCCTGCCGCGCGGTATGGGATGCGGCGCGCGCTCGAACACAAATACCGCATCGCCGAAGCGGAGAGCGTGGCGTCGGCGCGCGAAGCCGTTCTGCGCGAGCGGCCGGACGTCATCGTTCTCGATGTCGTGATGCCGGGCGAGGACGGCCTCGCGCTTCTGCGCTGGATGCGCGAACAGAAACACGAGCAGCCGGTGCTGATCGTTTCCGCGCTCGACACCGCGCGGACAGCAGTGGAAGCTCTAAAAAGTGGCGCCGCGGACTACCTGGTGAAAGGCTTCGACGTCGAAGAATTGCGCAAGCGCGTCGGCACGCTGGTGAAGCTGATCGAACTCGAGCAGGAAAACGATCGCCTGCGCCGGCGTTTGGTGACGGAAGGCCAGTTCGGCCAGATGCTGGGCTCGAGCGTCGCGATGCGTCGCGTCTTCGAACTCGCCGAGCGCGTAGCCGCGGCCGATACCACCGTGCTGATCCTCGGAGAGAGCGGCAGCGGCAAGGACCTGCTGGCGCAGGAAATCCACAATCGTTCGCCGCGCGCGGCTGGCCCGATGGTGGCAGTGAATTGCGCAGCCCTTCCGGAAACCCTGATTGAATCCGAGTTGTTTGGCTACGAGAAAGGCGCGTTCACCGGCGCGGCGCAGCAGAAGAAGGGCAAGTTCGAATTAGCCAACGGCGGCACGATCTTTCTCGACGAAATCGGCGATATGAATCCCGTGACGCAAGCGAAAGTGCTGCGCGCGCTCGAAAACCGCACGATCGAACGACTGGGCGGCTCGCAATCGATCGCGGTGGACGTGCGCGTCATCAGCGCCACGCACCGCAAGCTCCCCGCCGAAATCGCCGCCGGCCGTTTCCGTGAAGATTTGTACTACCGCCTTCGCGTGGTGACCATCGAGATTCCGCCTCTGCGCGCCCACAAGGAAGATATCACCTTGCTCGCCGAAGCATTTCTGAAGCTGCACGCCGCGCATCTTGGCCGTGCCGCGCGACTCAGCCGTGAAGCGCTGGATCTTCTCGTGCGATACGATTGGCCGGGAAATTTACGCGAGCTGAAAAACGCTCTCGAACGCAGCCTGATTTTCGCGCACGGTGAAGAAATTACGCCGCAGGACTTGCCGGAAGAAGTCCGCAGCGGCGAACCCGCGACCGGGCGTCCGAAGGGAAGCGATCTGCCGCTTTCGGAGCCGGATTTTCGCGAGGCCAAGCGCAAATTTGAAGTGGCCTACCTGACGCGCAAACTGGAAGAGCACCGCTGGAACGTTTCCCGCACGGCGGCGGCCGTGGGCTTGCACCGGCAAAGCCTTCAGGAAAAACTGCGCGAACTCGGCATTCACCGCCCGGGCAAAGGTGCACCGGAAGCGGGGTCCACAGACGCGTGATGCCGTGCCACGATCAGGTCGAAGGCTTCATTCTGGCTGGCGGCGAAAGCGGCCGCATGGGCCGCGATAAGTCATTGCTCGAACTTGGCGGCGTCGCTCTCTTGCAGCGCACCGCGCGGCTCATCGAGCCGCTCGTCGCGCGCCTCGTGGTCGTGGGCCCGTCGGGCCGATACTCGTCGTTCTCACTACGCGTGATTCCGGACGACAAGGCAGGCGTGGGCCCGCTGGGCGCCATCGCCACGGCACTCCGCCATTCCGCCGGTGAGTGGAACCTCATCGTTGCGTGCGACCTTCCTTACCTGACAGTCGACTGGCTCGATTTTCTGATCCGTCGCGCGCGCGCTTCGAAGGCGCATGTTTTGCTTCCCCACACCGAAGGAGGCCCCGAGCCCCTCTGCGCGATGTACCGCACGAGCGCCGGCCCGGCGATTGCCCCAGCACTCGATGGCGGCGTCCGCAAAATCATGGATGGGCTCGCGGAACTCATGGTTGAACAATTATCACTGGGCGAGTGGAAAGCGTTTGATTCCGCGGGGCGCCTGTTCAAGAATATGAACCTTCGGGAGGACTATGAGGAAGCCCGAGCCTGGTTCGAAGGCGCGAAG
>JBGQGH010000128.1:0-5361 GCA_041497315.1 Terriglobia bacterium | reverse complement strand
CTCATACCGCGCGAAGAAAATTACGCGCCGTGCTTTTTCTGTGTAGCGTTCAAACACGGTTCAACTCGCTTCCCCCTCATGCTCCGCTCCGGCTTGCGCCGGAGGCTGGGTGACCCGCTGCGTTCAAATCGCGGGGCACCAGGTGTCCGTGTTCCAGGCCCAGCACGCGGCCGCAGCGCCGCGCCAGTCCGGAATTGTGCGTGGCGACAATGGAGGTCAGCCGGTGGGTCCGATGTAAGGTCTGCATCAAGACGAAGATGCCCTCTGCATTCTGCTCGTCCAGATCGCCGGTGGGTTCATCTGCCAGCAGCACCGCGGGCCCGTTCACCAGCGCCCGCGCGATGGCGACGCGTTGCTGTTCCCCGCCGGAAAGTTCCCCCGCCCGATGCCGCGCGCGCGAAGCCAAGCCGACCTGCTCGAGCCACTCTTCCGCACGTCTCAGCGCTTCGGCGTGCCCGCCCCCCCGCATCAGAAGGGGCATAGCAACATTCTCTGCCGCCGTAAAATCAGGCAGAAGGTGATGGCGCTGCCAAACAAAACCAATGGAACGATTGCGGAACTCCGCAAGCGTTTCCTCTGAGAGATTCTCCAACGGTTCCGCGCCGAAGTATACTGTACCGCTTGTCGGCGTGTCTAGGGTGGCCAGCAGATGCAGCAATGTGCTCTTGCCAGCACCGGAGGGCCCGACAATGGCCACCAGCTCGCCTTCCGCGACTTCGAGATCCACGCCATCGAGAATTGTGAGAGCCGACGCTCCTGTGCCGTACGATTTTCTCAGGCCGAGCGCGGAGATGACCGCAGTGTCGCGTGTTCTCGCGCCTTCCGAGCGCTTCGGCGCTATTGTCGCTGTGCCCGGCATTGTCATGCGTTCCTCTTTTGCGGTTGCCGCCCCGCGTTCGCTCAATCTGTCACCAAGTTCGGCGCCCGCATCCCGCCGCTAGCAAATTGGATGCCCCATCCCCGTAGGGGTTTGCGTTCACAGGGACCCATCCAGATTTGGTGCCAATGCCCCACCAGTTTCCCTTTTATTCCCAGCAGGTTTCCTGCCTGCCTGGGTGCTTCCGAAACGATCGCCTGAATCTCCCACAACTCATTGAAGATTAGGCAATTGTAACACGCTCCCGGGGCTGAAATTGGGTCCTTTCGGCCGCTCATGCCGTCCCCGGCAACCACCCTGGTAGTAGTGCAACTGGCTCGCCAAAAGGGGGGCGGGCGTCATTCGTAGCGCAGGATCTCAACGGGCAGAATCCGCGCCGCGGCTCGGGCTGGGACGAACGTAGCGGCGAAACTAATGCCTAGAGCGACAGCAGCTATCCAGAGCGCGTCGAAGGCGTTGGCATGAAACGGCACGAAGGGCACGGCATAGACCTGGGGATCGAGCGGGATCAGGCGGTAAGTCCCAGCGGCCCAGGCGAGCGCGTAGCCGATGAGTAGCCCGGTGAGTGTGCCGACGGCGCCGAGCGTAAGTCCCTGGAGAACAAAAATATTTCGCACTTGCGCGTGGCGAGCGCCCATGGCCATCAACACGGCGACATCGCGTGCCTTGTGGCTGACGGTCATGGCCAGTACGACGAGGATGTTGAGTCCGGCGACGAAGGTAATCAGGCCGATGAAAATCGCGGTCACCAGCTTCTCCAGCCGCAGCGCGCGGAAGAGCGCGCGGTTCTGGTCCATCCAGGTGGTGGCGGAGAACCCCGGCCCCGCTTCGCGCACCAGCGTTCGGGCCATTTCCTCCGCGCGGTCAAGTTGCGCGATGCGGAATTCCAGCACGTTGACGAAATCGCCGGTGCCGGCCATCTCCTCGGCGGACGCGAGCGTGATGAATGCCCAATTCTCGTCGTAATCGTAAAAGCCCGAATCGAAAATTCCGGCCACGCGAAAGCGGCGCGACCTCGGCACCATGCCGAACGGCGTCAGGCGTCCCTGCGGGCTGGTGAGTGTGACGTAATCGCCCGCGCTCACATGCGTTCCTTCCGCCAGCGAACGGCCCAACAGGATGGCTGCGATGCCGTCGGCATCCGGAGCGAAATTCGCCGCGCCCGCGATCATGCGGCGCAAGGCCTCGTTCGATCGGCGTTCGAGTTCAGGATCGATTCCCTTGAGCACGATGCCGCGCGCGGTGCCGTTCGCGGAGAGCAAGACGGTCTGATAGATGGCGGGCGAGACGGCGTGGACGCCGGGCACATTGGCGAGGCGCGCGGCCAAGGCGCGGTAATCGCGGATGCCTTGCACCGAGGGACGCGTCAGGTTGACGTGCGCGGACACGCCGAGCAAACGATCCTGCAACGTCTGGCGGAAGCCGGTGTTCATGGCCAACGCGATCACGAGCGTGCCAACGCCCGCAGCGACTCCGACCACGGAGAGAAGCGTCACGAGGCGCAGGACTGCGGGCCGATGCGGTGAACGAAGATACCGCCGCGCCACCTGCCACTCGAATTTCATTTTTGTGCGCCCGGCGGCTGCGGCACATCGAGCGCGGATTCGTCCGTGGGCGGTTCGGGCCGCAGCAGCGGAAAGAGGATGACTTCGCGGATGGAGCGGGAATTGGTGAGCAGCATCGTGAGCCGGTCAATGCCGATGCCTTCGCCGGCGGCCGGCGGCATGCCGTGGCAGAGCGCGCGCACGTAATCGAGATCCACTTCCTTGGGCACTTCCTCGCCGCCCGCGGCCACCTGCGCGCGGAAACGCCGCTCCTGTTCGACGGGATCGTTCAGCTCGGAGAAGGCGTTGCCGAGCTCAAGGCCGCCGGCAAAAATCTCGAAGCGCTCGGCGATGGAGGGATCGTCGGCGCGCGTTTTCGAGAGCGGAGAGATGTCCGCGGGAAAATCGTAGATGAGCGTGGGCTGGATCAGATGTTCCTCGGCCACAGCCTCGAAGAGCGCGCCGATGAGTTCACCATCGGTGAGCTTGGCGGCACCGCCAACGCCCTCGTGACTGTGCGAGCGCGCCCAGGCGTCCAGGCGCGAGGCCACTTCGCGCGGTCCGCCTTTGCTGGCGAGTTCTTCGACCGCGGGCGCGGGCTTGGCCTCCGCGGGCCAATAGTGACAGACGGCTTCGCGCATGGAGAGCCGCTGCCAATTCGAGAAGTCCACTTCGTGATTGCCGTAGCGCACGGACGCGCTGCCGCAAACTTTGCTGACCAGGCCGCTCAAGAGTTCCTCGGTCAGGTCCATGAGGTCACGGTAATTGCTGTAGGCCTGGTAGAACTCGAGCATGGTGAATTCGGGATTGTGCTGCGTGGAGATTCCCTCGTTGCGGAAATTGCGGTTAATTTCGTAGACGCGGTCGAGCCCGCCGACGACGAGGCGCTTCAAATACAATTCCGGGGCGATCCGGAGATAGAGATTGATATCGAGCGCATTGTGGTGCGTGATGAAAGGCCGAGCGGTGGCTCCGCCGGCGATGGAATGCATCATCGGCGTTTCCACTTCGACGTAGCCGCGCGCGTCAAAGAAACTGCGCAGCTCGCGAATAATCTGCGCGCGCCGCAGAAAGATTTCGCGCACGCCCTCATTGACGACGAGATCCAGATAGCGCTGGCGGTAGCGCGTTTCAATGTCGGCGAGGCCGTGCCATTTTTCCGGCAGCGGAAGAAGCGCCTTGGTGAGGAGTGTGAGTTCCTCGACGCGGATTGTCAGCTCGCCTGTTTTCGTGCGGAAGACGTTGCCAGCCACGCCGATGACGTCGCCGAGATCGAGCAGGCGATACAACTCGAAGGCGCGCTCGCCCACCACGTCGAGCTTCACGTAAATCTGCACGCGGCGGCCCTGCCCCTGGATGTGCGCGAAGCCCGCCTTGCCGTGCCCGCGGATGGTCATGATGCGCCCGGCCACGCGCACTTTTTCCGGCGCGGCTTCCAACTCCTCGGCGCTGCGCGCGCCATACTTCGCCACAATTTCCGCGGGCGTGGCCGTCCAGTCAAACTTGCGCGGATACGGGTCGAGCCCCAGCGCTTGCAGATCGCCGAGCTTTTTCAGGCGCTGCGTGTACTGGTCGGCCGGCTCGAAGGGCAAGTGGATTCCTCTCGGATCGTTCTTTGGACGCGGATGCGGTGGTAAACCGCGAGTCGCGCGGCAGTATAGCGAGCCGGTTCAAAGAGCGTCAAGGAGCCTGAGGGATAAGGCTTGCGCGCAGGCGGCTTTTGTTATAATAACGCACCTCGCGCTGGAGGAGACTTGGGACGCCCAACTGCGAGGATTTGGCCCCTGCCGCCACGCTCCGTACGGGAAGATTGGATCGCGTGGCTGCCCGCTGATAAGGACGAGGTGTTCGGTAGAGTCGTGGGGGAATTGGAAGCCCTCTACTCGATGCTGAGCATTTCGTTGAACGAAGCGTTAACCCTGCGGCGAGAGTCTGCCCTGGAACATGCCTGCAATCAAGTAGGAGTCACGGCTGAGCTGTATGACCGCCTCTCGGGGAGCCTGGTTGTGATGCTGGGCACTCTGGAGAATTATTCCCGGCATTTCGGCACGCTGCCGAATGTCGTCCCCCTGAATTACCAATTTTTCCGAGGCGAGACCGCGCAGCGCTACGCCAAGCGAAACGCGCTGCTGGGCAGGGTGCTGCTCTCCATGCGTTCCAGATATTTTCATAAGTTGCGCCTCCTGACGCAAACGGTGTCCTCGCTCCAGGAGGAGTTCCTTCAGGTTTCGATGGAGATCGCCGAGGGCTCCTCGGATCAGCCCGGCTCCCATTGGGGCGAACTGGATAATCTTCACTACGATATGAACACCTGCCTGCGCGAGACCATGATTCTGTGCAAATCGTTCCTCTGCGCCCTGCCCAATAGCGAGGTGAAGGCCTTCCGCCGGACGTTGGAAGCGTGCAATCTCCTGACCGCCGAGGGAAAAACCTCTTCACCGCTTCGTCCTAGACGCGCAGCCCTTTTGTGAAGAGAATAGGGACGGACTGCCGCGTCTTCATTTGGCTGTTCATTGGCCGGGCCCCGGTCTGCCTCTAAGCGCCGGGCCTGTCCGGCATTCCTGGAAATAGAAGTACAACTCACAGGGAGAGGGGAGCATCCCACTTGACGGATGCGTCCCGACGGGTACGGTGGTCCGACCGAGACGCCTAGATCCGACGGAGTTGCCGGAGGCCGACGCCATCCGGCTGGCCCAGCAGGGCGACGCCGCAGCCTTTGAGCGCATCTATCGGTTGCATAGCAGGCGGGTCTACGCCCTGTGTCTGCGCATGGTCGGAAACACAGCCGAAGCCGAAGATCTCACGCAAGAAGCGTTCCTGCAGCTTTTCCGCAAGATCGCAACGTTTCGCGGCGAATCGGCGTTTTCCACCTGGCTGCACCGGCTGGCGGTGAACGTGGTGCTCATGAAGCTCCGCAAGAAATCGCTTCCGGAGACTTCG
>JBGQGH010000127.1:0-5363 GCA_041497315.1 Terriglobia bacterium | reverse complement strand
TGATTTCGAGTTCTTCTGCGATTGCGCCGGGCATGATTAGTGCGCCTTGCCGACCTCTTCGGGTGCCAGGTGCTGCGGAACGTAGTCCTCGGTCACGCCGGGCACGCTGAATTCATACGGCCCGCGATAGATCACGCGCTCCTCCCCATTGAAATTATCGTGCGGCGGCGGCCCCGGAACCGTCCATTCCAGAGTGGTCCCCTTCCAGGGATTCATCTCCGATTTCTTCCCTCTCCACAGGCTCCAGATCAAGTTGATGAGGAAGAGAAGCTGTGCGCTGATGGTGACAATCGCCGCGATGGTGATAAATCGATGGATCGGCGCGGTACCCTGCAGAAACGTCGAGGCTTCCGAGCTGGAATAGCGCCGCGGATGTCCCAGGAGCCCCAGATAATGCATGGGCATGAAGATGGCGTAAACGCCGACGAACGTAATCCAGAAGTGGAGCTTGCCGAGCGGCTCGTTCATCATCTTGCCGGACATCTTCGGGAACCAGAATGCGAGCGCCGCAAACATTCCAAAAATCGCCGCCACGCCCATGATCAAGTGGAAGTGGGCCACCACAAAATACGTGTCGTGAAAGTAGAGGTCGAGCGACGGCTGCGCCAGGAATAGGCCCGACAAACCGCCGGTGACGAACAGCGAAACGAAGCCGATGGCATAGAGCATTGGCGAGTGGAACTGGATCTTCCCGCCCCACAACGTTCCCAGCCAGTTAAACGTCTTGATGGCCGAAGGCACCCCGATGGACATGGTCAGGATCGAAAACGCAAACGCGGAGTAAGGGCTCATGCCACTGACAAACATGTGATGGCCCCACACACAAAAGCCCAGGAAGCCGATGGAGCAGAGCGCGTAGGCCATGGCGCGATAGCCGAAAACCGGCTTGCGCGAAAACGTCGAGAGGATATGCGACGTCGCGCCCATGCCGGGCAGAATGGCGATGTACACCTCGGGGTGTCCGAAGAACCAGAACAGGTGTTGCCAGAGCAGCGGTGAGCCGCCCTTGTGATTCACGATTTGGTCGGTGATCACCAGGCCGCCGGGGATAAAGAAGCTTGTGCCGCCCACGCGGTCGAGGAGTAACAAGATGCAAGCCGCGAGCAACACGCCGAAGGCCAGCAAGCCGAGGATCGCGGTGACGAACCAGGCCCACACCGTCAGGGGCATGCGCATCAGGGACATGCCCTTGGCGCGGAGGTCAATCGTGGTGGTGATGAAATTCAGCGCGCCCATCAGCGAAGCGCCGCAGAAAATCGCCACGCCCAGCACCCACAGTGTTTGCCCAGTGCCCTGACCGGGTCCTGCAATCTGACCCAGCGCGCTCAGCGGCGGATACGCGGTCCAGCCGCCAATCGGCGCGCCACCGGTAACGAAAAACGCCGCCACCAGCACCACCAGCGACAAGAACGTGGTCCAGAACGAGAGCATGTTGAGGACCGGGAAGGCCATGTCCGCCGCGCCGATCTGAATCGGCAAAAAGTAATTCCCGAAGCCGCCCTGCGGCGCCGTGGTCAGCACCATGAACACCATGATCGAGCCGTGCATGGTCATCAGCGCGAGGTACCCTTCCGGCGTCATCTGATCGATGGATGCAATCCCCGTGTGCATGCCAGCCAGGTGCATTCGCATCAGCAGAGAGAGCGCCATGCCCACGAACACCGAGAACACGGCCAGGGAGATGTACTGAATCCCGATGACCTTGTGGTCCAGGCTGAAGACGTACTTGCGTATCCAACCACTCGGCGCGACCGCGTGGTGGGCGGCGCTGGCGTGTGTGGCCATCAATACTCTCCTTGCCTCAGAGGTTCCTGGCTTGAGCTGATGATCATTGGTTGGCGGCCTGATCCTTCAGCCACTTTTCGTAGTCCGGCTCGGACAGCACGGACAGGTTGCTGTGCATTTTGTAGTGGCCCAAGCCGCACAGCTCGGCGCAAAGAATTTCATATTCGCCGGTCTGCTGCGCGGTGAAGTGGATGCGGATCACCATGCCCGGGACCGCGTCCTGTTTCAGACGCAGCTCGCGCACGAAAAAGCTGTGCGTGACGTCTTGCGCGCGGATCAGCAACTCGACCTCGCGGTTCACCGGCACAGCCATCACCGGCACCACCAAATCGTCCTTGCCGTTGGGGTCTTTGGGGTCCAGGCCGAGCGGGTTGCCCCCCGAAGCGTTCACAAGCGTCGGCTCGAGCTTCCCGAATTTCCCGTCCGGGCCGGCGTAGCGGAAGTTCCACGCGAACTGCATCCCGGTGACTTCGATCTGGATTGCGCCGGGCGCGGCATCGCGGAAATGGTTTTCGGCCCAGGCGTGCTCGGCATAGAAACCGAGGCCGACGAAGAGCACCAGCGTGGCCATGGACCACAAAACTTCCATGGTCTGATTGCCCTCGTTGTGCGAAGCACGCTGTCCCTGATCGCGGTAGCGGAAGACCACCCAGGCCAGCCCGATTTGCGACAACACGAAGACAATCCCGGTGATGATCAGCGTGCGGTGGAATTGCTGGTCAATTTCGCGGCCCAGCGCGGTGATGGGATTCGGAAACCACCAGGTTTTTGCCCAGAAAACGTAGACCGTGGACACGGTGAAAATCAGAAGGAACAGCGCCAGCAGGACTGCAGCTAATGTCGAGCCGGCACACGGGTTTTTTCTCTGCATCGCCTCCGCTCCGAAAAACTTCCCGGCCGCACACTCCTGCGAACACAATTGCGCGCAGGCCAGGCTGGAACAAAAATCAATTAGGGAGAAAGAGCATCGTCAAAGTGTTCCATCATATACAAGTGGCGGAGAATTTCAAGGAACTTTGCGAGAGAAAATTGTGTTCCGATCGGGTGCACAACGACCGGCCGCGGCAAATCCATCTTGAGGAGAATCTCAACAATCCGGAGTTTTCCGTGCCGTTCTCGGCTCGTCAAGACTCGTTGACTTGACTGGGAGCGAAGCCTAAGATGGCGCCACTCGGGTCACCAGTTCTGCCATGATCGGCAAGACCATTTCGCATTACCGCGTCACCGAAAAACTCGGTGAGGGCGGCATGGGCGTCGTCTTTCGCGCCACCGACACCAAACTCGGGCGCGATGTGGCCCTCAAGGTCTTGCCCGAAGCCTTCGCTGCCGACGTGGAGCGCATGGCTCGGTTCCAGCGCGAAGCGCAGGTTCTCGCCTCTCTGAATCACCCGAATATCGCCACGATTCACGGATTGGAGGAATCAGATTCTGTCCGCGCGCTGGCCATGGAGCTTGTCGAAGGTCCTACGCTCGCCGACCGCATCGCGCAGGGGCCGATTCCGCCGGAAGAGGCGCTGCCGATCGCGAAACAGATCGCCGAAGCGCTGGAGTACGCCCACGAGCGCGGGATCATTCACCGCGATCTTAAGCCTGCCAACATCAAGATCACCGCGGACGGCAAAGTAAAGGTGCTCGATTTCGGTCTGGCCAAAGCGCTGGCCGATGACGCGGTGTCTTCGCAGGACCTCGCTAACTCGCCCACCCTTAGCATGGCCGCGACGAAAGCCGGAATTATTCTCGGTACGGCTTCCTACATGAGCCCAGAGCAGGCCAAGGGCAAATCCGTGGACCGCCGCGCCGATATCTGGTCGTTCGGCGTAGTGCTCTACGAAATGCTGTCCGGGCATCAACTCCACGGCGGAGAAACTGCGCCGGAAACACTCGCTTCCGTCATCAAGGACCAGCCCAGTTGGGAGCACTTGCCCGCGACCACGCCGCCGGCAGTTCGCAATCTGCTGGGCCGCTGCTTGGCGAAAGATCCGAAACAGCGTTTGCGCGACATCGGCGAAGCGCGCATCGCCATCGAAGATGTGATTGCAAATCCCGCGGGCGCTTCGGCGGCCATGCAGCCCGCCGGCTCCAGCACCACGATAACGAGCGCGTCGAGATGGCGGATGCCCCATCGCATAACTTCACAGGGCGACCGCGGCGCCCTGCAGGTGCAGGGCGCTTTTCCGAACGGTACGTGCAGGCGCGCGCGTCGCGATGGAAATGCGCGCCAAGCCCCCACACTTCCCCCACAAAGACATGCCGGTCCTGCCGGCCTATCCTTTCGGCATACGATCTTCGGCGCGTAGCTGACTGGATCGAAGGATACTCCGAGACGTGCGCCTCGATCATGTTGGGGTTGACCAGAATCCCTAGCTTTTCATGCACGACTCGTGCGTCTTCCAGGTCCGCTTCGGACCATACGCGCGCATCGAGATAGGCTGCGTCCTCCGAGGACGATAGGAAACATTAGTGGGGTGTCGGGGTTAACCGACGGTTAACCGATCGCCTGTTCTCGGACCCGCCCCCCCAAGCCACAGCGCTGCTGCGATTGCAGCACCCATGTAGGCGGTGCCCCGGAACGCAGCGCAATCAGGGTAGAGCCGAGCTGGTCGGCCGCTGAGCTCGTCATCCCAATGACCACTCTAGCCATGGATCCTGCATCTCTCTGGAAGCTGAGTGCGAGGTCGAAGCTCAGACCATCAGGATAGAGGGTCCCGAGATGAAGGCACCGCCGCCGTCTAACGCTCGGCACCAGGCGCGGCGGGCGCACTCCTGTCGCGCCTGCTCAGCACAGCCGTGCCCGCCCGCCGTCGCCTGCTTGCGGTGGTTATGCACCACCCTCACCAACAGACGCGACATACTCTGCTGGGAAGTCCAGTTTGCTGAGGGCGCGTTGAAGCCGCGCCGCATATTCAGGATTTCGTTCACCTGGCTGCGGTGCTTCACGCAGGTTGTAGCACAAGGCCGGTGTGGGTGCGCCCTCCAGCACGTGGACGAGCAGCGCCTCTGGGCGATACTGCTCAAGCCCTGGAGCGGCGTAGAGTCGGTCGAGCTCAGGGTGCGTGAGGGTAAAGAGCATACCGTAGACGCGCACTCCGGCCGATGGAACCAACGTGGCTCGCTGGCCGATACGTAACGCGAACCCCTCGACATAGGCCCGCCGCGGGTTGATTGGTGCCACGCCGGCCTCGCGGACGATCTCCTGGTCCATGAACAGGCCGTAGAAGAAGGCATCGATGTGGCGATCACTCACCTAAGTTCACCTTTGTATGCATAACGGATCAGGTTTAAGCAGCGAGCGTGCGCTTTTGGCCGCAGCTGGCGCGAGGCCGATCCTGGAAACGATGCGTCAAGAATGATGCTTCCGGCCTCGCGCCAGCAAGGCCAGCCGGTTCGACTTCTTCAAACCGCTGCTAGACGGCGCGTACCGGGGGCCCTCAGGGCACATCCCGCTCGGTGATGTACATCCCCGGCTCGAACTGCCGGATCTCGACGCTGGTGGCGACGTCGGCACCCCCCAGCGCGGCATCGCTCCTCATGATGTCAAGCAGGCGCCGGCCGACTTGGCGCCTCAGAGCCTCCGGTCG
>JBGQGH010000126.1:0-5707 GCA_041497315.1 Terriglobia bacterium | reverse complement strand
TCACACTTCAGCTCGATGGCCCGCGCGCACTCCTTCATGTCGTCTTCGGCCATCTTCTCGCCGCGCTCGGCCATCCGCAGGAGGCTGGGGGAGGGCAGGCGATAGTTCGTCGCGCCTTTGGCGATCTTCGGTTCAGACGATATGAAGGCCTTCCCGGGTTTTTCGTCTTCGCGGATCAGCACCGGACCGCGCCGCTCCTCTTCCGCTTCTTCTTCCTGCAATGAGGCAGCTTTGTTTAACGGGCTCGCGGCGGCCGGCGGCTGGTTCACCGCGGGCCGCCCTGCAATGCGAATTTCCTCGACCCGCTGTCGTAAGCGCTTGTGCTCGCGAATTTCTTTCCACGCGGCCCATCGCGCGCGGATGCGGCCGAAGAGATCGATTCTTCCGACCGTCCCGCCAATCGGCCCGCGCAGCCATTGGTGCGCCCCGGTAAACGAGAAGGGCGTAGTCAAAAAGAGCGCGGCCAGGAACGCAGCGACCGCCACGAGGTGCGCACCCACAGTATTCAGCATCGCGCGAAGCCCCGCGGAAACCAGCTCGCCGGCCAGCCCCCCCGCCGGGACCGCTCCGCGCACTTCGGGCAGATGCCAGAGCGAAAAGAGTGCCGGGGCGGACAGCAGCAGCAGAACGTAGCCGATGATTCCTGCCACCGGCGATTCCACCACCTGGCTGCGGAACCATCGCAGCCCCACCATGAAGATCCCCACCGGCAGCAAAAACGCTGCGTACCCAAACCCCTGGAAAAGCAGGTCCGCGCCATGCGCACCGACCGGACCGATCCAATTGCGTGTCGGCTGAGTCTCCAGCAGGGGAGCGGAAACATTCAGCGAAATGTCCCTAGGGCTGTAGGAGAGCAGGCTTAGCGCCACAAGAATGGCGATGGTGATGCCTAAAAAACCGATCAATTCATTCAGGCGGCGATTATCAGTTGGGGTCAGGACGCGCACACGTATCTCCTTGCTCGTGGGGGAAGGCAATCGTGCCTGCTCGTCGCAGGCGGGCAAGATGGGAAGCGTGGGCGCTATCGCGCAGAGCCCATCCGGAGGAACGCCGACAACAGCATGACTATATCAAAAGCGAACTGGCAAACAATCAAGTTCTTGGACGTGTGTGTTCGTAAATAGCCTGGGGAGGGCTTTCAAGGCAAGTTCTTGCCCGGCGCCTCTTTTATTTCATCGCCCAGACAAGCACTGCGATCCCCGCCAGAATCCGATACGCGGCGAAGGGCGCGAATCCTCTGCGCCGCACCCAGCTCATCAACCAGGCCACGCTGCCATAGGCCACGATGAAGGATACGACGAACCCAATCCCGAGGATCACCCATCCGTGCGCGTCGATCTGAGCGACACCGATGGGATTCTCGCCCTTTCCGGTGAGCGATTTCAGCAGGTCGTAACCGGTAGCCACGGCCATCGTCGGGATCGAGAGAAAAAACGAAAACTCGAGCGCCGCGGCGCGGGACATTCCACCCAGTTGCCCGGCCGCAATCGTGGCCATCGAACGCGAAGTTCCGGGAAACACCGCGGAGAGGATCTGGCATGCGCCGATCCAGATGGCCTGGAGCAAGCTCATCTCCTCCACGTGCCAGGTACTGATGCGGCTTCCTGTAGTGCCGGGCCCGGCTTGCTCCGACTTGGCGTTCACGGCGTCAACCACCCACATCACGATTCCGCCGATCAGAAGGGCGCTCCCCATGATGATCAGGCTCTCCAGGTGCTTGCCGATTATTTTTGTGAGCAGGAATGCGGGAATTGCCGTAACAAAAAAGGCGACAATCGTAAATTGCGTGGGGCCCGACCGGAGCACCGCCGCGACAAGGCACTGCAGTATTCTGTAAGGGACAAGCAGCGCTGGCGTATCCCCACGTGTGTAGCCTATCAAACGTGCGATTCGGTGCCAGAAGAAGAAGGGGAGGCAAAGGATGGCACCCAACTGAATCACAATCGTGTACATCTTCCAATAGCCGCTGGTCAGGCTGATGTGGAAGATCGCTTCGGCAATGCGCAGATGCGCAGTCGAGCTAACCGGCAGGAACTCGGTCAGTCCTTCAATGATTCCCAGGATTAATGAAAGCAAGTAGTCGTTCAATTCGATTCTCCCGGATGAGTAGAGTGATCAAGCGGGCCATCAGGCAAAGTCTTGCGCATCGAATAAGCGTCGAGCCGGCCGAGATAGTAGCCTTTCAGCAAGCCGACGGTACGATAGCCATGCTTTTGCCAGAAGGCAACGCCAGCTTTGTTGGTCGTTGCTGTTTCCAGCTCTACCACGCGCGCGCCGCTCGCGGCGAGGCGCCGCTCGATTTCCTCGAGCAAAGCAGTGCCGGTGCCCTTGCGCCGCCAGGCTTCCAGTACATCAATCGTGATGATGTGCGAGTGCGCTCTGTCGCGATGCGACAGGATGAAGCCGATCACCTGGCCGCCAAACTCCGCAACAACGCAATCCACGCCCTCCTGTTCGAGATACCAGCGCAGCTCATGCCGCGAATAGGCGATCCCCGTCTCGTAGCACGCCTTGTCAATTTCGTAGAGTGCCGGAAGATCAGCGGATTCGTATTGGCGCAAAGTCGCATTCATCGAGGCGATTGTAGCAGGCCCAGAAAAACCGAGGGTGGAGCGGACGAGGGCTCTAGGATCGCGGAGTGGAGGAGGAAGTCAATTGGGACGATGTCGGATCGATCTTGGCTGTCCCACCAAAATGCTTGTGCATTTGCATGTCATCTGTAACTCCGGCGTAAGCTTGGTAGCCATGACGGCGCAGCAAGGCGAGGGCGTCTTTGTCCCCGGACATTACCCTGAGATTGATGCATTCCATGCCGCGAGGAAGAACGTCGCCTTCAAGAGCTTTCAACAACGCGGATGCGATCTCCCGCCACCTTGCTGTCCTCAAGACCACCAGATCGTGCACTTCTGTCATTATGACGCCACTCCCGGCGACAATGTACCCTTGGATCTTTCCTCCGGCCTCCGCAACATGGCATTTCGCTCCCGGCAGGCGCAGCACTCCCCGAAAGGTATTACAGAAAAACTCCCTGCAACAGACGGTGCGTTCTGCCTGGATCTCGACCACCATCTTGCAATCGCGCGGGCGATAGGGCCTAACCGTGAGACGAGCGCGTTTCATGGAGAGACCTAGACTTCGAGGATCACCGGCAGGATGAACGGGCGCTTGGACGTCTGCTTGTTGAGGTAGCGCTTCAAGTCCACGCGGATTTTTTCCTTGATGACGCCCCAGTCGCTCTTTTCCTCCGCGTTCGATTGCTCTATGGTGCGCAGGATGACTGCGCGCGCGCCGGCCATCAACTCCGTGCCATTCTCCGAGGGCAGAAAGCCGCGGCTGACGATTTCGGGGGGCAACTCCAAGCGGCCGGTGTGCTTGTCGATGGCGATGATCGTGACGACGACCCCGTCTTCGGCCAGGTGGCGGCGGTCGCGGATCACCACGTCCTCAATCTCTTCGAGCGATCCCGAATCCACGCAGACGCGCCCTGCGGCGACCTGTTCGCGGCGGAACGCTCCGTCCGCAGTGAACTCGAGCGGGTGACCGTCCTCGAGCAGCAGGATTTCGCCTGAGACTGTTCCGACCTGATGCGCCAGCGCCGCATGCCGGAAAAGCTGCCGGTACTCGCCGTGAATGGGGATGAAGTATTTCGGCCGCACGAGATTCAGCAGCAATTTCTGTTCTTCCTGACTGGCGTGGCCGGAAACATGGATCGTGCCGCCCACGTTGTCGTAATAGACCAGCGCGCGCCGCCGGAACATGTGATCGAGCATGCGGAAAATCGCCTTCTCGTTGCCCGGAATAATGCGCGCGGAAAGGATCACCGTGTCGTTTTCTTCCACACTGAGCAGCCGATGGTTGTCCACAGCGATGCGCGACATCGCCGACATCGGCTCGGCCTGGCTCCCGCTGACCAGCACGACGAGCTTGCGCGCATCAAACGTTTTCAAATCCTGCGGACGCACCACCATGCCGTCCGGAATGCGCAGCAATTCGAGCGAGTGCGCGATCTCGACGTTGTCCACCATACTGCGCCCGACGAAGCCGACCTTCCGGCCGGTTTGCCCGGCGATATCCACCACCTGCTGGATGCGGTGCACCGACGTGGCGAAGCAGGAGACCAGCACGCGCCGCGGCGCCGCACGGCAGAGTTCCTCGATCCGCGTCCACACGGCGCGTTCGGAGGGCGTGTAGCCGGGCCGCTCGATGTTCGTGCTGTCGCTGAAAAGCGCGAGCACGCCTTCGTGGCCGTACCGCGCGAAAGAGTGCATGTCGAAGGGTTGCAGGTCGATCGGCGTCTGATCAATCTTGAAGTCGCCGGTGTGAATGATCACGCCCAGCGGCGTGCGTATCGCCAGCGCGACGCAATCCGCGGTGCTGTGCGTCACGTGGATAAACTCGATCTCGAACGGGCCGATTTCCGCTTTGCGCCCGGGGATCACCTCGCGCAGGACTGTCTTGTCGAGCAGCGCGTGCTCCTCCAGCCGTTTGCGCACCAGCGCCAGCGTGAAGCGCGTGCCGTAGATCGGCACATCCAGGTCGCGGAGAATGTAGGGCAGCGCGCCGATGTGATCTTCGTGGCCGTGCGTGAGCAGGATCGCGCGGACGTGCTCGCGATTTTGCTTTAGGTAGGTGATGTCGGGGATGACGATGTCCACACCGAGCAGCTCGGCCTCGGGGAACATCATGCCCGCGTCAATGACGATGATGTCGTCGCCAAAGCGCAGGGCAAGCATGTTCATGCCAAACTCGCCCAGCCCGCCTAGGGGAATGGCCCAAAGGGAAGGTTGACTCGAAGCGATAGCAAGCCTCCAACGAACGGCTCATCGTATCACATCGCCGTGCGCCGCGTTGGAGACGGAGAAGGCAAAAGAGATGTGCGCAGCCCTTGTGGTGACTTACTGATCGCCGCTCGAAAACAGCCGCGCGATCGTCACCAGCAAAACCGCGCCGACGGTCGCCGCCGCGAGGCTATAGATTATCCCGCCGCCGAAGATACCGAGCTTGGAGAAGACCCAGCCACCGATAAGAGCGCCAATGAGGCCGAGGATGACGTTGGCGATGCAGCCGAAACCTCGGCCGCGAGTGAGTTTGCCGGTGAGCCAGCCCGCGATCAATCCGATGAGAATCCAGCCGATCAGGGAGTGGGAAACGCTGATTCCGAACACGCGCGTGGATTCCTGCATGATTATCTCCAGAGCCAAGAGTGAAATCATCCGCCGCCTGTTGTCGAGCCTATCCCAGACGGTAGTCAGAGCCAAGAAATTTGTGGGCGATTTCGAGTTGAGAATCGCCGAAGCGCAGCTACGCCGGCTGCTGCTGCGTCATGCAATGCAACGTGCCGAGTCCCAGCACCAGGTCCGTACAAGCGATGCCGGTTACTTCGCGGTCGGGGAAGAGCGCGGTCAGTTTGTCGAGCGCCATGCGATCGTTGGGGTCGTTGAACGTGGGCACCACCACCAGTTTGTTCGCGATGTAGAAATTCGCGTAGCTGGCCGGAAGCCTCTGCCGGTCGAAAACGACCGGCGCGGGCATAGGCAAAGTTTCAATTCGTAGCGCGTTTCCATCTTGATCCCGCATCTGCCGCAGCAGCGCGAGATTTTCCTGCAAAGGTTCGTAGTTCGCGTCGGATTTGTCCTCCTCGACTACGGTCACGATCGTCGTTGGGTTCACGAACCGCGCGATATCGTCCACATGGCCGTGCGTGTCG
>JBGQGH010000125.1:0-5712 GCA_041497315.1 Terriglobia bacterium | reverse complement strand
TTCATCTTTTTCGGTTCCGGCCCCAAGAAGGGACCCGACGGCAGGCTCGCACTCACCTTCCCGATGGGCGACAAGAAACTCCCCTGCATCGCCGCCGAGGACATCGGGGGATGCGCCTATGGCATCTTCAAGAAAGAAAACGAATACATCGGCAAGACGGTGGGCATCGCCGGCGAACACCTCACAGGAACGCAGATGGCCGCCGCGCTCAGCGAGGCTCTGGGGAGGGAAGTCGTCTACAACAGTGTTTCGCCTGAGGTTTATCGAAGCCTCGGCTTCCCCGGCGCCGAAGATCTGGGCAACATGTTTCAGTTCAAGCGCGACTTCAACGACTACTACTGCGGCGTGCGCGACATTGCATTTTCACGCTCTCTCAATCCGGCGCTCCAGAATTTCGACGCGTGGCTCACCCAGAACGCCGCGCGCATCCCCCTCGAGTAGAGCGTCTCTCGCCATGCGTTTGGGAGGGAGCACGGCCTTCTGTCCCTAGGATGCTCGAAGGGCAGCCGTGCCAAATAAGACCTGGACCTCAGCGAGCTAGAGCGCCAATGGCGCTTTAATTCTGGTCCGGATCTCACGACGCGGGGACGCCGTTTACAGAGATGTCCGCTCCCAAGTCCCCGTCGATCACCCTGTAATTCTTTCCCGCGAATCCATTTTTTTCATCGTCTCAGAACTCCAAGCCAGTTCCGGTACTCGTGCTAAATGGTTTACTGCGTGTAAGTTGCTCGAAGGAATCTCGCTTGCAATAGGCAAGTTGGCCGCGGAGCCGTCTGTCTACTTCGCAGCGTCCCTAAGATTCGAACATCTCATGATCGGGGGAAAGGCAATGAACTCATCCTCAATGAACTCATCCTCAAAGTCGACGCTAAAGGCCAATCTATCTCCCACGGCACTCATCTTTCTGATTCTGGTGATTGCAGATTTCCTTGTCATGGCCAGTTGTTCGAAAAACTCCACCACCTCGGTAAGCTCTGGAATGGGTTCGGCGAACGTGAGCATCAGTGATCCGCCGAGTTGTGCGGCGCCGTCGGGCAACTTCAATCACGTTTATGTCACCATCCGCTCCGTGCAAGCACATCTCAGCTCATCCGCCAGCGATGCCTCGCCCGGATGGCAGGAGCTGGCCTCACAACTCACCTCGCAGCCCATGCAAGTGGATCTCCTCAACCTCCCGGCGAATGGCGCTTGTTTGCTCGCGCAACTTGGATCCACCTCCAGCCTCCCCGCCGGCGATTATCAGCAGATTCGTCTACTCCTCCTTGCCAACGCCGCACCCAGCGGGCCCGCGCCCGCCACGAATGCTTGCGTGAGCTTGGGCCAGGTCTTCAATTGCGTCGTGGATAAGAACAACAAGTTTTCCGTATTACAGCTCAGTAGCCAGGCCAATACCGGCCTCAAGATTCCCCCCGGCCAGATTGTCGGCGGCCCGATTCATGTGGCCGCAGGCCAGAGTGTGGACATCAATCTCGACTTCAACACCTGCGCCTCGCTTGTGCCGCTGCCGAATGGCGATTACCGTTTGCGTCCCACGCTGACGGCTGGTCAGGTGAGCGCGAACTCATCGGGGATCAGCGGGCAAGTCATCGACAGCGTCACGCTGCAGCCAGTTCCCGGAGCGACAGTCGCTCTGGAACAAGCCGACAGCGGCGGGATCGACCGCATCACGCGCCAGGCCACCGCTGACGCCAACGGCCGGTTCAATTTCTGTCCGTTGCCCGCCGGTGCGATGTTTGACGTCGTCGTGGATGCGGTAAACGGCTCGGTGGCTTACAACGCCACGGTCGTCGTCAACGTTCCGGGCGGGACCTCGCTGAACGGTCTGCGCCTAGTCGCGGAAACAGGCCAGACAACCGGTCCCGGAGTCTTGCAGGGGTTCGTCACCGCCGTGAATGGAACAACCGGAGCGAGCATCGACGCCAACATCAGTGCCTTCCAGATAATCACGCTTCCGGGCGGCAGCATGAGGCAGATCACAATTCCTCTCGAGCACACTGCTTCGCAGACCTCGACGGCTCTCGTCGCTGTAAGCTCCAGCGCCTCCTGTCCGGGAGGCAGCCCCACCGGCGCGTTCTGCGCGCAGTACACGCTGGTTGTGCCCGCGAGTAATCCGAGCGTGGGGAGTTTCTCCGCCGGAAGCGTCACCTTTACCGTGCCCCCGGGCGGCGATGTGCTCTACTCCGTCGAAGCGCAGGCCACCGTGCCCATGACCAGCAACACGCCCATCTGCTCGCCTCCCACGCAGACCACAAACCTGGATGGGAGCGTTCAGCCGCTTAAGGTCACTCCCGGCGCCGCGACCACGGTCAAGCGTTTGGATTTCACCGGTTGCACGTGAGATGGGGCGCAATCCCGATACCTGAGTGGAGCGCTCTCTTCGCTCCGCGCCTGGTTGGGGAGGGAGTGCGTTCTTCTCTGTCCCGCTGATGTTTAGGGCACTCCCGTTGGACGCCTCGATTGTGGCCGTAGCCCGGTCGCGCTACTCTGGAGTTCCAGCCCGCTGTCCGATGGAGGATCACATGCGCTCACACCGATGGTGGATGGCTCTTTGCTTCGCGGCATTTCTTGCGTTTACCGGAGGGTCCGCTCTCGCCCAGGGCAAGGGGCAGGGCAAAGGCCAGGGAAAAGGCCACGACAAGGACAAACACGGTGATGACGACCGCGATGAACGCCGCTACGCCTTCTCCGACGGCGACCGTCGCATCTTCCGCGAATGGTGCGACGGCCACCAGAACAACCTCCCGCCGGGCCTGGCCAAGCGCGATCGCCTCCCGCCCGGTCTTGAAAAGCAGCTCGCCGAGCGTGGCCATCTTCCTCCCGGGCTCGAGAAAAAGATTCGGCCGGTACCCGTAGACCTGGATCGCCGCCTCCCGCCGCTTCCGCCGGACTATCGCCGGGTCATCATCGGGGGCCACATTGTCGTCATGAACCGCCGCACTTCGATGGTGATTGACATCTTCCATATTGAAAATCGCTAGTCGGCACTGCAATTCGCCTGTCGCTCGGGCCTTCTTGCCCGCGAATATGCTTTCATCTCGTGCGTTCGCCTGCTAGCGAACTACCATTCCCTCCCTCGCTTGACTGCCCCGCCGATGTCCGTGCCATACTCTGGCTCCGTCGCACCCTGTGGATGGGAGGATTCGAATGTCATCGCGCGCAGCTAAGTTTGTCACGTGGAATTTCGCAATCCTTCTCGCAAGTTTGATCGCAGCCACCCCTGCAATCGCGCAGCAGCAGAGCAGCGATTCGCGTCGCACTTTCACGGCGGAAGACTACGCGCGCGCCGAAAAGTTCATGGGCTACAACACCGCACCGCTCGTTTTCCGCGCCGCCGTGCGCCCCAATTGGCTGCCTGACGAGCGCTTCTGGTATCGCGTCACCACCCCCGAAGGCAGCGAATTCGTTCTCGTCGATCCCGCCAAAGGGACTCGCGCGCCTGCTTTCGATCACGCTCGCCTCGCCGCGGCGCTTTCCGCCGCCGCAGGCGCCTCCTACGACGGATTCCATCTCCCGTTCATGCAGATTGAGTTCTCCGCCGATGGGCAAGACATTTCGTTCAACGTCGGCGCGCGCCGATGGACCTGCGATCGCCTGGGCAACAAATGTGCCGCCGCGGAAGCGCCCGCGCCGGCACCCGCCGCCCCACGCGGACCTGGCCGCGGCCCCGCCGCCCGCACCGACGCGCCCTCTCCCGATGGCAAACTCACCGCTTTCATCCGCGATTACAACCTCTGGCTTCGCGAAATCGCCACGGGCAAGGAAACGCAGATCACCACAGACGGTGTAAAAGATTTCGGCTACGCCACTGACAACGCCGGTTGGATCAAGAGCGACCGCGCCATCGTCCTCTGGTCGCCCGATTCAAAAAAGGTCGCCACTTATCAGCAGGACCAGCGCAACGTCGGCGAGATGTACCTGGTGGATACCCGCGTCGGTCATCCCCATCTTCAGGCCTGGAAGTATCCGCTTCCCGGCGATGAAGTTGTCACCATGATCCAGCGCGTCATCATCGATCTCGATGGCCCGCGCGTCATCCGGCTGCAGATGCCTCCCGATCAGCATCGCTCCTCACTTTGCGATGACGTCGCCTGCAATCCCGGCGAGTGGTCGGACGTTTATTGGAGCTCGGACGCCGCCCACCTCGCCTTCGTCTCCACTTCCCGCGACCACAAACGCGAGCAGCTCCGCATCGCTGATGCCGCCACCGGCGCGATTCGCGACGTCCTCGAAGAAACCGTCTCCACCTTCTACGAATCCGGCAATGATGCTGTGAATTGGCGCTACCTTCCGTCCTCGAACGAGGCGATCTGGTTCTCCGAGCGCGACAACTGGGGCCATCTTTACCTCTACGACTCGCAGACCGGCCATCTCAAGAACCAAATCACCACCGGCGAATGGAACGTCACCCAACTGCTCCGCGTGGATGAGAAAAACCGTATGCTGTATTTCCTCGGCGTCGGCCATGAGAAGGGCCGCGACCCTTACTTCATTCATTTTTATCGGATCGGCTTCGATGGCAAGAATCTCACGCTGCTGACGCCCGAAGACGGCAATCACTCCGTCACCCTCTCCGCCTCCGGCCGTTACTTCGTTGATTCCTACTCCAAGCCCGACATTTCGCCCGTAACTGTGCTGCGCGATTCCGATGGCAGGCTCATCGCTTCACTCGAGAAAACCGATATTTCCAAGCTGCTCGCCGCGGGGTGGAAGCCGCCGGTTCCCATCGTCGTCAAAGCCCGCGACGGCGTCACCGATCTCTACGGCTTGATGTACAAGCCCACCAATCTCGACCCGTCGAGAAAATATCCCATCGTCAATCACATTTATCCTGGCCCGCAGACCGGCAGCGTTGCCGGACGCAGTTTCTCGGCATCTCGAGGCGACACCCAGGCCCTCGCTGAACTCGGCTTCGTCGTTGTCGAAATTGACGGCATGGGCACGCCTTGGCGCTCCAAAAAATTTCACGAAGCCTATTTCGGCGACATGGGCGATAACACCTTGCCCGATCAGGTCACCGGGATGAAGCAGCTCGCCCAGCGCTATTCCTGGATCGATCTCGACCGCGCCGGAGTGTACGGCCATTCCGGCGGAGGCTACGCCGCCGCCGGCGCGATGTTCCACTATCCCGATTTCTTCAAAGTGGGCATTTCCGAAGCGGGGAATCACGATAATCGCGGGTACGAAGACGACTGGGCCGAAAAATGGATCGGCTTGCTGGAGAAGAAATCCGACGGCACATCAAGTTACGACAGCCAGGCCAATCAGAACTCCGCGAAGAATTTGAAGGGCCACTTGCTGCTCGCCCACGGCACCATGGACAATAACGTGCCGCCCTACAACACCCTGCTCGTCGTCAACGAACTGATTCGCGCCAACAAGGATTTCGATCTCCTCCTCCTGCCCAATCGCACGCATGGCTTCGGCAACGAACCCTACATGGTCCGCCGCCGCTGGGATTATTTTGTCCGCTATCTCCTCGGCGCCGAGCCCCCCGCCGGCTACGAATTGCGTCCCCCCGCGCCTCCTCGCCCCGCGCCTTGACGGAGTTGGGATTGAGGCCAAGGTGCGAGACCTGAGTTCTGCTCGTTTGGATGGGGCGAACTTAGACTAGGGCGACCTCACGGTCGAAGTGAGGTTTCCTCTCTGCGTGAAGTGTAAGTGCAACGCCGCACGCAGCCGCGATGCGTTCAAGCATGGTCAAGGAGTGTCCGG
>JBGQGH010000124.1:0-5954 GCA_041497315.1 Terriglobia bacterium | reverse complement strand
CGTATTCACCACCACAGCCGCAGTCCACGCCGAGGCCAGCGCCTTTTTCACACCGAAGGATGAGAGCGGCTCAATGAACGACGCCGCGTCGCCCACCAGGAGGAATCGCGGGCCAGCAAAGGTGTCTGCCGAGTAGAGAGAAGCGTCCGCGCCCCACGGAGCGGACTCCAACCGAGCGCCCGCCAATTCGAGAATCCCACGGAACTGCCGAGTCTTCGCCAGCTCCGCGCGATAGATGCTCTCGAGCGGTGCGCCACGCGCGACCGGCGCAACCCGAGGCTCCACCATCGCCGTGAAGTAGCGCACCTCCGGCGAAATCGGAATGGACCACGCCCACCCGTCCTCGTACGCCTCCACGAGCGTGTGGCTTTCATCTTCGAGGCTCCAGCCGCCTTTTCGCCGCCAGACTCCACACAGCGCCAGCGTGCTATAGCCAGGTTCTTTCCTGCGATATGCGCGACGAGCAATTACGCCGGCGCGGCCGGAGCAATCGAGGACGAAGCGCGCGCTGGCCTCGGCTATCACGCCCGCCGATTCATACTCCAAACGAACTCCGTCGGACCCTTCCAAGTCCACTCCACGCACGATCGCACCGCGATCCACGAGCGCGCCCGCCGCTTCAGCGAGATCCAGCAGCAGTCGATCGAACTCGCTGCGCTGGACCTGGTAGCCCCATGCCGAAGGCGGCCCAGGGAATTTCTCCGCTCGTGCCTGCGGTTCGCCCCACCACACCATGTTCCCGCTTGAGCGATAGAAGCTCGCCTTGTCCACTGCGTCTTGAATTCCCAGCGATCGAAAAAGTTTACGGATGCTGGGCGGCAGCGACTCCGCGAGGCTGGGAGTTCGGTCCTCCGGCCGATTGAGGATCAGTACGGAGTATCCCCACTCCGCAAGCCGGCGGCCGGCCGTGGCCCCGGCCGGCCCTCCGCCGATCATGGCCACGTCAAAGCTATTCGTATTCGCCGCCGCTTCTGACACCCTAAGTTCTCCTTCCGTCATCCCCACAGAATCGTCGGGCGCCCCGGCATTCTACCAGTCCCGGTGCGCGCTCGATTTGAGAATGCTGACGCGCCCCGGCAGCCTTTACTTTCCGAACGTCAAATGTTAAGAAAGACGCCCGCGATCATGGTGGGTCCCAAACTTCTGCGCGCACGACCGAAACGAATCCCCGGCAACACGGAGGCGAAAATGGCTCGGACGAAGTCCATCTGGCGAATGTTTCTCACGGCAATCGTATTCCTCGGGAGCCTGACAGCGATGACCGCTTGGTCCGCGTCCGATACGCAACCCGGGCGCGACCCGAAGCAGCCCATCGACGAGGAGTACACCAAGAAAATCCGTGAGTACACCACCCACGCCAGTTTTCTCTCGCCGCTGGTGGACTATCTGCCCGCCTCGAAGACGGTGCCGACGCCAAAGGCCGTCCTCGGCGATGTCGCCGGGGCACCGGGCATCCTGCCGCACTCCACCGAGGTCTATCAGTACATGCGCATGCTGGAAAAAGCCAGCCCGCGCGTGAAGGTGTTCAGCATCGGCCGCACCGAAGAGAATCGCGAGATGATCGCCGTCGCGGTTTCCTCCGAAGCCAACCTCGCGCAGTTGAATGAAAATCGCGCGCGCCTCACGAAGCTCGCGGACCCGCGCACGATCAATATGAACGACGCGGAAGCTGATCGCCTCGCCGCGGCTTCGGTGCCGGTCTATTACATCACTGGCACGATCCATTCGCCGGAGACCGGCGCGCCAACCGCGCTGATGGAACTGGCCTATCGCCTTGCGGTGGACGAGAGCCCCTACATCCAGGACATCCGCAAGGGAGTGATTACGCTGATCACGCCCATCGTCGAAGTGGATGGCCGCGACCGTATGGCCGACCTTTACAAATGGCACCTGGCGCACCCCAAGGAAAACTATCCCCCGCTCATCTATTGGGGCAAGTACGTCGCGCACGACAACAACCGCGACGCCATGGGTGTGACTCTGAAACTGACGGAAAACGTCCTGAACACCTTCGTCTCCTGGAAGGCGCAGGTGCTCCACGACCTGCACGAGTCGGTCCCCTATCTTTATGACAACACGGCCGGCGACGGGCCGTTCAACGCCTGGGTGGACCCCATCCTCACCGATGAATGGGAAATGCTGGGCTGGCGCAACGTTGCGGACATGACCAAGATGGGCATGCCGGGCGTCTTCACGCACGGCAACTTTGACACCTGGTCGCCCGGCTATCTGATGTTCATCGCCGCCCTGCACAACGGCATCAGCCGCCTCTACGAAACCTTCGGGAACGGCGGCGCAGACACGGTCGAGCGCACGCTTTCTCCCAATGATTACGGGCGGACCTGGTACAAGCAAAATCCGCCGTATCCCAAAGCGATGTGGTCGCAGCGCAATAACAACAACTACGAACAGACGGGCCTGCTGACTTCGCTTCACTTTTTCGCCGACAACCGCGAGATGTTCCTGCGCAACTTCTATCTGAAGGCCAAGCGCTCGATCACCAAGCCCTTGAGCGAAGGCCCTGCGGCGTACGTCTTCCCCGGCGACGATCCGCGTCCCGGAGCGCAGGCCGAGTTGCTCCAGGTGTTGCAGAAGCAAGGCTGCGAAATCTCGCGCGCGACCTCGGCATTCAGCGTGATAATTCCGGCGCCCCGGCCGGCGCGGCGCCCAGGGGCGCCCGCTGCGGCAGGCGAACAGGCCCCCGCGGGACAGCAGGGCCAGCCACCGCGCGGCGGCGATCGAATCGCACCGGCCATGGTGGCACGCGAGTTCCCCACGGGCAGTTACATCGTGCGCATGGATCAGCCGTATTCGAGAGCGGCGGATGCCTTGCTCGACTACCAGTATTGGAGCCCCAACGACCCGCAACGCAGCATCTACGACGACACGGGATGGACGTTCGGCGAACTGTTTCGCGTACAGGTGGTCCGTGTGACCGATGCCAAGGTGCTCTCCGCGTCCATGGAACGCGTCGCGGACGTGAAAGCACCCGGAGGCGTCTCGGGGAGCGGGACCGTCTACGCCATCAACCACAATGCGGACAATGCGCTGGCCACCCTGCGGTACAAAATGAAAGACGCTTCCATCAAGGCCGCGGAAGAGCCTTTCGAAGCGGCCGGACGCAAATTCAACCGGGGAACATTCCTCATCGACCGCGTGAACGCTTCGGATCTGCAGCGCGCGGCGTCGGAACTTGGCTTGCAGGTTTATGCGCTCGGCGCTGCCCCAGACGTGAAGACGCATCCCGTGCGCGCGGCGCGCGTGGCGCTGCTCCATACCTGGCTGAGTACGCAGACCGAAGGCTGGTGGCGGCAGGCGCTCGACAAAATGCAGATTCCATTCACCTACATCAGCACCCAGGCCGTGGCGAAGGAATCAGACCTGAACGCGAAGTATGACGTGATTCTCTTCCCGCCCACCGGCCGCGGCGGCGATCCAGGCCTCATCGTCAACGGCTTGCCAACGACCTGGGGCAATCCCCTGCCCTGGAAGAACACGCCGTTGACTCCAAGTATGGGCACGGATGATTCCACGGACGACATGCGCCCGGGGCTCACCTGGGAAGGCGTGGCGCATTTGAAGGAATTCGTCAATCGCGGCGGCGTGTTCGTCACGGTTGCGGATACGGCAAACTTTGCCGTTGCGCTGGGGATGACGCCGGGAGTTTCCATTGCGCGGCCGAATCAGCTACGCATTATCGGCAGCGTGGTGGGCGCAAGACTGATTGATGGCGCGAGTCCGATCGCCTATGGCTACGGCGACGAACTTTCCGTCTATTGCTACAACGGCCCGATCTTCAACCTCAGCAACATCGCCGGCGGTTTCGGAGGCGGGGGGCGACGCGGCCCCGGATCACGAGAGCGGGCCACGGGACGAGGAACAGCCAGCGATCCCGATTTTGTTCCCGGCCGCCCGAACGAAGCCATCCCCGAGGAACCGCACGCGGAAATCTGGGAGGCTCTGCCGCTCACCGACGATCAGCGGCGGAACAACAGCACTGTGATTCCGCCCGCCGAACGGCCGCGCGTGGTTTTCCGTTATGCAGATAGCGCGGACTTGCTGGTCTCCGGCCTGGTGGATGGCGGCGGGGAAATCGCGCAGCACGCGGCCGTAATCGATCAGCCGGTCGGCAATGGCCACATCGTGCTCTTCTCGAACAATCCGGTTTACCGCGGAGAGACGCAGGGCAACTACTTCCTGGTGCTGAACACGATTCTGAATTTCGACAGCCTCAACGCGGGGAGAAAACTGGCGGAGAAATAGTACAGCCTCGCGCCGCCGCTGAAGGCTTCACAGATCACATGCCCTGTTTCGTGCCGATCAGGGCTGCTTGGGAGGTCCTTTCTTCGGAGGATCCACCGGGATCAGCCGGATGGTGGTCTTGAACTGCTTGTAATTGGTGTAGCGCACCACCATGTGCATGCGGACGTCGCCTGTCGAGAAGTGAAGAACGTCATCGGCACGCGTGTAGGTGGGAAACCAGTATTTGCCGTCGATCTGCTCGCGGTAGGTTTCAAACGTCGGGAATAAGTTCTCCTGGCCCTTTTTCCGAATGTCCGGAACGGCCTTGCCTCGTGTCTTCACGATTTGCAGGTCTTGATCGTCCACCCAGATCGTGCCTTGAAAATAGCGCTGGCCTTTTTCCATCGTCTTCGGCGCGACATGGAAAACGTAGGTGCCGATCTCGTCCACATGCTCGCGGCCTGCATATTCCAGATTGTATTTGGGCAGGTCCTCGGTCGTGAGCACAAACGGCTGAATGCCCTGCAGGTCGCGAAGATCCTCTTGCGACATTGAGATGAGTTCCAGTGTTGGTTGCGGGCTGTAAGTAATCTTCTCGGTTCGTTTCCCATCGGGCGTGAAAATAATGTCGCTGTTCATGCGGTATTCACCGCCGCGGTTTCCACCTGGGGTGTACTCTTGGACAAGATAGGACTGGGTGTACGTAAAATTGTTCCGGGCTTCGCGGAATTCCGCTTCCTTTGCGGCAAACTTGCGGATGATCTCTTCGACCGGCACCGCAGGAGCAGTGGCCGAAGCGGGTTGGGCCTGGGTACTCGGAGCACTCTGTGCCGGTTTTTCCGCGGAGGCAGATTGCGGCCGCGCGCCTGCCTGGAACGCGTGAAACAGCATCAGGCCCGCGGTGAGGCAAACTGCGCCAAAAAACCAAATCGTCTTCGTCTTATTTCGCATGATCGGTTAGATGCAAACTTTCCGAAAAGAGTTTCGCGCGGCCCGGATGACCGCGGGGCACTCCATCCTATCCGAACCACTCCGCCTCCACCATCAGGCGAAGCCACTCGCGATGGTCCGATTCCAGGACGTGCTCGCAGAATCCAAGTTCGCGCAACACCGCATCCGCATCGTGCAGTGGACTGGGCGCGGCGGCGTGCGCAGCACTCGGAACTTCATTCAGCACTTCGCTCAGCCGGCGCTCGAGTTCGCACAGGGCGTGGTGCTTGGCCTCAAAACGGCTGGTATTGCGCGCGAACTCGTGGGCTGTCCGGTAGGTGCGCACACCGGCTCCAATCGTGGGGAGAGCGGCGGCCAGATAAACGAAAACGGCGCTGCACGTCTTGATTAGCTCGCCGGCCTCCAATTGGCCTTTGCGATGAAGAAGGAGATAGATTCCGTCGAAGAGCAAATGGATCAGGACGGCGGTCACGCTGCCGTAGAAAAGCCAGGAGGACCACGGCTTTGTGCTGCGGTCGCTTTCCGAATGCTGTTTGGCTTTGCGGGCGAAGTAGTCCCGCTGATTGTTCATTCGTTTTCTGCGGTAATACTCCACAAGCGCATTTCTCGCTTTTTCATTCGGCCAGAGCGGGAGGCTCGGCGCTCGCACTTCCGGAGGAACATCTTCCCCCAGCCAGACTTTGAGTTCTTCGTAGGAAAGCGTGTCGATTTCGTGGAGTTCGGCATCGAGGCCGCCCTTCCAGCGCCTGCGGTCCACCTCG
>JBGQGH010000123.1:0-6407 GCA_041497315.1 Terriglobia bacterium | reverse complement strand
GGATCGCTGCTCAACGGGCGCACCTTGAGCTTGCGGAGCGCGACGCTGCGCAGGCCGCTGATGCGGTCGAAGAGGATGAAGCCAACGGTGTATTCGCCGGGCTGCACGAGGGCCTGCAAGGAGAATTCGAGATAGTTTTCCTTGGGCATGCGCTCGTAAAGGCGCGTGCCGGTGACGTCGTGCGCGTGGAGCCAGGCTGCGGCTCCAGCCGGCTTCAGGCGGATGTCGAGAAACAATTGATAGCTGGGGCCGAGCAGGTAGAGGGCCTTGGAGGGAACCTCGACGCGGAACTCGACGACGAGCCGCTGCAAGATGGAGAGCCGCGGCGCAGAAATGTGGATGGACCAGGGAAGATCGACGTGTTTGCTTTCCGCGATCCACTTGTCGAAGGGGATTTCCGGCGGCGCCTCGCGCGTGGAGATGTCCTGGGCGCACAGCGGCGCGGCCGCAAGAAAAGCCGCGGCCAGAAGGAAGACGCCGATGGGTGAGCGCGGACGCATCGCCAAGCGTGTCCCGAGATTCTACGACGAATGAGGCGGAAGAAAAACCTTTTCATCCCGACGGAGGAACGTTGCCAGATGTGGCCGCACGCACTAATCGATTTCGAGCAGGACCAGGGAGATATCGTCGGTGACCGGGCCGTAGCGGAAGGCTTCGACATCGCGCAGGATTCCCAGCTTCATCTGGTCGAGGGGAAGCGCGGCATGGCGTTGGACGATGCGTGTGAAGCCGTCCATGCCCAGCATTTCCTCCTGCTGATTCCAGACTTCGGTGAGGCCGTCGGTGTAGAGCACCAGCCGCTCGCCGGACGCGAGGTCGAATTCGTCCGCAGCGTCGGCGGGGATGGCCTCGTCGAGCATGCCCAGAACCGTGCCGCGCGATTCCAGCAGGCGCACCTCGCCGGAGGGCGAGAGCCAGATGGCCGGGGGATGCCCGCCGGCGGCGAAGCTCATGCGCGCGCCGTAGGACGTCAGCCGCACAATGGCCATGGTGAAGTAAAAGCCGCTGACGCGGAGTTGCTGCACGACGAAGCGGTTGAGCCGACGGAGCATTTCGCCCGCCTCCACGCGGCGCTCCAGCAGCGACATCGTTTCCGAATAAATGCGGTTGGCGATGAGCGCGGAGCTGATGCCGTGGCCGGAGACGTCGCAGACCAGCAGGCTGAGCTGGCCCTCGTCCAGCGGCGTGACGTGCCCGAAGTCCCCGCCGATGGTGCTCACCGGCGTGTAGGCCGTCTCCACCGCCACGCGGCCCCAGCGCATGCACATCGGCGCCAGGCTCTGTTGCACGCGCGTAGCCAGTTGCAGCTCGGCTTCGATTTCCCGGGCCCGCCGTTCGAGTTGCACATTGGCCGCGCGGAGTTTCTCCTCCGCGTTCTTTTGCTCGGTGATGTCGGTGAAGGTGACTACGGTGAAGACGCGGCCGTCAGGGTCCTCGATCACGCGGGAGGAGATGACCACCGGCACGCGCGTGGCGTTGCGGCGCGGCACATAGAACTCGTACCGGTTGCGGCCCACCTGCTCGGAGCGGGTGATTTGCTGCATCAGGAAGGTGCGGTCGTTGCCCTCATAAAAATGTGCCGCGGGCCGGCCCAGAAGTTCGCCGGCGGCGTACCCGGCCATCTGCGCCAGACACTCGTTGAGGAAAATGATGTTGTGGCAGTCGTCCACGATGAGCACACCCTCGTTCAGCGTTTCGAGGATGCCTTCCATCTGCACGAGCCAGTCGGGCTTGTTCAGGTCCACGATGCCACCGAAACGCACATTCTAATGGATGCGCGGGAGCGGGCGGTAGGTGCAGACGGCGCGGGCGCGGAGCCTACCATTGCCAGTCGGTGTCGAGTTTCAAGTGGTGTTTTTCGAGCCCGGCCTTGATCTGGTTGAAGGCGTCGTCCACGTTGTCGGCGAACTGCAGCAGGCCATAATCCTCTTCGCTGATGACGCCCCAGCGCACCAGCGCGCGCCAGTCGAGCACGTCGTCCCAGAAACGGCGGCCGTAAATGAGAATCAGGTTTCCGCGGTGCAGCTTTCCCGTCTGCATCAGAGTGAGCATTTCCCATAGCTCGTCCATTGTGCCGAAGCCGCCGGGAAAGACGATGAGGGCCTTGGCGAGCTGCGAGAACCACAATTTGCGCATGAAGAAATAGTGAAAATTGAAATTGAGCTCGGGACTGATATAGGAGTTGGGAAGCTGCTCGTGCGGCAATTGGATGCCGAGGCCGATGGATTTGCCGCCGGCGTCCGCGGCGCCGCGGTTGGCGGCTTCCATCACGCCCGGGCCGCCGCCGGAGCAGACCACGAAGCGCCGCGGATTGTCGCCAAGCGTCAAGGACCACGCCGTGATGCGGCGGGCGAGCTCGCGGGCGTCTTCGTAGTAGCGGGACATCTCCACGGCGCGATGCGCTTCGCGGACCTTCTGCTGGTGCGCGGGCGTGACGCGGCCGCGCTTGGGACGCTTCACCCGCCTGAGGCGGGCCAGCGCCACGTCCCGCGGAAAAATCCGCGCCGACCCAAAAATCACGATGGTATCGCCGACGTTTTCCTCGCGGAGGCGGCTGAGCGGGTCAAAATACTCGGCCATCAGGCGCAGCGGACGGGCCGTGAGGCTTTCCATGAAGGCTTTACTCTTGTAGGCCACGTCGGCGTGGTGCAGCTTGTTGTTGCGGACCATGCAGCTCTCCGTGCGAAATCTTCGCGCCCCGGCATTGTAGTCGAAATAAAACGCCAAAGCGTAAGAGTTGCAGCGCTACAGCGTGAAAGAGCCAAGAGATGCAAGCCAACGCGCGGGGCGTCTAGTGCGTCCAAAAGGAAGTATAGGGGCGCCGCGCGTGTGCCCGTAGAATGGAAGGGCCGAATTCTCGTGGTTTCCGGAGGCATTGCGGAGAATGGCGCGTTCGCTGATTGTCGCTCTTGTGCTGCTTCTGATTTCCGCCGGCGCGGGCTTCGCGCAGGCTCCTCCGGGCCCGTTGCCGCCCAAGCCGGGCACCAAGGTGCAGCCGGCGCCGCCGGAAAAAGCACAGATCAAAGTCAAAGTAAATTTGGTCTCCGCGCCGGTGACCGTGCGCGATAAATCCGGCGAAATGGTGATGGACCTGGAGCAGAAAGATTTCCACGTGTTCGACAACGGCGTGGAGCAGCGCGTGGAGGACTACGACCTGGGCGGCGACCCCATTTCGCTGGTGATCGTGGCGGAGACCAGCTCGCGCATCGAGGCGCTGCTGCCGGCCGTGCGGCGCACGGGCATCCTGCTGACGGAAACGGTGGTGGGACTCACCGGAGAGGCCGCGGTGGTGGCGTTTGACGACGACGTTCGCCTCGACCTGCCGTTCACCGCGGACCACACGCGCATCGGCAAAGCCATAGAGGCGCTGCGCATGGGCACCAGCGGCACGCGCCTCTACGACGCGATGGCGCAGGGCGTGAGCCTGTTAAAGGAGCGGCCGCTCAATCGCCGGCGGGTAATTCTCGTGGTGGCGGAAGCGGCGGACACCGGCAGCGAAGTGCCGCTGGGCGAAGTGCTGCGCGAGGCGCAGGTGAGTAACGTGGTGATTTACAGCGCGACGCTCTCCACTACGGCGGCGATGCTGCGGTCCAAGCCGAAGCAGACCGGGCCCACACCCATCGGGCCGGAAGGCACGTTTCCCCTGCCGGGCCGCGCCGGCCGTCCGCAAACGCCCACCACGGAGCAGCAGGACCGCACGCGGCTGGACTTGATGTCGCTGCTCATCTGGCTGGTGACGCGCGCGGCCAACGCGGTGGGCGACAATGCGCTCGACCTGGCGACGATGGGGACGGGCGGGCTGAACGTGGCCACGTTCAAGGACGCGTCCATCGAGAACGCGATTTCGGCCATCGGCGCGGAATTACACGCGCAGTACACGCTCACCTACCGCCCCACGGGCACCGACCCCGTCGGCTACCACGAAATCAAAGTGGCCGTGGCGCGCAAAGACGTGACCGTGCGCTCTCGCCCCGGCTACTACATCGCCCCGTAATTCGATCTTTTGTCATCCTGCTTGCCCCGCTTGTCCCGAGCGAAGCGAGGGAAGCGCAGCCGAGGGGCCTGGGGACAATTGCACTTGCCGAAGATTTGCTTTGTCACTCTGTTACTCTGCCACTCTGAAACTTTTCAACCTTCCAACATTTCCACCTTCAAACGTTTTACACGCCTTCGTAGGGGAAGCGGTGGACAGCCACAATGCACTCCGCCAGCGCTTTCAGCAGCGTCTCTCCCCATCCGCAGGGCATGAAGGGAGCAGTCTTCTGATTGGTCTGCTTGTCGGCGCTGGCGAAAAACTTCAGCGCATGGTCCCTGGGATTGGCGAATTCCTTCATGGTGATGACGAATTCGACGTCGACGCCGTCCTGCGGCTTCTTCACGGAGAAAAACGAAAGCTGGGCCAGCTCGTCGGACGGATTGGATTCCGCAAATTCCCATTCGGCCATTGTTCCCCCTCGAAGCGCTGTCGCGTGCTCGTCGCGTCCCGGAAATCCCGCTGAGTGTGCCGGAGGGCGCAGAGAAAATCAATTCGCGCTATGGAGAATCTGGCCTTTCTCTGCGTCAAAGTGGCTCCGCGGCAATGACTAGGCGAGTGAGACTGCTTGGGCCTCCCCGTTCAGCCAACCCATCGACATTCCCCGCTCGTCCTCCGCAGTCACGGCAAATTGGGCGAGATCCGCAAATACCTCAGAAGAGATTCGCCGGGCCGCATGCGGGTTATGATTGAGTTTCATCCTTAGGCCTACATCGTCATCAACGCTAACAATGGTTCGGTCGCAAAGAACAACACCGGCAACCCTCGTGTTCAAGGGCTTGCCTCCAACGACTTTAGTGAAAAAACCGTTTGGCTGACGCTTCTCTTTAATGTGGTGAGTTTGTTTATTGAAAACCATAACTCGGTCACCGTAGAGTGCCTCGTTTAGCGTTTCCTCGTGTACTCCCCAAAACCCTTCCCCGGAACAGAGGAATATTAGAATGTTCGCGTCATACTTCCGCGTCTTTCGACGCAATCGATCACGAATTCTATTTTTTAGCCCTTCAAAATCCATCGAAAACATACCTTTTGCTGCCACATTCGCTTGGACATTTAGGCCCTTCTTGTGAAAATGAAACCGAATGAACGTTTGATCTCTAGTATTACGGTAAACAAGTTCGAATTCCTCTTTGTCGCTGTTCGCTCGCACCTTCTCTCGGATCCAGTCTATGACCGCGCGCTTTGAGATCGGTGGGCGAACAATCTCAAAATCAAAGATACTTATCCAAAATGTGGAATCCAGTTTTTCAATCATGGTGCAAAGCTCATCCATTTCGGAATAGATCTTTTCCTCCGCCTCAGCTTCACCAAGCGTCGCGACCTCCGCAATCCAGTCAATCTCAGGAACATAAAAATCAGGGTTGCCGTCGTTGAGTTCGAGATCCCTTTGAGCGTGCCAGCCTTTCAAGTGAAAGTAGCGGTGGATTAAGAGCTCATAAAAGGCAGAAAGAAAAATCTCTGGATCGAAATTTCGGAGCTTGCTGGTTAAGTTGTTGTCGCCGTTTGGGTAGAGTTCTTCAAACCACTTATTGAGCTGTTGAAGAACCCTTGGTCTGTGTGTGTTCAGGTTGATGAGAGAGGATCGCTCGTGGGGTTGAGCTTGCGGCAGGGCAGAAAGGAATTCCCGTGAATAAAGGTCTTCAGCCATCAGAGCAATGATCCTTCTAATCCCGCCGACCCTACAAATAATACGGAGCAGGCTGTGTGGCTGGCCGGTGTCGAACGTCGAACATGGGCCGCACAAACTGAAAGCCAGTGCTACTTGGCTTCCTCTTCTTCTTCCAAAATCCCCGCCGCGGCGGCGATTTCGTCTCCCGCTTCCAGCCGCAGCAGGCGGACGCCTTGCGTCGAGCGCCCGGCCTCGCGGATTTCATTCGCGTGGACGCGGATCACTTTGCCCTGCGCGGTGATGATCATCACGTCGGATTCCTCGGAGACTTGCAGCGCGGCGACCACGCCGCCATTGCGCTCGGTGGACTTGAGGTTGACCACGCCCTTGCCGCCGCGCGAAGTGACGCGGTACTCGGCGAGCGGCGTGCGCTTGCCGTAGCCCTTTTCCGCGACCGTGAGCATCAGCGAAGTGAGCGATTCGCGGATGGCGTCGCTCTCGATCTCCTCCAGATCTTCCGTGGTCTTTTTGGTTTCCTTCTTGATGATTTCGAAGTCCGGCTGCACGGCGTCCATGGACACGACGTAATCGCCCTTGTCCAGGTCCATGCCGTTCACGCCGCCGGCGTTGCGGCCCATCGCGCGCACGTCGGTTTCGCGGAAGAGAATCGCCTGGCCCGCGTGGCTGGCGAGGAAGATCATTTGCTTCGCGTCGGTGAGCCGCACGCCGATGAGCTCGTCCTTGTTTTCGAGGTTGATGGCGATG
>JBGQGH010000122.1:0-6531 GCA_041497315.1 Terriglobia bacterium | reverse complement strand
GGGATCATCATCCCCACGCTCGTGGTAATTGCTCTGGTTGTAATCCCGTATTTCAACGTGAACGTCAGTGGCGAGCCGCTCTGGGCTTCGCACTCCGTCCGGCGTTTCCGCGTCGTGGAAATCGTTATCGTGGCACTCTCAGCGCTCCTTGTTGTTTTCCAAGCATGGACCGTGCTGGCGCCAACGGTGATTGTGGCGGGGCTCTTGTTGTTTTCTTACTTCGCCGCGCCGGGGAAATCCCCGCGCGTCGAGTATCTGCGCACGCGCCCGATGTCATGGTGGGTCATGACCTGGTTCATCTGCGTTGCGGTAATTCTCACGCTGGTGGGCACGTATTTCCGCGGGCCCGGCTGGTCCTGGGTCTGGCCATGGAGGCTGCATGCCGGCTGAGGACATGGGAGAAGTCTCCCGGCGTCTGCGATGGCTTTTCGCCGTGACCAGTGTGGTGTTCGTGGCCGTGCTTGCCGTGTCGCCCGTGAAGGACCTGCGGCAAGAATGGAAGCGATACAAGCGCGGGTACGAGCGCTTTGCCGAGTCGCGCCCCGATACCAAACGCTTGCTCGCGGACACGCGCCCTGGGATTGAGCAAATCTGGATCCCCAACCTCAACGTAGTCGATCGTTGCACCACGTGCCATCAGGGGATCACTCAGCCCAGCCTTTCCGACGCGAGTGTGCCGCAACCTTACCGCGCACATCCGGCGATTCCACACAATGTGAAGGATTGGGGCTGTGTCGTGTGCCACCGCGGTCAGGGCGCCGCGACGGAAGTCGCCGAGGCACACGAAACTACGCTCGCCTGGGAACAACCGGCCCTGCCCAACCGATTCATCCAGGGCTCGTGCGGCGTCTGCCATCGCAATGACCTGCCCGAGACGCCGAAGCTCGCACGGGGTCGGAAGCTGCTCGTGCAGATGCATTGTGTGGGATGTCACCGCCTGCAGGGGATCACCCGGCCCGAAATGCTCGGCCCCGATCTAAACAATATCGGCACTAAGGTCGCGCGGGAATGGATCTACAAATGGCTCAAGGAGCCCCGCACGGTCACGGACAGCTCCGGCAATACCACGGTTAATGGCTATCTAAACCAGGAAGAGCCGCGCATGCCCCAGTTCCGGTTGAACGAAGAGGAGCTGCGCAGCCTTTCCGCCTACCTCAGCTCGTTGCGGGGCGGGCACGTACCGACGAATCCGTTCGATCCCCGCGTGGTGGCGGCGCTCGAGAAACGGACCGACCTCGCCGAGCAAGGCGAAGTTCGCTTCCGGCAGATGTTCTGCTCGACGTGCCATTCTCTGGCGGTCACCCGCGCCGGAGAAACGAAGCTGATCGGCGGCGAGATCGGCTCGGAGCTGACCAAGGTGGGCAGCAAGGTCAACCGTGAATGGCTCGTGGCTTGGTTGCGCAATCCGCAGGCTTATCTGCCGCACAGCACGATGCCGCGCTACCAGTGGTCGGACGAGGACCTCTTCAAGGTCACGGCCTACATCACCTCGAAACTCACCGATCCCGACCTGCTTTCCGGCATCCCGCCTCTCGGCTCGCCGAAGCCGGATGAAGTGCAGCGCGGCCGCGGCCTGTTTATCGAGAAAGGCTGCGCCAGTTGCCATATCAGCGAGGGCATTAATCCGCAAAAGGATTTTGGGCCGGACCTCTCGGGCGTCGGCGCGAAGAACGTCTCGCAGCTCGAGTTTGGACAAGCGAAAATTCCGCGCAACCTGACCTCCTACATCCAGGCCAAGATCACAAATCCCGTCTCCGTGAATCCGGCTGCGCGCATGCCGCAGTACCACTTGACGCCCGACGGCCTCGACGCCATCACGACGGCTCTGCTCAGCATGGCGGGCACGCCGGCCGCGAGTGGAATGGAGAAGCTCATTGTCGCCCGCGCGCAACCGGTCTTCCGGCCCGCGGGCGAATTCGGTGAACTCTACGACCGCTACCGCTGTTCCTCCTGCCACCGCTTCAACGGATTTGGCGGCGACTTGGCGCCCGACCTGAGCTTCGAAGGGAGCCGCGCGCAGCGCCAGTGGGTGATTGATTTCCTAAAGAACCCGCAGACGCTGCGTCCCACTCTCGTGCTGCGCATGCCCCAGTTCAACATGACGGACCGCGAGGCCACAGTCATCGCCGACTATCTGGGCATGGCGCTGCAGCACCCTGACGCGAATCCGGCTCGCGTGGACACGAAATCATTCACGCCGCAGATGGCGGAGATGGGCAAGCAGCTCTATCAGGTGAAGTATCAGTGCCAGTCGTGCCATACCATCGGTTCCGGCGGCGGCTACGTGGGGCTGAATCTCAATAACGCCGGGAACTGGCTCACCGCGGCGTGGATCGAAGCCTGGCTGAAGAATCCGCAAGCGCTAGTGCCGGGCTCCATCGAGCCGCGCCGGCCCTTCACGCCGGAAGAGATACATGCGCTGACGGCTTACTTGCTCACGCTCAAGCAAAGTGGCAAGGCTCCAGCAGCGCGCGTCGCGGCGAATGGAGCAGGAAGATGACAGCGCGCGCCGCACTCACATTGCTTCTCTTCTTCGCTCTCGCGCCATCCTCCGGCTGCCGGAAAAATGGCCCTGCGCCGGGCCCCGATCCGCTGCTGAAAGCCTACGACGTCGAGCTGGATTGGAACGATGCGCAACACCTGCTTCCGTTGAATTATCAGCAAGCGCAGGGGAAGCGGCTCTTCTACCAGTATTGCGTTTGGTGCCACGCCGATGCCACGCCCGCCGGCCCTTCGAATCGTTCCAACGTCACACCCACGCCGGCGCTCATGAACGAAGGCAGCGTATTGAATCCCGAAAGCGACGACTTTATGCAGAACATCATTACCCTGGGCGGCAGCGCCTTAGGCAAATCTGCTATGATGCCTCCCTACGGCCAGACGCTTTCTCAAGAAGAGATCCGGGCGCTGATTGCCTATACGCGCGCGATCGCTCAACCCCCGTACCGGCCGCCCGCGCGCCCAGGCTCGCAGTACAAGGTGCGGTGAAGCAATGACACTCAATCCAAAGGTGCGGTGCCTGATGCGGCTGGCGGCCTCCACCGCTCTCACCTTCGGCCTCGCGGCGCGAGCCGCGGCGCAGGTGAGTCCCGATGAGATCGTCAACCCCGAATTGAAAGCACTCGAGCAAACTTATTTTCCTCAGCTCCTCACGCTCCACCGGCAGATCGGCGCCGCCAAGTTTCCTTTTTCGTTTGTGCTCAGCCGGTATGTGGGCCTGGATCCGGATAAACAAGACGGCGCCGACAGCCGCGGCCTCGAATTCGTGCGTTTCCATGAACGCATCATTCTGAAGGTTACCGGAAATTACAATGCGGCCTACAATACAAACCTGCTCACGCAGAATGAGCGCGCCAGCCGCACCTTCCAAGACGTCCTGGTCCCGGTGCTTCGGATGATTGCTGCAGGTATCCCCCAGGATGTGAGTTGCGAAGCGATCGGATTCGAAATCGCCCATCACGCGCGGTCTCGGCGGCAGAATTCAGACTACGAGGGAAAAGAAATTCTAGTGGTGCTGTTTGAGCGGGATGATTTTTTCGCCCTTGCCGCAACCTCCACCGACGCGGAGCGCCAAGAGTTCGTGAATCGTGCCGAGGTCTACGTCAGCGGCCAGCGCTTCGGGCTGGCTCTGGGCAAAAAAGATCCCATCGACCTCGAAGCGCTGGCCCGGTCGGCCCGCCCCGGCTCGGCTGGGGCGCCGCAGTCTGCATCACGCGAAAACGGGACCGGCTCCGCTGCTCGTAAGTCACCGGGTAATTTGAACCTGGGAGGAAATCTGCGCGCGTATCCCGGGGGCTCCCAGGCGGCATCTCGGTCCGCGCCAATAGGAGGAACTCAAGTCGCGCCGGTCCAGCCGGCGCCCGCGCCCGACGCTCCGGCCCCCCCCGCGGCGACTCCAGCGGATGCAGAGCGTCTCCAGGCGAAGTATCAAGCGCAGCTCGACGCCTTGGTGAAAAAAGGCGCTGCCCAGCTTCATCTCGTGGATTACGCTCCGCCTTCGTTCGCCGTGTTTCAGAACCGAATTGTTCTCCAGTTTACGCTTCGCAACCCGCAACACTTTGAGAAGGACGCCAGCTCCATCTACCGCCGCGCCGCGCAAAGCTTCGATCTTTTTCTCGCGCTCGAGCTTAAGGAGTTGCTTGACCAGATCCCGCAGGATTCCGAGATCGCCGCGCTCGATATCACGGTGCTAAATCAGCTCGCCGCAGCGCCCAAGCCCGCCTCCGAAGCAGTGGAGTTTGTCCTTCCGTTGAAGCCGCTCCGGCAATTCGTGGACGCCGAGATCACCAACCAGGATCTCATCAATCAAAGCGTGGTGCTGGTCAACGGCGTGCGCATTGCCCTCAACTTGCAGCTCGTGGAGTAATTGCTACCATCGAGACCCTTAGGTCGAGACGCAATCGGCGGCCGACGACTCGGTGAGGCGCGTCGGGTAGCAGTTGTGAGACGGCTGCCATGTGCACGCAACTTACACAGCATCTCGCACTTTTGCGTTATCCGCGGATCGAGCGAGTGCGGAGTCCCCTTCGCGAGGTTCGTGAAGTTGTAATTCTGATTCGCCTTGAGCAGTTGAGCAGCGTTCTGAGCGGATTCCCATTACAGTTTTATTACACTCGTCCTTCTTTCCAGAGAGGGGTGTGACCTCCACCTTCGCTAGACCTACAGGTCCTTGCTGGCATGACGCCGTGCGCGGCGCAAGTCCGAAGTTGTTCCGGACTGCACCTTGGTCCGCGTTTGAACCACATTGCTTGCCGTTCCAAGGCAACATCTCCTTACGTTTCCTGGCGGACGGACCTGCACCGTTGGCAGGCGCCTTGCCTACAAGAAAGCAGCTTAGACACGAAGGCCCGCAATCCCAGGTTGCGGATCAGAAAGAGGACTCGATGCATTTTCGTCGCTCTTTGTTGAGGAGTTTCCTATTCTTTTCGATTGTCCTGCTCTTTGCGTCGGTGATGAGGGCGCAGAGCGGCATCGTCGGGACATATCGGTGCGTGAGCTTCAACGTCGGTGGCCGCGGCGGCCGTTGCACCAGCCCTCCCTTGGTGTTGCACGCAGACAGGCAGTATCAGATGTCCAGTGAGCACGGCACCTACTCCATTCGAAGTAGCCGGATATTTCTTTCGGAATCCAGGATTCGCGGAGCCGGGCGTCTGCAGGGAGGCAACGAGATCGTTTTCGAATACACTTACCGCGGGCTTAAGCAAACCGTGACCTACCGGCTGGAAGCGCATGCCGCACCATCGAATTCGAGGAGCGAGCCGGGCGAGACGAGCCTCGTTCCGGTCAGCTTCACAATGGAGTTCCCTGCCGCCGACGGTTCCGTTGGCTGGATCAACAGTGCAGACCTCGTGCCCGAGGGCGGAGCAAAAGAAGATGGCTACGAAACGCTGGCGGTCACCGACGCAAAACAGACTGTAAAGGCCTACTTCAAAGCTGTGGCGACAGGACGTATCTATACCCTGCTGGTTGGTTCGGGCTTCGAAACTCGCGTGCTTGCCAGAATCGACCTGCGCAACGCCACCGAGCCTGTGAAGCTGACCGTCCGCGTATCGCGCCCTACGCGGGATCGCGACCGCTATACACCCCCGACAACCGGCCCCGGTTATACCCCGCCGCGTTCCGACCTGTAGGGCCGTTGCAATACTCCGAGGGCTCCAAGGGCCAGGGTGCATTTAGGCGATCGGGAGGATTTCATGAAGACCTTCGCAAAGAGGATGACGAGACTCGGAGCAACAATTGGTGGATGGCTCATGCCGACGGGAGTGGGGTTCTGAACGGAAATCCCTTACTCTATTTATTACACTTGCCGCTTTTGGCGCGATCCGAGCCTTCGCAACTCATTGAAAAATATGGTGGGCCTGGGGAGAGTCGAACTCCCGACACGCGGTTTAGGAAAACAGAAGACCATTTTGACGGGTTTTGAAAATTTCGGACTCTACTATATCCCTCAACCAGTTACAACGCTCCTGAGTTGACCCGTTTGTATCCGACCTGAACTGTTCTGAGCAGATGACCACTACAGAATTACTACACTCGATCTTGTCGTAAGCTAAGGATTCCCGCGCAACGTCTCAGTCGCGGCGGGACGCGGGTGCGGCGGATCCCGCTTCAATCCAACCTAATTCTTTGATGCGCGGACACGAAGACGAGCCGCCTCAGTGCGGAGGGGTTGAGTCCCACCTCGACTGGCCGGGCTTTTTGGCCTGGCGTCTTTCCTAGGGTACAAGTAAGAGCAGGAACTGCAGGATGACAAAATTGGCCGCCTTGGCGACGGAAATGAAATCACCGTAGTTGGCGGCTTCGCCTCCGGTCTTGTAGCCCCATGGGTCGGTTCCGGCGGCCATCACCGCCTCCTTCCCGTCGTAGGCGTTGTCGAGAGGCGTCACCAAGCCCCAGTTCGCCCCTTCATTCGAAGCATCGATGTACGCCCACCACCGCAGCCCCACGTACGGCTTTACCCCACCTACCCCCGGCACGCTCCCGCTCACCTGCGCGTTCAGATACCAGTTCACCGCCTGCGTGTACATCTGC
>JBGQGH010000121.1:0-6668 GCA_041497315.1 Terriglobia bacterium | reverse complement strand
GTCTGTATCCCAGGACATATTGGTTCCGCAATTCCATGCCGATCTTCGCGGCAATGTCGGGCAGGTCGTTCAGGTTTTCCACCGGAAACGCCCGCCCGCCGGTCATCTCGGCTAACTCGGTCAACAACGAAGGCCCGCTCAGTTCCTCCGGCGTCCGGCTCCGCATGCCGATGGAATCGTAAATTCCGATGGCGTAAAACTGAACGTCCGATTCCTTAAGGAAGTTCTTGATGTCGCTTTCGTTGTACCGGCTATGATTATCGCCTCCATCCGATAAGATGAGCAAGGCCCGTTTGGCGTTGCGTGCTCCCCTCATCTGACTGAGCCCCAAATAGACGGCATCCAGAAGAGCGGTGCGCCCGTGAGCCCCGGTAAACATCAGGCGGCTCTGGAGATCCTCGACGCTGTTGGTGAAATGGCTGGCTAGTTGCGCACGGTCGTTGAACTCCACCAGAAAAAACTCATCCTGCGGGTTGGCGGTCTTAATGAACTGGTAGGCCGCCAGGCGGGCTTTGTCCACTTTATTGGACATGCTCCCGCTCATGTCAAAAATCAGGCCGATGGAAATGGGCACGTCTTCGCCGGAGAAGTGAACGATTTCCTGCTCGACGCTGTCCTCAAATACGCGGAAGTTGTCCTGCTCGAGGCCCGTCACCAGGCGATTGAAGGGATCCGTCACGGTCACGTTGACCAGAGCGAGATCCACATCCACTTTCAGGTCTTTTCCCTGTTTGATTTGCGAAGAATTCTTGTCTGTGATGGGACGTACCGGACCTTGCGAGATCGCCGGCGCGGCGATCAATACGCAAGCGACGAGCAGAGCCACTCCACCCCGAAGCTGCCTGCCGTTGGCCTTCACCGCTTCCTCCGCCACCCCGCTCTGCGGGGTGCGTGCGGCGCATCTCTGCAACTGTAGCTGCATTCTACCACCGTCTCCTCCCAACGCAAGCCCTCCTTCCAGACGGGCCGCGCGTAGAGGTTGTGGTAGCATTCCATTCGATGCCGGAGCAGACTCCGCAGATTCGCGAAGAATGCCAGACATGATCGTTCTCGCCGTTATTCCCGCGCGTTACGCGGCCACGCGGCTCCCCGGCAAGCCGCTTGTGAACATCGCCGGCAAGCCCATGATCCAGCGCGTGTGGGAACGCGTGCGGCTGGCCAAGAAAATCTCGCGAGTAGTGGTGGCGACGGATGACGAGCGAATCGTGCGCGCCGTCGAAGCCTTGGGCGGCGAAGCGGTCATGACGCGCAGTGACCACCGCTCCGGCACCGAGCGCGTGGCCGAGGTTGCCGCGGGCCCCGCGGGACGCGACGCGGACATCTTGGTCAACGTGCAGGGCGATGAACCGCTCATCGAGCCCGCCGCCGTGGACGCGGGCGTGGATGCGCTCCTCGAAGACGAATCCGCGCGCATCGGCACCATCGCTGTTCCAATCGAAAAGCCCACCGACGTCATGGACCCCAACATCGTGAAAGTAGTTCTTGATTTTGACGGCAACGCGCTCTACTTCTCTCGCGCGCCGATCCCCTGGGTGCGTGACGCCGCTTCGCCCGTCCGCGCGCGCCACCTGAAGCACCTGGGCCTCTACGTCTTCCGCCGCGATGTGTTGCTGGAGTTCGATACGCTGCCGCCGGGCGAACTCGAGCGGCTGGAACAACTCGAACAGCTTCGCTGGCTCGAAAACGGCTACAAGATTCGCGTGGCGGAAACCGCGTTCGATTCCGTCAGCGTGGACGTGCCAGAGGACATCGCTCGAGTGGAAAAGCTGCTGCGCGAATCCGCCGCCCGCAGCTCCGGTTGAGTTCCGACGCCGCGTTTCCCACGGAAGCATTGCCACACCGATGCCGCGCCCGATGGGATGTTGATGGAAGCGTTCACCAGCTCTAACGCAAAGCCACTGCAGCATTTCTCGCGCGATACTTATATCGCGCTGCTAGCTCTGGCCAGCATTCTGCTTCACCTCCTGCTCAGGTATCTCTTCCACGCCCCACGCTTGGCCTGGGAAACACCGCTGTGGGTGGCGCTGCTGGCTGGCGGTGCTCCGCTGTTGATCACACTGCTGCGCAAGCTCCTCGCGCGGGACTTCGGGTCCGATCTGCTCGCGGGGATTTCGATCGCTACATCCGTGGTTCTTGGGGAATACCTGGTGGGTACGATCGTCGTTCTGATGCTTTCCGGCGGAGCCGCTCTGGAACAGCTTGCCGCACGTCGAGCCTCCTCAGTGCTGAATGCCCTGGCCCGGCGAATGCCTCAAACGGCACATCGCCGGATGGATTCCGGCTTCGCGGATATTTCTCTCGACGAAATCGCTGTGGGGGAAACTCTGATCGTCTTCCCACACGAGATCTGTCCCGCGGACGGCGTGGTCCTGGAAGGCCACGGGGTCATGAACGAGGCCTACTTGACCGGCGAGCCGTTCGAGATTTCGAAGACTCCTGGCTCGCAGGTAATCTCAGGCGCCATCAATGGCGATTCGGCGCTCACGATTAGGGCCGAGAAGCGCGCCATCGATTCGCGCTACGCCAAGATCATGCGCGTGATGGAAGAGTCTGAACAGAAACGCCCGAACATTCGCAGGCTTGGGGATCGCATCGGCGCGTGGTACACCCCGCTGGCGGTGAGCGTCGCTTTGGCCGCTTGGGCCGCGAGCGGCAGCGCGATGCGCTTCCTCGCCGTTATGGTCGTGGCCACGCCGTGCCCGCTCCTGATCGCCATCCCCGTAGCGGTCATCGGGGCGATTTCACTTTCCGCCGGGCGCGGAATCATCATCAAGAATCCCGCAGTTCTCGAACAAGTGGATCGTTGCCGCACGCTGATCTTCGACAAGACGGGGACGTTGACTTACGGCCGGCCGGAATTGACGGAGGTTGTGTGCGCGCTGGGGTTCGCGCGGGAAGAAGTCTTACGGCTCGCGGCCAGCTTGGAGCAATATTCGAAACATCCCCTTGCCAGCGCGATCTTGAAGGCTGCAACTGCGGAGCATCTTCGTCTTGAGCCGGCCGCTGCAGTGAGCGAACCGCCGGGCCACGGAATGCGCGGAATCATCGGCGGCCGCGAGATCAGAATCACGGGACGTTCCAAGGTGGAGGCCGAAGAGTTGGGCTTGCCTCCAATCGTTGGCGGATTGGAATGCCTGGTCTTTGTGGAAGGGAATTTCGGTGCACTCTTCCGTTTCCATGACGCGCCGCGCAAGGAGAGCGGCCTCTTCGTCGGCCACTTGGGGCCGAGACACCAGGTCAAAAAGGTGATGCTCGTTTCTGGGGACCGCGAACGAGAGGTTCGTTACCTCGCGGAGATGGTGGGAATCAAAGAGGTGCACGCAGGCAAGAGTCCGGAAGAAAAGGTCGCCATCGTGATGGAGGAAACGCGCAAAGCGAATACACTTTTTGTGGGAGACGGCATCAACGACGCGCCTGCGCTGATGGTCGCCACGGTTGGCCTTGCCTTCGGCCCGAACAGCGATATCACTTCGGAAGCTGCTGACGCCGTGATCCTGGAGACCTCGCTTGAGAAAGTGGACGAGCTCATCCACATCGGGCGTCGCATGCGCCGGATCGCTCTTCAGAGCGCCGTAGGCGGAATGGCCCTCAGCATCCTGGGTATGATCGCTGCCGCGGCGGGTTTCCTCATTCCCGTGGAGGGCGCGATCGTTCAAGAGGTCATCGATCTTCTTGCTGTCCTGAACGCCGTGCGTGTTGCGCTGCCAGTCGCCGAGCTGAAAGACTTTTGAACTCATCACCAGGAGAGCGGGTCACACGGAGGCGAGGCGCCAGCCTTTCGCGAGGCAGACGGCGAGTGTAAACTCTGGAGGGTCTGACGGGAGACGGGGCATCCAAATGGCGACGGTCCGCGATGCGAGTTCGGAAGACCGCGTGGGCGTGGAATGGACGCACCACTCCTGGACGCAAGCCCTACGCCGCGGAGACATCGGCGCACTCACCTCGCTCATCACGGAAGACGCCGAGTTTTGGGGAAATGGAGCCGAGCCAATCGTGGGGCGCCTGCAGGTCGCGGAAGCCTTTCAGAAACTTTTTGCGCAATACACCTGGGAACAGGAATTCGAAATCCACGAGCAGATTTTCGCCGGTGAGTATGTCTTTGTGCGCGGCGTCGAGATCAACCGCCTGAAACCGCGCTCCGGCGGCGAGATGATTCAACGCAATCAGCGCGCCTTCAGCATCCTGCGGCGCGATACCGACGGCGTCTGGCGCTACGCCCGCGGCATGAACAACGCGCTGCCCCCTTCTTGAACACCCAGCGTTCCTCGAAGCAGTCGGATGCGGCGGTCAGCTCTCGCGGTAATTGAGCAGGATGATTCCGATCAAGATGAAGCAGACCGGCCAAATCCAAGACAGTTTGTTGCGCGTACGGTCTTCCGATGGTAGGCGCATCTCCAGCCAGCGCGACCATCCCGCCAGCACCGCGCAGAGCGCCAGTGGGATGTGACTCAACTCCGCCAGAAGTTCTTCTTTGAGGTTCCCGAGGCTGTGCGAGTGCGTCAATAACAGCGCTCCACCTACGGCACCGACCAGCGGGAACACCAGTTCCGCTCTTCGAACCATCATGCGACCCGTCTGCACACCCCACTCAAAAATGGCAAACGCAATGACGAGCAGGACGGAGACGCGATGCTGGAATACTTCCGGGTCCGCAAAACTTTCCCAGAATCCGTTGGGACCAAGCGGCCAGTTCTCCGGATCGCTCCTTACTGAGAGGAAAGCGGCCAGCGCGAAGAAAACCAGAGGCCAGTTCCGCGCCCATTCCGCGTACCCCGTACGCGCGGCGAGAGCGAGTATCCCGATCACGAGGACGAAGAGTCCCGCCCAGTGATGGTTGTACTCGGACCAGGCTTTTTCGGCCGGCGTGTTGGGATGTACGGCCGCTTGTCCTGGCACAAAGGATTCCGGCAGCGCCGTGTTCTCTGTCGCGCGCCAGCGGTTCTCGTAGATCGCGGTGGGAAGGTCGCTGGCGCTCGGGCTTTTCATGCGCGGGACGCGCGGAGCCATTCGAGCGGCGATTTCCGGCAGGGTCACGCGGCCCGCCTGGATGTCCACCGCCGGTGGCTGGGAGGTCAGCGAGGCCGCGGCGAGTATCACCGTCAGCCCAATCCCGATCTCGACTTCTCCAAACCGCCTCAGGCTTGCCAACGAAGATTGGGAATTGTTGCGGACTGCGTGGACAATTTTGTAATTCAGTGCGCCAAGCACCAGGAGGAACCCGAGCATCGCAACTTTCGACGCGACCATCGCGCCGTAGGAAGTTCCCGGGACGGCGGCCCAGGAGCCCACGTAGAAATAGCTCATGGCCAGGCCTGCCGAGGCCAGTGTCACGACACTGAACATCGCCAAGCGCGAAAACCTGCGGGTCAGCGCCTGCGCAGTCGCTCCCTCGGACGTGTTTTTCAGCGAGATCAGCAAGTAAGGAAGACCCCCGATCCACGCCGCGGTAGCGCCCTGATGCAAAGTGGCGAGGATAATCAGAAGTACGCGGTCCTCAATTCGGGCGACCGCGTGGCTGGTCATCACACCACCGGCGAGGATCAGCGCCGCGGGAAGAAGGAGAGCCAGAGGCCGTTCCCCTCGCTCCGTCCGCGCGAGGATGGCGATCGTCAGGGCCGAAAGTGCGGCGATGATTCCGGCGATGGCGAAATTGGCGCCTGCGATTTCAAAAATGGTCAGGTCCGCAGACTGCGCGAGGATCACTCCGTTCGTCAGCACGTACGCGACCTGGGTCACGACCAGCGCGATTGCAAAGCGGCGAATCCATCGCAGGCAGGAGCCTCGCGCCGCTTCAGACTCCACGCGCAGCGCTCCGGCCACGAGAGTGAGAAAAATCACTCCGCCGACCGTGAGGGATTGAAAGCTGAGTGTGGCTCCACGCAGGAGGACAGAGAGGAATCCGAAGATTTCCAGGAAGCGGATCATGCGCCGATCTTAGGGCTTCCCGACCCGGAAAGGAATGTCGCCCCGCGTGATGTGCCCATCGGATGCCAGCACCTGCCATTGAAGATGATACTCGCCCGGTTCCAAACCAGTAGCCTTTGTCGTCAGAACATCCGCAGAAGGTTGTTTCTCCAAAACCAGCGGCCGCGCGGTGCCTTTCGACGAGACCAGCGTGAGCCGGGAGCGGCTGGCGTCAATGCGCACGTTGAATCGCAGCCGGAAGGAAACGTCGGGTCCCTCGACGGTGCTCTTCGCCGCCGGCGTGGACTCCAGCAGGATGGCGTGCGCCGCCGCGGCGCGGGGCATCATCGTCAGCGCCACAAGCATCAGCAGGACGGCGGTCATGCGCTTCTGGGCCTTCAGCTCCATTTTCGTTCTTCCGCTTTCTCCCTGGAGGTCTTGGCAGATTCCAGAGGGATGAATCAGATCAGCAGCCGGAGAAAAATCCTCGCGTCACTTGAAATATTCTACATCACTGCGGCTGAGGTTTCGCGCGGTTTCTGAAAATAGGACGCGCATGCGCGTTCGAAAAAAAAAGGGGACACCAAGAAAATTTGACACCGCGAACGTTTCCACCGATAATACGTTGTACGCCGACTCCAATTGGGGGAACACAGGACCTGAAGACCCCGAAATATATTTTTGTGACCGGCGGTGTGGTTTCCTCCCTGGGAAAAGGAGTCGCAGCGGCGTCGATTGGCTGCCTCCTCGAAAGTCGCGGACTC
>JBGQGH010000120.1:0-7010 GCA_041497315.1 Terriglobia bacterium | reverse complement strand
AGCGGCGTCACCGGCGTGGAATTCTGGATCGCGCGAATCGCCGAAAAGTCCACGGATGAATTCCCGCTCGATTTCAGGAGCTGGATATTGACGATGCGGCCGTCGCGGAGGACCTGAAACGTCACCACGGCGCGCGGGGCAAAGCGGATCGAAGGATCGATGGTGGACTGCAGCCAGTTGCTGCTGACGCGATTGCGCACCGCCTCCACGTAGAAAGGATACTTCCCGCCAAATCCGCCCGCGCCCCCGCTCTCGCCGGTGAAACCCATGCCTGCCTGTGTATTGCCGCTCATGGTGAATTGGGTGTAAGGCACGGAAGGCGAGCCGCCCTGGCCGTACGGCACGGCGTTGGTGGGAGGCGGGGCTTTGTCCTCGAGAACTTTCGAGGGCCGCGTGATGTACTTCGGCGGCTTGTTCTTCTCGAATTCCGGAATGGTTTTGGCCGGAGTCGGCGGCTCGGGCTTCACAACGGTCGGTTCGGGCTTGTAGAGGCCCTTGGTTTCGTCCACCACGCGGCTGGTGGTGACCACATCGGGTTTCGGCATGGGAACCCCGGACAGGCCTCCCACGAGTTTCACCGACATCGCGCCGCCGCCCGGCCCGCCCCACTGCTCTCCGGTGTGGGAAAGGATCGTGGAGAAGGCCAGCGAGCCGAAGATAAGAGCGTGAAACGCGATGGAAAAAGTGAGCGGACGGCGCAGCCCTGCCTGCTGCACCAGCGACGCTCCGGGATGGAATTCGCTGGGGCTCATTTTCAGTTAACGCGTCCTCGGGCGCGAGCTGAGCGGCTCGGTGACCAGGCTGGCGTTGCCGATGCCGGACTGGCGCAGCTCGTCCATGACCATGGCGAGCGTGCCGTAGGGCACCGTCTCATCGCAGCGCACGAAGACGGCGTCGGTTTTCGGGTCGTGCATCTGCCCCAGGATTTTCGCGCCCAGGTCGTGGATGTTCACCGCTTCGTTGCCGAGATAGAGGCGCTGAGAGCGGTCGATGGTGATGATGAGGCGCTCTTCACTGATTTCTTTTACGGTCTTTGTTTTTGGCAACTCGACTTCGATTCCGGACTGCAAAATCGGCGCCGTGATCATGAAAATAATCAGTAGCACCAAGACCACATCCACAAAGGGCACAATATTGATGTCGGAGAGCGAAGTGGCGGTTTGTCGAGAGAGTTGCGGCATGCTGTGCTTCTTGCCCGGCGAGTCGCCCGGCGGGCGCGCTCACCCGTTCAGTTTTTCGATCTGCACGGTCACTTCCAGAGCGAAATTGTCCATGCGCGTGGCCATTTCCTTGATGCGATGAAGGAAATGGTTGTAAGCGATCACTGCGGGAATGGCCGTAAAGAGGCCGGCCGCGGTGGTGATCAACGCTTCGGCGATACCGGGAGCGGTGGCGCGAATGCTGGCGGCGCCGGCGGTGCCCAGACCGGCGAAGGCGTCCATGACTCCCCAAACCGTGCCGAACAGACCGATGAACGGCGTCACGGAGCCGGTCGTCGCAAGCCACGGCATCCACTTTTCGAGGCCGCGGACTTCCTCCGCGGCGGCGAGCTGCATGCTCACAGTCACGGCGTTCAAGCTCTTGAGCCCCCCGTGCGGATTGCCGCTCCCGAGCTGAGAATGGAGTTCGCGATATCCCGCGGCATACACATTCTCGAGCGGGGAACCGCCTGCGCCGATGGCCTTTGGCTCAGGCAATCCTTTGGTGGCGCGGAAGAGTTGCAGGAAGCGCTGGGTGCGGTCTGCAACTTGCGAGAACAGGCTCAGTTTTTGGAAGATCAGCGCCCAGGAGAGAAGAGAGAAGACCAGTAGAATGCCCAGCACAATGCGCGCGACCCAGCCCGTCTGCTGGATGAGGGTGCTTAATTGGCCGGTGAGAAAGACGAGTGCGAGTGCAGAAATCGTGAGCCTCCCTCAGAAATGCTGAAATTTCCCCCTGAAAGTTACCGTAGCACACGCTCCGGGGACGGTCAATTTAATAGGACGCTGTTTGATAGATTTTTGCTGCCTTTTCGGACACACGGGGAGGCGAGTCGGCAGGGCTCACTCGTAGCGCAGGGCCTCGATGGGGTCCAGCGCGGCGGCCTTCCGCGCCGGATAATAGCCGAAAAAAATGCCCACGCCGACGGAGAAAACCGCGGCGGCGAGGATGGCTTGCGGGGAAATAAAGGTGCGCCAGTCCAGGATGGAGGAGATGCCTTTGGCGCCGAGCCAGCCGCCGAGAACGCCGAAGGCTCCGCCGAGAAGGCTGAGCACGACGGCTTCGCTGAGGAATTGCAAGCGGACGTCGCGTTCGGTGGCGCCGACGGCCATGCGCACGCCGATTTCGCGGGTACGCTCGGTGACGGAGACAAGCATGATGTTCATCACGCCGATTCCGCCGACCAGGAGAGAGACCGAGGCAACACTTCCGAGCAAGAGCGTGAATGTGCGGTTGGTGGCTTCGAGCTGCTGGAGAAATTCTTCCGGACGGCGGATGTTGAAATCGTCTGCCTGGTCGGGACGGAGGCGATGCCGCTGGCGGAGGAGGCTGGTGACCTGATCGATCGCGGGGGAAATCGCCAGCGGGGAAATAGCCGAGCACATGATGTCATCGTAGTAGTCGACACCCTTCACTTTGTGCTGCGCGGTGGTGTAGGGAATCAAGACAAAATCGTCCTGGTCCTGTCCAGTGGCGGAGTAGCCTTTAGGGTTGAGCACGCCCATAACTTTGAAGGGAGTATCGCGCAGGCGAATCGTCTTGCCGATGGGATCATCGTCGGGGAAGAGAATATTGGCGACGGTTGCGGCGAGGACGGCGACGTTGGCGTAGTTGTCCACATCGTCGTGAGTGAAAATCGTGCCGCGCGCCACGGACCAGCGGCGGACTTCCAGATATTCCGGCGCGATCCCTCGATAGCCAGTGTTCCAATTCTGGTTTCCGTAGACGACCTGGATGCGCGCGTCCACCTGCGGCGACGCGGCCTTAATCAGCGGAACCGATTGGAGAATGGCCTCCATATCGCCGTACTTCAGCGTGGTGGAGTTGCCAGTGCCGGTGCGCACCCCTTGGACATTGCGGCTGCCGGCCTCGATCCAAACCAGGTTGTCGCCGAGATTGGCGAGCGACTCCTGGATCTTCACCTGGCCGGCCTGGCCGATGGCCACGGTACAGATCACCGCGGCGATGCCGATGGTGATGCCGAGCATGGTCAGGGCCGTGCGCATTTTGTTGCGCGCCAGCGTGCGCAGGGCGATGGAAAGAACGGCAGAGAGGTTCATGTCAACGTCGCTCGATTAGGATAGCGGTTTGACCAGAAGATCGTCGAAGTAAGTGACCGAGTCCGCCTTGGTCCAGAGCCCAACTTTCCCTGCTTCCTTGAAAGTGTCATCGGTGGCTTCGATTTTCTTCTGCTCATCGTAGTAACAGACGATCTTATTCCCGATCACCTCCACGCGCAATTCGTGCCACTCCTCGGAGTTGACTTTGAAGTTCGCACCTGCGAATTGAACTCGTCTGCCGTTCACCACGTGATAGAGCCGGTAGTTGTCTTCGAGCGCGTTGGCGCGCACGATGTAGTAATTGTTGGCGTCCTTCAATCGGAATGCAATGCCTGCCGCCCGATCGACCTTTCCGGAGATGGCTTTGAACTTCACGCGGACATCGACGTCGCGGAATGATGCTTCGTCCGCGATCAAAAGCGGGAAGCGATAATCGGTGGTATCGGCAGAGAGCTGCGCGACGACATTCGGTGCCGAGGGCGCAGTGGGATCGGCCCGGACCTCCCAGCGGACTGCGGAGCCTCCACCCGTCAGGCCGGAATGGAACTTGGTAGGCAGCGCCCCGGCGTGATCCTGGTCGAAGTTGTAAGCTAGGGTTTTATTCGCAGACTGCGGAGCCGAATAGGCGATTCCCAACCACAGCACTGCGACTGCAGAAACTGAAACGAGGGCCCGTAGACCTTTCAAGCTTCTCATCGAATTCCTCCATGTCCACCGTGGATTATAGTCCCATCTGGTACGTCTGACTTTGCGTAGCATCGGATAAGCTCGATCATTCCGCGTGCCTCACCTTTACCGTGGCCGCAAACAAAACCGTGCCGACGACACCAATCATCCCCGCAACGAGAAAGGGCACTTCTGGACGAACCTTCCAAAGCAAGCCGCCAATTGCGGAAGCCGGCGTGATCGAAAAGCTGCGCAGGAGATAGTAGAGGCCCACCGTTCGGCCGCGCAGGTGTGGCTCGGCGAAGTCCACGATCATGGCCTTGCGCGAGGGCTCGCCGATTTCGCGCAGTCCGCCGATCACGAACGCGATCACCAGCCAATTGAAATTCGGCGCGGCGACGACGGCAACCGGGAACATCGCGAAACACAGAAAAGTCGCGATGACAAATGGCCTGCGTCCCAAATGATCCGCGAGTTTTGCGGAAGGGAGATAGACAAGAATCGCCGTGGCGAGCTGGATGGCCACAAGCAGGCCGAACCGGCGTATCGAAATCCCCGTGACATTGGTCACGTAAAGAACGGTGAAGATGTCTGCCATGCCCTCGCAGGTGCGGATCGTGATGTCGGAGACGAGCAGACGCTTCAATTGCGGGCGAAAAGAGTTCCAAACGCCGCGAATGTTGGCTTCCGCCATGTGCGCGACGGGAAGATCGATGGCGAAGAGCAACAGCGCCGCAGGTGCCACCAGTACCAGCGTGACGATGAGCCCGGTGCGCATTCCGGCTTGAGTCCCACGCGTGGCCAACAGGGCGCCGCCGAGAATTGGCGAGATGACCATCGGGACGCGCTTCAGGAGGGACTGAACGGTGAAGCCCATCGCGCGACGCTCTGCGGGCAGCGCGTCGCCGATCGTGGCGAAGATGGCAGGCGACGCCATGGACTGCCACGCCATGGTGAATGCCAGCCCCAGAAAGAGGAACGGCCAAGAAGGACTCAGGAGATAGACAAGGTATCCCACGGCAGCGGCGGCCAAAAAACCGAGGAAGGCGCATCGGCGCCCCCAGCGGTCTGCCAGCCAACCGCCGGGATATTGATATACAGCGTCGAAGAAATCCTCTGCCGTTCCGAACAACCCGACGACGCCAGGACCGGCGCCAAACGATTCCAGATATTTGGGGAGGAATTTCTTCCAAAGCTCCTCGCCGAGGCCGAGCAAGAACACCCCCCCGGAGGCCGCGGCGACGTTTCGCTCGACGCCGAAGAGTTGTGCCACTCGTCTGTGCGAGGGAGGGAGGCTGTTGTTCAAATTTCCCCACCTGTCGTTCAGGCGCAAGCGGCAAAGTCCAATCGAGTGCCGAGGCCGGCCTGAATAGCGCGGTCGTAAACGACGATTGCCGCCGCGGCGTCCTGTAGCGCGGTTCCCGTGCTGTCGAAGATGAAGATTTCGTCGGCGCCAGTGCGTCCCGGGCGTTTGCCGGCCACGATTTCGCCCAGCTCGGCGTGAACGTCAGAGCGGGTCATTACATTCTGCTCGATTGCGTGATGAAGTTCGCCGATCGTGGCGCACTGCTCGAGGATGTCGACAACGAGCCGGCTGCTCGCCAGCAGCGCCGGATCGAGTTCCTGCTTCTCCGGGCTGTCCGCGCCCACGGCGGCGAGGAAAAGGCCGGGGCCGACATCACTGGGGCCCAACAACGGGGCGCGGGAGGGAGTGCAGGTGACGCACAGATCGCTCTTCTTGACTGCGACGGCGAGGTCACGCACGGCCGTAACTTCCACGCTCAATTCGCGGCCCATCTCGACGGCAAAGCGCTCGGCCTGCGCGGGATCCGCATCGTAGGCAAACACGCAGCGTATCGGGCGCACGCGCGAAACAGCGCGAAGTTGAACGCGACCCTGATTGCCGCAGCCGCAGATTGTCACCACATTCGCATCCTCGCGCGCAAGAGACTTGGCCGCGACCGCAGTTGCCGCGCCGGTGCGCAGGATAGTGATCTCCATCGAGTCCATCACCGCGAGCGGCGTGCCGTTCTCGCCGTCGAAGAGCAGGATGAGGCCCTGAATCGTCGGAAGGCCGCGGAGTTTTGGATTCTCGGGAAAATTTGCGTTCGTTTTTGCAGCGAAGTAGCTGCGTCCGCAGTCGAGCAGCGCTGTCTTGATGTGGAAGCCGCCGCCGGGCACGTGCATCCCGAGGATTCCCGGCGGATGCAGTTTGCCTTCGCCGTGCAAGCGGAATGCCTGTTCGACCGCGGCAATGCAGTCGTCGAGATTGAGCAGGGAAGCGACTTCCGCGCGGGTGAGAAGGAGCGTGCCTTCGGACCGATGGGTCTTCTGAGCGATGGCAGATTTCACGTTAATGCGCCCCTTTGAAGAGCAAAATGCCCAGCGCGCCGGCGACGAAGATGAGGACCGGTTCCGGCACGCGCTTGAGCAGGAAAAGTGCCGCCAGAGTGCCCGCGGCAATGAGAGCCGTGGTCCAGTCGGTGATCGAACGCCGGCCCAACACGAAGGCCGCGCCGGCAATCGCGCCCGTCGCGGCCGCAGTCACACCGCCAACAAACGCCTTGATGGAGGGACGCTGCGCGGAGCGCCGGTAATACTTGGCCGGCACGACGACGAACAAATAGCAGGGAAGAAAGACTCCGAGGGCGGCGGCCGCTGCGCCGAGCGGACCGGCAACGAGATAACCGATGAACGCGACGGTGATCACCACCGGGCCCGGCGTGATCATGGCCACGGCGACCGCGTCCAGAAATTGCCGGTCGGTGAGCCAGTGAAATTTGCCGACGACGCCGCCGTAGAGAAACGGCACGATGGCCAGACCGCTGCCGAATACAAACGTGCCCGCTGCCGCGAAATAAAGCGCGATCTTGCCGAGCATCCCCGCGGGCGCCGGGCCTTGCACGCCGGTGAGCCAGCCGCCCCAGCCGAGAGGGATGAAAACGGCCGCTGATCCCCAGCGCGGCCCCGCCTTGACGGCCCAGGCGACCACGCCGCAAAGAACAAAGAGCCAGACGATTTCCGTCTCCGTCCACGCCGTGACCACGCCGCAAATTGCGAAAAGCGCCCAGAGCAGCGCGTCGT
>JBGQGH010000119.1:0-7022 GCA_041497315.1 Terriglobia bacterium | reverse complement strand
GGTTGGAGTACGACGACGTGCTCGCGCACGAACCGGCCTTCGGACACGAATAGAGGTCCGACGAGTTGCGTCCACTGAGGCGAGAGCGCCGCAGCGGCAGGAGAGCCTGCCGTCTGGTCGGGCCGGATATGGCGCGGATGCTTATCGTCTGTCACCTAGCTTTCTCCCTATCGCGCGGGTCCTGCGGCGCAGGGAGAGAAGAAAGGCCCTGCGGATGAGCGAAGGCACCTCGGTTGAGGAAGTTCTCCAGAGCACGTCCGACGACTCGGAAGACCTAATTCCCATACTCCAGGAAATCCAAGAGAAATTCCGTTACCTGCCGGAACCGGCACTGCGGGAAGTGTCGCGGAAATTGAACGTGCCGCTGATTGAAGTGTTTCACGTGGCCACGTTTTACAACTGCTTCAGCCTGGAGCCGGTGGGCGACCACGTGGTTCAGGTGTGCCTAGGGACGGCATGTCACGTGCGCGGGGCGCCGCGCGTTCTGGACCGGTTGCTGCGAGAACTGAATCTGCCGGGGCCAGGAACCACGAAGGATTGCCAGTTCACGGTGCGCTCGGTGCGCTGCGTCGGCTGCTGCGGACTGGCGCCGGTGGTGCGCGTGGACGCCAGCACGCATCCGGCCATGACCCAGGCGAAAGTCAAAGGGATGCTGAAGAAATACCGGAAGAATGGGCGGCCGGAAAGCGAAGCTGATCGGGGCTGAACATGCCAAAGCTGCACTCGGTCCGGGAACTCGAGGAAGTGCGCACGGAGTGTCTGAAGCAGAGCAAGACGTCCAAGCCGTGCCTGACGGTTTGCGCGGGGAGTGGCTGCCAGGCGGCGGGCGCACTGGATGTTTTGAAGGGCTTGCGGGTGGCGCTGGAACGCGCGGGGATGCAGGATGCGGTGGACGTGAAGAGCACGGGCTGCCACGGGTTCTGCGAGAAGGGCCCGCTGATGATTGTGTGGCCGGAAGGCACCTTTTACAACCGGGTGACGCAGCGCGACGCCAAAGACATCGTGGCCAGCGCGACGAACGGGCGCAAACCGGTAGAGCGGCTGCTGTACAAGGATCCGACGACGGGCGAGCGGGTGGTGCGCGAGGACGAAGTGCCGTTTTACGCGCGGCAGCAACGCGTGCTCTTCGGGAATAACGGGCGGATTGATCCGAAGAATATCGAGGACTATTTCCGCGTGGGCGGCTACCAGACATTGGCGACTGTGTTGCTGCTCAAGACTCCCGAAGACGTCATCCAGGAGATCAAGCGCTCGGGGCTGCGAGGACGCGGCGGCGCCGGCTTCCCCACCGGCGTGAAGTGGGAAGTGTGCCGCGCTAATCCCGCGCAGCCGAAGTACATCATCTGCAACGCGGACGAAGGCGACCCCGGCGCGTTCATGGACCGCTCGCTGCTCGAGGGGAACCCGCACAGCGTGCTGGAAGGCATGATCATCGGCGCGTTCGCCATGGGGGCGAACGAAGGCTACATCTACGTCCGCGCGGAATACCCGCTGGCCGTGGAACATTTGCGCGTGGCCATCCGGCAGGCGGAAGAATACGGCCTGCTAGGCCAAGACATCCTCGGCTCGGGAACGAACTTCAAGATCAAGTTGGTGCAGGGCGCAGGCGCATTCGTCTGCGGCGAGGAAACAGCGCTGATCGCCTCGATCGAAGGGCGCGTGGGCGAGCCGCACCCGCGGCCGCCGTATCCCGCACAGAAGGGCTTGCGCGGCAAGCCGACGGTCATCAACAACGTGAAGACCTGGGCCAGCGTGCCGCAGATCATCAACCGCGGGGCTGATTGGTACGCGGCGATCGGGACAGCGCGCAGCAAGGGCACGATGGTGTTCTCGCTGGTGGGCAAAATCAACAACACCGGCTTGGTCGAAGTGCCCATGGGGATCACGCTGCGGGAAATGATCTACGAGATTGGCGGAGGCATCCCAAAGGGCAAGAAGCTGAAGGCGGTGCAAATCGGCGGGCCTTCGGGCGGCTGTCTGCCCGCCAGCCTGATTGACCTGCCTATTGATTACGAGGCGCTCACCCAGGCCGGCTCGATGATGGGCTCGGGCGGCATGGTGGTGATGGACGAAGACACCTGCATGGTGGACTTGGCGCGTTACTTCATGGAGTTTCTCGAAGAGGAGTCGTGCGGAAAGTGTTTCCCCTGCCGCGAGGGAACGCAGCGGCTGCGGGAAATCCTGGCGCGGATCTGCGCGGGCAAAGGCAAGGAAGAAGATCTGCCGGTGCTCGAAGAAATGAGTTGGATGATCAAGGAGACTTCGCTGTGCGGCCTGGGGCAGACAGCGCCGAATCCGGTGCTGACCACGCTGCGGTATTTCCGCGACGAGTACGAGACGCACATCCGCGAGCGGCGCTGCCCGGCGAAGGTCTGCCGCGAGCTGATCGCCTATGAGATCGAGCCAACGCTGTGCGACGGCTGCCACGCGTGCGTGCAGGTGTGCACCACGGACGCGATTCTTGGCGAGAAGAAGAAAGTCCACACCATTGACAGCGGCAAGTGCATCAAGTGCGGCGCCTGCCTGGAGGTCTGCCAGCCGAAAGCCGTGCTGGTGACTTGAGGAGGAACTCCGTGCCGAAACTGAAGATCAACGGCATCGAAGTGGAAGTGGAAAAGGGGACGACCGTGCTGGAGGCGGCGCGGTTCTTGGGCTTGCCCATCCCCACACTGTGCCACGACGACGGCCTGACGCCCTACGGCGCGTGCCGGCTGTGCCTGGTCGAAGTGTTCAACTCGCGGGGCAGCCGTCTGGTGAGTGCGTGCACGCTGGAGGCGGAAGAAGGGTTGGTGGTCGAGACACACTCGGCGCGGGTGGAGCGCGCGCGCAAGCTAATCTTAGAAATGTATGTGGCCACTTCGCCCCAGTCCAAGACGATCCAGGATTTGGCCAGCCGCTACGGCGTGCGGGAGTGCCGGCTGGAAGCGAAGAACAAGGACTGCATCGAGTGCGGGCTGTGCGTGCGAATTTGCGAGCAGCAGATGATGGCGGGGGCGATCGGCTTTGCGGGTCGCGGCCTGCACCGCCGGGTAGCGTGCGCATTCAACATCACTTCACCGCTGTGCCGGCAGTGCGGCACCTGCCTCTACATCTGTCCGGTGTGCGAGCAGCGCTGCCACGGCTCCGCCGCGGAGACCACGCTGTGCAACGGCTGCGTGAACTTCGCCACAGTTTGTTTCCAAAGCTACGACAACGCCATGTGTTTCCTCGACCCGTGCCATGCCTGCGAGTTGGCCGGGCCGTTCCGGAAGGACGTACCGATCAAACTTCAGGCGGAAACATCCGCCAAATCGTAAGGGAGAAACGCCATGACTTATTCGCGCCTGAATTCCTCCGCGGCCACGCTGAGCAAGAACCGCACCGAGGACTCCATCAGCCCGTTCAGCGGGATGTGCACCACCTGCGTGGACGGCTGCATCGGGATGTGCGAGATCGGTAAGTCCGCGTACCGCGGCGCCGAGATGATCTACCCGCAGCCGTTCGGGATCATCACCACGGCGTCGCAGAAAGACTACCCGGTGGACCTCTCGCACTTCACCATCCTGGGCCGCGCAGCCGGCGCCTGGGGCGTGGAACCCGACAGCGACAAGGCACTCTTCCCCAACGTGGATCTGGAAACCACTATCGGGCACGCGCCGGGCATCCGCTACAAGCTGCCGTTCACACTGGCGGCGATGGGCTCGACCAACGTGGCCAAGAACAATTGGCCTGGAATCGCGGCGGGCGCGGCCATCACCGGCACGGCGATCGCCATCGGCGAAAACGTGGTGGGAATGGATATGGACGCCAAGTTTGAGAACGGGCGCGTCATCACCAGCAAGGAACTCGAATGGCGCATACAGTGCTTCCGCGACTGGCAAACGGAGGGCTACGGCGAGATCTTCGTACAGGCCAACGTCGAAGACACCATGCTCGGCGTGCAGGAATATGCCATCCAGAAACTGGGCGTGAAGGCCGTAGAGCTGAAGTGGGGCCAGGGCGCGAAGGATATCGGCGGCGAAGTGAAAATCCGTGACCTGGCGAAAGCGCAAGAACTGCAACGGCGCGGCTACGTGGTCCTGCCGAATCCGACCGATCCGATAGTCATCCAGGCGTTCCAGCGCGGGAGCTTCCACGAATTTGAGCGGCACTCGCGCGTGGGCATGGTGGAGCGCGACACGTTCCTGAAGCGCGTGGAACAACTCCGCAAGGCCGGCGCGAAGTTCATCACGCTCAAGACCGGCGCATACCGGCCGGCGGACCTGGCGCGCGCGGTGAAGTTCGCGTCGCTCGCCGAGCTTGATCTGTTGACCGTGGACGCGGCAGGCGGAGGAACGGGGATGAGTCCCTGGCGGATGATGAACGAATGGGGTGTTCCGGGGGTCGAGCTGCATTCACTGCTGCGTGAGTACCTGGACCGCCTGGCGGCAAAGAAGGAATACATCCCCAGCATCGCGCTGGCGGGCGGGTTCACTTTCGAGGACCAAATCTTCAAGGGCTTTGCGCTCTGCGCTCCCTACGTGAAGCTGATCGCCTGGGCTCGCGGGCCGCTAGCCGCGGCGATGGTGGCCAAGACGATTGGCAATTCGATTGAGCGCGGCGACCTGCCGATTTACATCCAGCGCTTCGGAACCACGGTGGATGAGGTCTTCGTGACATCGCCGGAACTCCGGCAGCATTTCGGCGACCGGTTCGCGAAATTGCCCGTGGGCGCAATCGGTTTTTATACATACTACCAGCGCGTCGCGCAGGGCCTGCGGCAGCTCATGGCCGGCGCGCGGAAATTCGGGATGAAATACGTCGCGCGGGATGACATCGCCGCGCTGACGCCGGAAGCCAGCCGCATCAGTGGGATCCCGCTGGTGAGCGCGATGGACCGGGAAGCAGTGGATTCGATCCTGGGAGACCTGGAGCAGGAGGAAGTCGAAAGAGTCCTGCAAACGCGTTGATTCGGTTGGGTAAAACCAACCGTACTTCGAAGGGCCGGCGATGAGCCCCCTCCCGCCGGCGCTCATTTATTTTTGAAGCGGGAATCCCAAGAATCGCGAGGATTGCCTTATGCAATCCAGCCGCCGCCGAGGACGCGCTCGCCGGAATAGAAGACGGCGGCCTGGCCGGGGGTGATGGCTCGCTGCGGAACTTCGAAGCGGACGCGGACGCGAGTGGCGTCGAGCGGTTCGAGGGTTGCCGCGGCAGCTTCGTGGCGATTGCGGATCTTGACCATCGCGGGCGCGGGCTGCTCGAGGCCGACGACGGAAACCCAATTGATGGCGCGGACTTCGCAGGACGGACTTCGCAACTCCGCGTTCTCGCCGACAATGACCTGATTCTTACCGCGGTCGATGGCCACGACATAAACCGGGCGCCCGATGGCAAGGCCGAGGCCGCGGCGCTGGCCCACGGTGAAGTGGTGCACGCCGTGGTGGCGGCCAATGACTTCGCCGCTGGTGGTCACTAACTCGCCCGGCTCAGAAGGCATCGCCGTTCCCTGCTCTTCCAGATAATTCTCGATAAAACGGACGTAATTCCCAGAGGGCACGAAGCAGATTTCCTGGCTCTCGGGCTTCTCCGCCACGGGCAACTGCGCGCGGCGCGCGATGGCGCGGACTTCGTCCTTGGTGAGTTCACCGAGGGGAAAGGATGTGCGCAACATCTGCTCCTGGGTGAGACCGAAGAGAAAATAGGACTGGTCTTTGGAGTCGTCCACAGCGCGAAGAAGCTCATAGCGGCCGCTGTCATCGCTCCGCCGGATTCGCGCGTAATGTCCGGTGGCGAGGCGGTCGGCGCCGATTTGGCGCGCGGTGATGAGCAACTGGTCGAACTTCACGTGGTTGTTGCAGAGCGTGCACGGAATCGGCGTGCGGCCGGCGAGATACTCCTCGACGAACGGGCGCACGACGGTGTCTTCGAAGCGCTGCTCGAAATTCACGACGTAGTAGGGGAAGCCGAGGTGCTCGGCGACGCGACGCGCGTCGTAAACATCGTCAATCGAGCAGCAGCGATGCTGCGCCGGGCCAGCGCTGGCGAGAGCAGGAAGGCGGCGGTGGTTCCAGAGCTGCATGGTCAGGCCGACGACGGATTCCCCGCGCTCGTGCAGAATGGCGGCGACGGTGGAGGAGTCCACGCCCCCACTCATGGCCACGGCGGTGGTTAGGGCCGTGTCCTGAGCAGCCGCCAGCACGGAACTCTGATCACTCGTATTCATGTTTGAAGACATTCTACGCTGAGATTCCTCGTCCCATCCAGGCTGGGACTCGGAATGACACCACCTTTACTTGGAGCTCCCTCTCGGATTCATTCGCTCAGTCGGCCACGACGGGTTTCTTGTAACGCGGAGAAAGGTCGCGCAGGCGCTCGACGACGCCGGGAATTGCGGCGAGCGCAAACTCGATCTCTTCAGGCGTGTTTTCGCGGCCTAAGCTGAAGCGCAGGCAGGCACGCGCTTCTTCTTTCGGCAGACCAATGGCGGTCAAGACGTGCGAAGGCTCGACCGCGCCGGAAGAACATGCCGCGCCGGTGGAACAGGCCACGCCCTTCAAATCCAGCGCGATCACAAGTGACTCTCCCTCAACGGACGAAAAAAGAATATTCGCGGTGTTCGGCGTGCGGTGCTCGCGGCTGCCGTTGATGCGCGCGTGCGGCACGCGGGCGAGGATGCCTTCCTCAAGGCGATCGCGCAGCGCGGAAATCTTTGCGGCACAGCTCGCTAGCTCCTCCCGGGCCAATTCCGCGGCCTTGCCAAGGCCCACGATGCCGGCAACATTCTCGGTGCCCGGACGGAGGTCGCGTTCGTGATGACCGCCATAGAGTACCGGAGCGAGATTCGTGCCCTTGCGGACGAAGAGCGCGCCGACGCCCTTCGGTCCATAGAGTTTGTGCGCGGAAATGGCCAGCAAATCGACGCCCATGCGATCCACATCAATGGGGATCTTCCCGGCGGACTGCACGGCATCGGTGTGAAACCAGACGTCCGCCGCGGCGGCGATCTTGCCGATTTCCTCGAGGGGCTGAACGGTGCCGAGCTCATTATTTGCGTGCATGAT
>JBGQGH010000118.1:0-7076 GCA_041497315.1 Terriglobia bacterium | reverse complement strand
GATTCGGGCCGCCGGCCGTCAAGATTAGTTTACTGAGCCGTGCTGAACGGCCAGCCGCTGGCTCTTCAGCTTCGCCAGCCTGCCGCGGAAGCGCGCGGGATCAAGTCCCGCCGACGAGCAGACGGTCTTGAAATCGTCTTCGTTGTTAAACAAAAAGTCTTCGGCCAACTGCTGCAGGCGCTTGGGCCCAGAAACCCACTCCTCCACCGTGCGGGCAATCACAGCCGTCCAGAGGCGCTGTTCCGGTTCTGGTGTTTCGTTCTCAACTTCCACGCTGCTGGTCACCATCTTCCCCCCTCTGATCGCGCCGCGCGTTTCCAATGCAGCGCACAGTGGAGGGAGCACCTGGTGGGCCAATGTCGCAACTGGTTTGCGCTGAGACTTAACTCGTGGAAGTGGCTGACGCCGAAGAGCATACGCGTAATGACATTACACATCGCAGGAGGTTGCCGAGCAGGCTGAGTGTGCCGCCACAGTACCAGGCGTACGCACACAGTGCCGGATGCGAACATCGGAAGGATCCGGCTCCTGAGGAGGCTGGAGAAAGGGCTTCTCCCGTGGCGGCAGAGGTTGTTTCCTCAGCCGCCACCGGAGTTGTGATGCCCTACTTGCGTGAGTACTTTTCGAACCAGAGGCGAAGATAGAGTTGCGTGCGCATGAAGTTCGTCGGCTTCGAGGACGTGCCGTGGTACTCGTCGTTAAACCGCACCATCGCTGTGGGAACGTGGCGCAGCTTCAGCGCCTCGTAAAACTCCTCGGTCTGCGGGATCGGCGTGCGCATGTCGAGTACGCCGGTCATGAGCATCGTCGGGGTCTTCACCTTGTCCGCGTAGGCGACCGACGAGTGGCGCCAATAGAGCATGGGGTCTTCCCAGGGCATCTTGTTGAATCGGTGGTAGGCCCACAAATTGATGTCGGTCGAGCCGGCGAAGCTCAGCCAATTGATCACCGGGCAATTCGCGGACGCGGCCGCGAAGCGATCGGTGTGGCCTACGGTCCAGGAGGTGAGCACGCCGCCGCCGCTGCAGCCGTACACAAAAAGATTGCGCGTGTCCACATAGCCCTTGGCGACGACCTCGTCCACACCCTTCATCAGGTCTTCGTAATCTTTGTTCGGATAGTCATTCTCAATGGCGTTGCCGAAGGCGGTGCCGTAGCCGGTGGAGCCGCGCGGATTGGTGTAGAGCACAACGTAGCCGTTGGCGGCGTGCTCCTGCCAGCCGAAATTGAAAGCCACGTTGTACATGGCGTTCGGGCCGCCGTGAATACTCAGCATCATCGGATATTTTTTCTTGGGATCGAAATCGGGCGGCTTGATGATCCAGCCCTGCACGCGGAAATTGTCCACCGAGGTGTACCAGATCTCCTCGACCTCGCCGAGTTTCACGCCACGGAGCAGGTCGTCGTTCACCCAAGTGAGTTGTTTCGGCTGCGGCGCGCTCAGCGAAATGCTGACCACGTCTGCCGGCTTGTAATAACTCGAGAGCGTCCCGACAGCAGTCCCCGTGCGGCTAAGACTGCCGATTGTGAGCATGTGATTCCCCTGCGTCACCTGCCGAACGTCACCACTGACCGGCGCGAGCCAGAGGTTGCGGGTGCCCTTATCCTCTGCGACGAAGTAGACGCCCATCGAATCCGCCGCCCATTCGAGATTCGTGGGCGTGCGGTCGAGATTGGGTGTCAGCACGCGCGAGTTCGAACCATCCAGGTTCATGACGTAGAGCTTCGCGTCGGTGTACTCGTTGTCGCTGGCGTCGAACCCGGTGTAAGCGACCACCTTGCCGTCAGGCGAAACGCGCGGGCCCTGATCCGGACCCTTGCGGTGCGTCAACTGTCGAACCGCGCCGTCGTCCACACGCAGGGCGTAGATCTCGGATTCCTCCCACATCGTTTCCCAATCGTTTTCACGCAAGCCGCTGAAGAGAATTTCGCGGCCGTCCGGCGTCCAGGAGAGTGAATTGTTTTCGCCGCCGTCGTTGAAGTTCCCGGAAGTGAGCTGGCGCGATGCGCCACCCGTCGCGGAAACAAGGAAAACGTGGCGGTAGGCATCTTCGAGGAAGCCCTGGCGATCGGCGCGGAAAACGAAGCGCTCGACGATGCGCGGGTCAGGCGTCCATTTCGCTCCCTCGGGCTTCTTGGGCAAACGAATGATCCACTTATTGTCGGTCGGCAACATCATGGTGAACGCCATCGATTTCCCATCCGGCGACCAGGCGATGCTGCCCGGCGAGTGATCGGAGTGGGTGATCTGAGTGGCGTTTTCGGTGCCGTCCATCCAGCGCACGAATATCTGATTGCCGCGCGGGTCGCCTTCAGCCAGATAGGCGATGCGAGTTCCATCCCACGACCATCGCGCACCGGAACCCTTGGTCAGAAAACGCTGGCGGCTGCCGTCGGCGTTCATCACCCAAAGCGCAGATTCCCATTTGTCGTTCACCTTGTCGATCCAGCGGCGCGTGAACACGATCTGCTTTCCGTCCGGCGAAATCTGCGGGTCCTGGACTTCCTGAAAGTCCAGATACTGCTCCAGGGTGAGCTTGCGGTTTTGCGCCGGGGCCTGAGCACGCCCCGCCGCGGGCGGGAACAACACCACTACACACAAACACAGCCATGCCAAGCGTCGCATGAGTCTTACCTCCGTCAAATTGTCAATCCATCCAGGGCAACCGAAATCGGTGAGCTCAAATACTCAGAAAAGACCGAGCCGCCTTCCCACGCTCGTGCGCAGCCGCATCCAAGTGCCGCCGAAAATCTCCCCCCAGGGCATGGCCTCCATTTCTGCGAGGTACGAATAGGCGACGGGCACCACGAGCAGCGTCAGCAAGAGACAAAGCGTTTGCCCGCCGATGATGGTCACGGCGATGGCGGCGCGCTGCCCGGAACCTTCGCCAATCCCGATGGCGACGGGAATCAGGCCGGCGACAATCGAGAAAGTCGTCATCAAAATCGGCCGCAGGCGCACGCGATTGGCTTCCAGCAGCGCCGGGCGCAGCGGCGTTCCTTCGCCGCGCAGGCGGTTCGTATAGTCCACCTGCAAAATGCCGTTCTTCTTGACGATGCCGAGAAGCAGGAATACACCGAGCGCGCTCCACAAACTCAGCGCGCGGTGCGTCATCCACAGCGAGAACAGTGCGAAGGGAATGCTCAGCGGCAGCGTCAGCATGATGATGAAGGGATACGAAAAGCTCTCGAACTGCGCCGCGAGCACCATATACATGAAGATGGACGCCAGGAGCATGGCCAGCAACAGATTGAACGTGGTCTCTTCGAGCAATTTCACCGGCCCGGAAAAGAGGAACGAGTACCCGGGCGGAAGCCCGACGGCGCGAATCGAACGCACCGTGTGCGCCGCCGCTGCATCCAGCGGATACCCGGCGACCATGTTCGAATTCACGGTGACCTGGAATTCGCGGTTGTAGCGCCAAAGCGCCGCGGGGCCCACACCGCGCTGAATCGTCGCGATATTCTCGAGGCGTACCTGACCCACGCGGGAAGATGGCACCATCAGGCGAGCGAGGACGTCGGGATTATCGCGTTGTTCGGTGAGCAATTGGATGGTCACTGGATACTGTTCCGAGCCTTCCTTGAATGTGGAGATTTCATCTTCGCCGCTGTACATCAGCCGCACAGTCGCGCCGACGTCCGCCATGCGCACGCCCAGGTCGGCGGCGCGTTGCCGGTCCACCTTGACCTGCAACTCCGGAGTGTTCAGGTAGAGATTCGGGTTCACGTCCACCAGACCGGGAAACTCGCGCATCTTTACCGCCACTTGCTTCGAAATATCAATGAGCTTCGAAAGGTCCGGCCCGCGAATAATCGCGCGAATGGGAAAGTACTGTTCTCCGCCAAGTGTCGAGGGCAAGCGCACGTTGTAAGTGAGGTTGTGAACCTTGCCCATGATCCCGCGCGCGACGTCGGCCATCTCCTCGTGAGATTTCTTGCGCTGGCCGCGGTCCACCAGGCGAATGTAGATGTGAGCGTGATCCGTCGTGCCGTGCGTGTAGGGCTGCACGAAAGCAACCTCGGGCTGCGCCACCAATTGGCGCGAGATTTCCGTGACGATCCCGATGGTGCGTTCGAGAGAACTCCCGGCCGGCGTGTCCACCGAGCTTTGCAACTCGGACTGGTCGTCCGCCGGAATCCAGTCGCGGCCCACCAGGCGGTAGAAGAAAAATGTGGAGGCAAATGTGGCCAGACACACCAGCACAATCACCTTGCGATGATCGAGCGACCATTCCAGGCTGCGCAGGTACGCCGTTTCCATCGAGCGAAAGAACTTTGATTCGCGCGACGCCACGTGGCCGCGCCCCTTGACCTTCAGGAAGCGCGAACTGAGCATGGGCGTGAGTGTAAAACTGACCAGCAAGGAGACCATGATGGCCAGGGCCATGGTCCAGCCGAACGAATTGACGTAGCGCCGCGCGTAGCCGGTCATGAACGCGATGGGCAGGAAAATGATCACGAGCGACAGCGTGGTGGCCATCACCGCGAGGCCGATTTCGCGCGTTGCTTCCACGGCCGCGCGCTTCCGCTCCACACCCTTCTCTTCCATAAAGCGGAAGATGTTTTCGAGCACGATGATGGCGTCGTCAATCACAATACCGACGGCGAGCGTCAGCGCCAGCAGGGTCATATTGTTCAGCGTGAAGTCCATGACGCGCATCAGTGGAAACGTCGCGATCACGGACGTGGGGATGGCGATGGCGGCGATCAGCACCGCGCGCCAGTTGCGCATGAAGAGCAGGACGACGAGGCTTGCCAAGATGCTGCCGAGGATCAGATGTTCGAGCAGCGAGTTCACCGAGGCCTTGATAAAGGTCGAATAGTCGCGCACCAACTCGAGCTGGACGCCGGGCGGAAGTTCCGCTTTAAGCGTTTCCAAACGCCGCTTGACCTGATCCGCCACGCGCACCGTGTTCGTGCCCGTCTGGCGAAGCACTTGCACGCTGACGGCTTCCTGTACCCGCTGATCTTTCCGCATCAATGCGGACCAGGTGCGCAGTTCTTGGGCTCCGTCCTCGACTCGGCCGATGTCGCGGACGCGGATAGGCACGCCGCCGCGCGTGGCTACGATGATGTCGCCGAACTGATCAGCCGAAGTCACGCGGCCGAGCGTGCGCAATCCCAGTTCCTGCGGTCCGCGGGTCATGTGCCCGCCCGGCGCTTCAATATTTTCGCGCTGGATGGCGTTGCTCACATCGGTCACCGTCAGGTTGTGGGCGGTCAATCGCTCCGCATCAATGAAGACGCGGATTTGCCGCTCCTGCCCGCCGGTCAAGTCCACTTCCCCAACACCGTCCACGGTCTGGATCGCGCGCTTCACCTGCTTGTCGGCGATTTCGGTCAATTCGCGCCGGCTAAACGGCCCGGCAACAAGCAAGGTGATGATGGGGTCGGAATCGGGATCCACCTTGCGGATGACGGGAGGCAGGACGTTGGGCGGGAGATGGTTCAGCGCGCCCGAAACTTTTTCGCGGATATCCTGCGCAGCACCTTCGATGTCGCGTTCGAGCACGAACGTACAAGTAATGCGCGCTACGCCTTCGCTGGTGTAAACATTCAGCTCATCGAGGCCGCTCACCGAAGAGATGGCGTCTTCCAGTGGAAGCACCACGCTGGTGGTCATTTCCTCGGGGCTGGCGCCCGGCAGGTTTACCGTGACATTCACGGTGGCGGGATCGGCGCGGGGAAAGAGGTCCACGCCCAGTTCGCGGTAGGAAAAAATCCCCAGGGTCACCAGGAAACCGATCAGCATCACGGCAAAAACCGGCCGCGCGACGCAGATATCCGCCAGCTTCATGCCCGGTACCTCAACGGCTCCCCGTCTGACCCGATTGCTCTTGGACCATGGCGCCGTCGCGCAAGTCGCCCTGCAGCGGCACCGCGAGGCGCTCGCCCAATTGCAGGCCTTCGAGAACTTCGACGCGCGAGCCTTGCTGCGCGCCGGGTTTGATTTGCCGCTCCTTCACCTGCGTGCCGGTCAAGACGTAAACACGATAGACACCGTAGCGGTAGTTCAACGCTTCCTCGGGGATCGTCAGCGTTTTCTGCTCAACCGTGCTAGACATGGAAGCCTGGATGAAAAATCCGGGTTTCAAGCGGCCGCCGGGATTCGGCAGCAGGGCCTCCACTTCAAAGGTGCGCGAATCTTGCGCAACCGATGGATTTATGCGCACGAGCTTCCCTTGAAATGTTTCGCCGGGATACGCCTCCATCTGCACGTCCACCGTTGCCCCAGTCTTCACCGCGCCGGCCCATTTTTCCGGGACCGACAACCGCGCGCGGAGCGTGTCCGTGCGAACCAAAACCATCACCGGGCTCTGCACCTTCAAATACTCGCCGGGGCTGACGCGGCGTTCCTTGACCGACCCGGGCAGCGGAGCTTTGATCTGCGTGTCGGCGAGTTTCTTCTCGGCGAGGTTGCTCGCGGCTTCACTGGACTGAAGCTGCGCCTTCAAACGGTCCACTTCCTGGACGGCAATGTCGCTTGCGGCGCGCGCGCCGTTGAATCGCGAAAGCGCTTCGTCGAGCTGCTGGCGTGAAATCAGTTGTTGATTGAAGAGCTGCTCGGCGCGATGGTATTTCTGCTCGGCGTCGAACAGGTCCGCGGCGGCGCGCTGTACGAAGGCCACCTGCGAGGCGTCGCGGGGCAGCGGATCGTTCGGCCCGAGTCCGAGCTGCGCGCGCACTTGCCGCACCGCCGCACGCTGCCGGTCCAGCTCGTATTTCAGCTCCGTGTCATCCAGCGTTACCAAAACTTGGCCTAGCTGCACCAAATCCCCTACATCCACAAACACCTTGGAGATACGCCCCTCCACCTCGGCACTCACCGTGCTCTCGTCCAGCGGAAACAGTGAGCCCACGGCCTGCACGCGCCGTTGAATCACATCTTCGGTCACGGGGAACACGCGGATGGCAATGGGATTCCCGGCGTCACCGCGCACGCTAGCGGATTGCGTCCGCCCGCAGCCAGAAATACTCAGGAAGAAAGCCAGGACCAATCCCGCGGCGAAGAAAGGTGCCGCAAGACGGCTTCGAGGAGTGCGAAACAGGGTTTGGTTCGGGGCCACCATCAG
>JBGQGH010000117.1:0-7168 GCA_041497315.1 Terriglobia bacterium | reverse complement strand
TGGCTACACTCTGTCATGGAAAAGGCCGCCTCTCTGCGCATCAACCACGCATCGACAACGCAGTTATGCCTGAGAAAGCGGCCCTTTTCTACTCCCAACCCTCACTTCTTGTTCACTTCTGGTGAGAAATCCGGGCTAGAATCGCCGCAGAATCGGAGCCTGTGGGGGGATAGCCGAAACGGTCGAGCGGCCCGGAAAACGGCTCCTATTGCGAAATCAACCGAGCCAATGGAAGAGCGGCCAGGACTCACGGAAGGACCGCATGGGCTGCCGGCAGATGTAAACGGGCAGGCCGGTTTCTTCGGGAATGGCGTAAGGGCTTTGGATTACATCCACTTGCACGACGCTCCCCCAGGACTCCTGCAGCTTCTCGAGCGGCACGCCAAACGCAATCATCACCTCGCCTGAAGCCCCATGTGTTCCCCAGAGGTAGTAATTATTGTGGCCGCTGATGGCCTTGGGGAGGCCAAGCGCCGGGCCGAAGTAATCGATGGCGCCGGCCTGGCCAAAATTCCAGGCCAGGATTCCCGTTTTGGCACGATCGGCCGGCGGAAGACTGTGATAGACGCGGGCCACTGCGGCTGCTTGGGTCTGCCAGCCGAACATGTCCCCGAAGAATTGCGGGAGGTCGGAGAGAGGCATCTTCTCGACCTGGACCTTTTCGACGTCCCAGAACTTCGTATAAGTCACCGCTTTCTCGACCGGCAGGATCGGCATAGCCAGCGGCGCGGCAATCAGGCCACCGATGATGATGGGAACGACGATTGCGGGCTTGAGCCAGGGCCAGTCGCGCTGGCGGACCCAGGCGTCAATCTGCACGGCGCCCGCGGCCAGAAGCATCGGATAGATTGGCGCGAGGTAGTAGATTTTGCCTTTCAGCAGAATGAGGTCCGTCATCACAACGAGGTAAGCCCAGCCGAGGGCGCGGAATTGCCGGCCGTCGCGCGCAAAAAAGAAAAATCCGAGGCCGCTGAGCCAAACCGGTGTTTCGAGCGGGTGAATCAGCAGGGCCTGTTGAAGGATGAATTGCAGTGGCGTGACCGGGGCGTTCTTGATCTGACGGACGATGCGAAGAATTTCGATGGTGGGCCAGCCGTGGCGCGCTTCCCACAGGATATTTGGCAGCATGAGGAGCAGAGCGAATGACGCTCCGATCCAGAACCAACGGCTGCGGAGCACGCGGCGCTCCGGCGTGAGCAGGATGCCCAGGAACATGGCGGCGCAGAAGAAGGCCATGGAGTGCTTGTTCAGGAAGCCCAGGCCGGCAACGAACCCGCCGAGCACCCAGAGGCGCTCATCACCGCCGCGCACGATGCGCATGAAAATCGCGGCGCAGAGCATCCAGAAAATGGGCTCGAAGGCATTCATGGAAAGAAAACTGTCGAAGGTCAAGTAGATGGGCGCGAAGAGCACGCAGGTGGCCGTGAGAATCTGCGCGAAGCGGCGGCCGCCCAATTCGCGGACCATCCAGGCGGTGACGATGATCTTGGCTGCGGCGCTCAGAGCCGGAAGGATCCGCAGAGCGTACAGGGAGTCCCCCAGGAGCGCGCGGGTGACGCGCGCGATGAGGGCGATCAGCGGCGCATGGTCAACATAGCCCCAGGCGAGATGCTCGCCGCAAGCAGCGTAGTAAAGTTCGTCGCGGAAATAGCCGTAGCGACCCGCGAAGAGGAGGTGAGCGGCGCAGGCGACGGCAGCAAAAGAAAAAACGATCGCGGCGCTGCTCTCCGCAAGAGACGCGGCTGCAGAAGGCGACTCACGGCTAATCTTCGGAATCCCGAGGACCCTTTGGCGCGGCCCTTCAAGACCAACGGTTCCCATTTTTTACTCCGGGCCTCAGGCCCCCTCTGGCCAAGGCCCGCTGCGTTCGCTCCGAGGGCTACCGCAGCCCGCGAGGCAGCCCGCGGATCAGGAAGACTTTTTGGCCGGCGACTTGGGTGCGGATTTCGCCGGCGTCATCGCGGCAGGCGCGGCCGGAGCGGGTGAAGTGATTAGGGCCGTCTTGATCGAATCGAGCTTGGGGAAATTCTTCTCCAGAAAAGCCCTGCCTTGCTTGCCGATCAGGTCCTGACTAGGCCCCCTCCCCGACGGCGCGCCTTCGCCATAGCCGCCGTAGAGCTTGTCGACAACGTCCATGCCTTCCGTCACTTCGCCGAACGGGGCAAAGCGGTCTTTATCGAGCCGGCTGTTGTCGGCAAAGTTTATGAACAGTTGCGTGTTCCGCGAGTTTATCTCTCCTGTCTGGGCGTAGGTAACGAACCCGCGCTTGTTGCTGTGTTTCACAGGATCATCTTTGATTGTGGCCGGATCCATGGCTTTCGTAACAGCAGGATAAGGGCTCAGACCGAATTGGGCCATAAAGCCGGGAATGATGCGGAAGAAAGTGCAGCCGTCATAAAAGTGATGTAACACCAGATTGTAGAAGTGGTCGGCGCCATTGGGCGCCCAGGCGCGCGTCACCTTGACCGTGAAGTCGCCCTTGGTCGTGGTGAACTTCACCTCGTAGACATCGGGCGCTTTGGCCTTCAGCGCGGCTGGGTCGAGCAGGGCTTTGTCGTAGCCCGCGGCGGGCGCGGCGTTTTTGGCCGGGGCCGATTGCTTCGCAGGTGGATTCGACTGCGCGAATGCCGTCCCCACGACCGAGCCCGCCAGCAGACCGCAAATCAAGACACAGACAACGAACTTGGATGCTCTCATCTTGTTCCTCACCTTTACAGGAGTGTTTACGAGAATTATTGTTTTGACCCGGCCTGCATTTCACGGCTGACGCGCTCGGCAGCTTCCATCACGCGCAGCGTATTGCCGCCCAATATTTTCCGGATATCAGATTCTGAATAACCCTTACGAAGAAGCGCTTCCGTAAGTTTCGGAAGCTTGGAACAGTCTTCCATGCCTTGAGGCATGTTGGCGCCATCGAAATCGGAGCCCAGGCCGACGTGATCGGCGCCGGCAACTTTCACGGCGTGGTCAATGTGCTCCACGATTTTCTCCCAACTTACGATGGGGAGCTTGCCCTCGGCCTGGAGTTGGTGGGTGAGCTTATCGCCTTCGAGAATACTCTTCGCCTCGTTCTCTGCGTACTTCTGACTGATCTCCTGGCCTCGCTTGCGGTCTGCCTCACTCAAGGCCCGGCTGGCGTCCCCGAATTGCTGGCTCAGAAATCCCTCGTGGTAATTAATCTGGATCACGCCGCCCTTGGCGGCCAGAGCCTTGATCATTTCGTCGGTCATATTGCGCGGGGCATCGCATATCGCGCGGCAGGAAGAGTGCGAAGCGATCATCGGCGCGCGGCTGACTTCGAGCGCGTCGTAAAACGTCTTGTCGGCTACGTGCGAGATATCGACCAGCACACCCAGGCGGTTCATCTCGCGCACGACGTCTTTGCCGAAATCGGTGAGGCCGTTATGCGCGGCCTTGTCCGTGGAGGAATCCGCCCAGTCGTTGTTCAGCGAATGCGTCAGCGTCATGTAACGCACGCCGAGCGCGGCGAAATTGCGCAGCACGCCGAGGTCGTTATCAATCATGTGGCCGCCCTCGACGCCCATGAGAACGGCAATCTTGCCTTCGGTGTGCGCGCGGCGGATTTCAGCGGCGGTGGTGGCGAGCGCCAAGTCTTTCGGGTGCAGGCGGACTTGTTCGAGGACAGAGTCAATGAGATCGAGCGCGCGCTTGACGCCGCGGGGGCCGTTGACCTCGCCCGGGCACCAGATAGAGAAGAAGATGGCGTTCAGGCCGCCTTCGCGCATGCGAGGAATATCGATGTGCCCTTCGGCGTCGCGGTGACCGAGGTCAAATTTCTCATAGAACATGCGTTGCGGCGTGTCGTCGTGCGTATCGAGGACGATCGAGCTGAAGTGGATCTTGTGCGCGCGAGCGGCGATATCGTCCTGAGGAGCGCCGGTGGCGATCAGCGAAAGCGCAAGGGAGAGACAGGAAATGCACAGCACCACGAGGACGCGGCCCATTGTTTGAACCCCCATTCCATTTGCAACGTGAAGCCTAGCCCAGCGGCCGGAACCAAGCCCACCAGGAGCGTCGCCAAAACATCTTACCCCATCAGCCAATCGATAATGCCATGCTTGATGGCTTGGCGATTGACCTCGGCGATCGATTCCGTCAGTGGAATCGCCTTGGGGCAGATTTTCACGCAATTCTGCGCGTTCCCGCAATCAGCGACGCCGCCGGGCCCCATGACAGCGTCCAGGCGCTCTCGCGCGTGCATCGCGCCGGTGGGATGCATGTTGAACAGCCGCACCTGGCTGATAATCGCCGCGCCGATGAAATTATTTCCGGCGTTCACCTGCGGGCAAACCTCGAGGCAGGCGCCGCAGGTGATGCAGCGTGAAAGCGGATAAGCTTTTTCCTGGACACCCGGCGCCATGCGCGGGCCTTCGCCAAGGTCGTAGGTGCCATCAATGGGGATCCAGGCCTTCACGCGCTTCAAATTCTGGAACATCACGGAGCGGTCGACGGCGAGATCGCGCACAACCGGGAACTTGCTGAAGGGCTCGATGCGGATGGGTTGGCTCAAGGAATCCACCAGCGCGGAACACGCCATCCCCGCGCGGCCATTGATGAGCATGGCGCAGGAACCGCAAACTTCCTCCAGGCAATTCGAGTCGTAGCTGACGGGCGTGGTTTTCTTGCCCTCGCGCGTCACCGGGCGTTCGGCGATGTCGCGCAGGCAGATGATCACGTTCATGTGCGGACGCCAGGCGAGCTCAAACTCCTCCCAGTAGGGCTTGTCGGAAGGCCCGTCCTGGCGCTTCACGCGGACGATGATCGTTTTTTTCTCGTTCTCCGCCATGCTGCCTCGGATTACTCGGCCACGTCGTAGCGTCGCGCGCGCGGCGGAATCAGCGACGTATCCACAGGTTCATATCGCAGTTTGATTTTACCCGCGTCCCATGTTGCGCGGGTGGTTTTCAACCAATTCTTGTCGTCGCGCTCGGGGAAATCAGGTTTGTAATGGGCGCCGCGCGATTCGTCGCGCGCCAGGGCCCCCAGCGTGATCACGCGCGCGAGGATCAGCATGTTGAATAGCTCTCGCGCGAAATTGAGCGTCTGGTTCGACCACTGCGTGCGGTCGGAAAGGTTCATCCGACCATAACGCTCAATGAGTTCCTGTAGCCTGGCATCGGCGCGTTCGAGATTCTTGTTGTTGCGCACGACGGTCACGTATTCCGTCATCACCGCGCCCATCTCTTTCCATATCGTGAGCGGATTCTCCGAGCCTTCCTGCCGAATCAGCCGGTCGTTCGCCTCGGACTGGCGCTTGCGTTCGACCTCGAACACCGATGTGGGAACGCTCTCAGTTCCCTTTTCGAGTCCGCGCGCGTACTTCACTGCGGCGGGCCCGGCGACCATGCCGCCCCAAATGCAGGAGACGAGCGAATTCGCGCCCAGCCGATTCGCGCCGTGGTATTGATATTCGCATTCACCCGCCGCGTAAATTCCGGGAACATTGGTGGCCTGATTGTAATTGTCAATCCAGATGCCGCCCATGGTGTAGTGCACGCCGGGAAAAACCTTCATGGGTTCGACGCGCGGATCCACGCCGAGAAACTTCTCGTAGATTTCGAGGATGCCCTCAAGCTTGCGGTCCAACACTTCGCGCGGGATGTGCGTGAGGTCGAGATAAACGGCCGGCTCGCCGGCGATGCCGAGCTTCTGTTCGAAGACGATTTTGTGGATGGCGCGCGTGGCGATGTCGCGCGGCACCAAGTTTCCATACTTCGGATACCACTCCTCGAGGAAGTAGAAACGCTCGGCGGCCGGAATCTGCAGCGGGGCCCGCGTGTCTGTCGCGCTCTTCGGCACCCAGACGCGGCCGCCTTCGCCGCGCGCGGATTCGCTCATCAGGCGAAGCTTGTCTTCGCCAGGAATCGCCGTGGGATGAACCTGAATGAACTCGCCATTGGCGTAGTCCACGCCCTGCTGGAAAAGAGCGGATTGCGCGGAGCCGGTGCAGACAACGGAGTTGGTGGACTTGCCGAAAATGGCGCCAATGCCGCCGGTGCAGAAAATGACGGCGTCGGCGGGAAACGTGCGGACTTCCATCGTCTTCAGGTCCATGGCGCAGATGCCGCGGGCCACGCGCGATTCGTCGATCACCGCGGAGAGGAACGTCCAGCCCTCGAACTTTACAACTTTGTCCTCAGCTTCGAAGCGGCGCACTTGCTCGTCGAGCGCGTAGAGTAATTGCTGGCCGGTGGTAGCGCCGGCAAAGGCCGTGCGGTTGTAGAGCGTGCCGCCGAAGCGCCGGTAATCAAGCAGGCCTTCCGGCGTGCGGTTGAACATGACGCCCATGCGGTCGAGTAGATCGATAATCCCAGGTGCGGCTTCGCACATGGCCTTGACAGGAGGTTGGTTGGCCAGGAAATCGCCGCCGAACACGGAGTCGTCGAAGTGCTGGAACGTGGAGTCGCCTTCACCCTTGGTATTCTTCGCGGCGTTGATCCCGCCCTGCGCGCAGACGGAATGCGAGCGCTTGACGGGAACAATAGAAAAAAGCTCGACGGGGACGCCGGCTTCGGCCACACGGATGGTGGCCATCAGGCCCGCGAGACCGCCGCCCACCACGATGATTTTCGGCTGTCGCATCAGAGATAGGTGGAGAGCGGATGGATATTCAAGCGGATGCTGACGACAATCGCTACGCCGACCAGGGCGAAAACTATCGCGACGGCCGCGCCGAGGTATCCGGCGACGCGCTGGGCGCGCGTCGTGGCGGCGAGGCCCCACTTGCAGAGGAAATTCCACAGTCCGCTGCCCAGATGGAATGACGCGGAGACGATGCCCAACAAGTAGAAGCCGAAGTAGTAAGGATTCTGGAGCACGTGCTCTACGTCCGCGAACGTGGATTTGCCGTGGGTCAGAAAGCGCTCTGTCCAGACGTGCCAGCCGATGAAGACGAAGGCGATGAGACCCGTATAGCGCTGCAGCGTGTAGACCCAGTTGCCGACCCAGGGATACTGCGAGGTATTGCATTGGCCCTTCCACCACACATAAACGCCGTAGCCGCCGTGATACAGAATGGGAAGCCAGATGACGGCGGCTTCAACGAAAATGCGCCAGGGAATGAGCTGAAGGTCGCGCGAGGCCTCGTTGTACTTCTCGACGCTGACCAAGGCGTAGCTGTTGGACCAGAAATGTTCGGCCAAAAAGG
>JBGQGH010000116.1:0-7279 GCA_041497315.1 Terriglobia bacterium | reverse complement strand
GTCTGCGCGGGCAGTTCCACCTCTTTGCCCTTCTTGGACAGGATGTAGGCGGTGCTGCCGATCATCCCGAAGGCGAAGCCGCGCATGACGTGGCTGAAAATGGCTCCGACCACCGATCCCCCTGCCGTCCCCAGGCCCACGGTTACAACGTCCTTCTTGATGTCCTGCTTGGCTTCCACGTACTGGCCTTCATCCACCTTCACGTCTTTGCGCTGCTTCCCGGAGTGATTGCCGTTGTCCAGAATCGCCAGGATGCTCATTTGCGCAGGAATTTCGCGGTGGTCCACTTCGATGGACTTGAAGGTGAGGTTCATGGCCGCCTGGCCGCGGAAGATCGAGAAGCGCTTGGGCCGGATAATCGCGCCCACCTGACCGGTGACCCGCGAGCCCGCGGGAAGGATCAACTGGCTGCCGAAATAGACCGGCTCCGCCACGCTAGCTGTGAATGGATCGCCCTCACGCGCAATGGAAGTGCTCAAGCCATTGAGCAGAACAAGGTGCACTTGCGTGCCCTGCAGGAGCTGGCCGGACTGAGTTTGATATTGCGCCCGAAGCGGAACAACGGGCGCGAGCAGAAGACACAACGCGACGCCAAAAGATACGACACCCTTCATGGTTCCCCCTTTGCCCGCATCATCAGATGGCGGGTTGGCCCGTTTCGGGGGCCGTCCGCTGGCGCCGCAGAGCCTGCGACGCTTTGCGAGAGCGCCACCGGCAAGGGTGGGGAGGTATTCCACCCGCGAGAAGGATAACGCCGAGGTGAAAAATCAAGTGGGAAAATCGGGGGCCGATGTTCGTAACCGGCAAGATGTATAGAGAGCCGCCAACTCGTCCATATTGGTCTGCGCGGGACCCTCATGGAGGATTGAAACCATTTGCGAGCGATCCGAGCGGGGCGCTAGCATGACTTTGACCGCAAGATTCGGATGGCAATCACTGGGGAACCCCACCTAAGGTGCGCTCATGCAAAGCACAGACTCGACGTTACAGAAAACACTTGATACGGCCGTCAGCGCCGCACTTTCTCATCTGGAGAAACTGGATGATAGCCCCGTCGCCGCAACCGCGGATCTTGCTACGCTGCGAAAACAGCTCGGCAAGCCATTGGAGCGCACCGGAGTTCCGGCGGAGCGGGTCGTCGCCGAACTTATCCGGGACGTCGAGGGAGGCATCCTGGGCTCAGCAGGCGGGCGTTTTTTCGGCTGGGTGATTGGAGGTTCGCTTCCTGCCGCATTGGGCGCGGATTGGCTCGCGTCAGCTTGGGACCAGAACGCGGCTCTCTACGCAACGGCGCCGGCCGCGGCGGTGGTCGAAGAAATTGCGGGCGGCTGGCTGAAGGAAATCCTCGGGCTGCCGCCGCACGTGAGTTTCGCGCTGGTGAGCGGCTGCCAGATGGCACACACCACGTGTCTCGCGGCCGCGCGACATGCACTCCTAACCCGGCGGCGTTGGAATGTCGAAGAAGAGGGCCTTTACGGCGCGCCGCCGATTCGCATTCTGTCCAGCGATCAGCGGCACGGAACTTTCGAGCGCGCCGTCCGCTTGCTTGGAATGGGCCTCGCGCAGGTCCAGTATCTGCCCGCTGATTCACAGGGCCGACTTCCGGCAGAGGTGCTTGAAATCGCGCTCGCCTGCGATCGCTCGGCGCCAACGATCGTGTTACTGCAAGCCGGCGACGTGAACATTGGGGCCTTCGACGATTTCGAGACGCTCATCCCCATCGCGAAACGCTATAACGCCTGGGTCCACATCGACGGGGCATTCGGATTGTGGGCTGCGGCGAGCCCACGCTTCCGGCATCTGGTGAAAGGCGCGTCGGCCGCGGATTCTTGGGCCACCGATGGGCACAAATGGCTCAATGTGCCGTACGACTGCGGCTATGCCTTCGTCGCGGATCCCGAAGCCCATCGCGCCTCGATGTCCCATCGCGCCGCGTATCTCACACATGATGCGGATGCGCGGGACGAAATGGACTGGAACCCGGAGTGGTCACGCCGCGCACGCGGTTTTCCCACCTACGCTGCACTGCGCCAGTTGGGACGCGACGGTGTCGAAGAACTCGTGGACCGCTGCTGCAAGCACGCGCACGCACTCGTGACGGGCATCGGCGCACTGCCCGGCGCGGAACTGGTGTGGGAGCCGATTATCAATCAGGGCCTCGTGCGGTTTCTCGATCCCAAGCCCGGGGCCACCGAAGGGGATCATGACCGCCGGACCGACGAGGTGATCGCGGCGATTTTGCGCACCGGCGAGGCGTTTTTCGGCGGCACCACGTGGGGCGGCCGCCGGGCCATGCGCGTGAGCGTCAGCAGTTGGCAAACAACGGAAGAGGATGTGCGCCGCGTGATAAGAGCCGTCGAACGCGTGTTGAATTCGGCAGCCGTTCGGCCGTGACTCTCGCGAGGCCAGTCGCCCACGAATCAGTCGTTGCGATCGCTCCAATGTGATGCTAAAATGCATCACATGAAGAAAGCTACCGTTCGCGACCTCCGCTACCGCTTCTCCGAAGTGGAGAGCTTATTGCGGGAGGGCGAAGAAATCGAAATCACCAAGCGCAAGCGAATCATCGCACGGCTCGTGCCGCCAAAATCGGTGCGACGACCGAAGCGGCCAGATTTCATGGCCCGCCTGAAGAAAATCCGCAGAGGCAAACCGCTGAAGGTCACTGGGGCCGAGTTAATAGCTCGCGACCGGGATCGCTATTGAGCTCCTACGCCGACACAAGTTTCCTGCTTTCCGCATACTTGTGGGATACAAACTCGAGTATCGCGACAGCGCACCTCAAGGAGGCGAGCCTGCCGGTTTTCCTCACCCCTTTCGGGGAGTTTGAGCTTGTCAATGCGATTTCGCTGCGCGTCTTCCGCCGGGAGATTCCCATGGCTGAGGCCAGGGATGCGCGCTCCAATGTCCTGCGCGATATTGATAATGGTGTCCTGCTGAGGAAGCCGATCGAGAATGCCACTTATGAGAGAGCCGAGGAGATAGCCAGGCGACGCACACCACATCTGGGCACTCGAGCTCTCGACGTACTGCACGTTGCCTCCGCGCTCGTCCTGCGAGCAAGCACGTTCTACACTTTTGATCGCAATCAAGGGCTGCTGGCGAAAGCGGAGGGCCTTTCAATCTCTCCATTCTCCCCGCACTGAGACGGCACTCCGAATATGGCCAGTTCGCACCGGCAAGTGCGCTGTGCTAGACTGCGTTTGCAGTCGCGCGAGAACGCGACTGCCGATGCGTGGAACTTCGGGCTCTGTGCAACGAATCCCCGCAAACCCCGCCAGGCCCGGAAGGGAGCAACGGTAGCGGGACCAGTTTGGGTGCCGCAGATCACCCGAAGTTCCTCTCACCGCTCCAGGAGAGCACAGCAAGATTCTGACCATGAGCTACCAAGTCATTGCGCGAAAGTGGCGGCCGCAGACGTTTGGCGACGTCGTGGGCCAGCATCACGTCACCGAAACCCTTTCGAACGCCATCCGCAACAATCGCGTGGCCCACGCCTACATTTTTTCCGGGGCGCGCGGCGTGGGCAAGACCACGACTGCGCGAATTCTGGCCAAGGCCCTCAATTGCGTGAAAGGTCCGACGCCGGAACCCGACAACACGTGCGATTCCTGCCGCGAGATCGCCGCGGGCACATCGTTTGATGTCATCGAGATAGACGCCGCTTCAAACCGCGGCATTGACCAGATCCGTGAGTTGCGCGAAATGGTGCGCTACGCGCCTGCGGCTTCGCGCTACAAAGTTGTGATCCTCGACGAAGCGCATATGCTGACCGACGAAGCGTCGAACGCGTTGCTGAAGACGCTCGAAGAGCCGCCGGACAAAGTGATTTTCGTGATGGCCACGACGGAACCGGACAAGCTGGCGGAGACGGTACGCTCGCGTTCGCAACATTTCCATTTCCGCGCGCTGGCGTTCCAGGAAATCGTGGACTCGCTCGCAGGCATCGCGAAAAAAGAAGAACTCTCGGTCGAGCCCGGAGCGCTGGCGGTGATGGCGCGCGCAGCGGAAGGCAGCTTGCGCGACGCGCTGTCATTGCTCGAGCAGGCCCGCGCTTTTTGCGGCGCGAAAATCGGCGACGCGCAAGTGCGCGAACTCCTCGGCGTCGTCCCCGAAGAATTATTGGATGAGCTTGTGGATGCAATCCAGACGCGATCGGCGGACCGCGTCCTCGGACTGGTCCACAAAATCCTCGCCGAAGGACGCAACCTGCAGCATTTCTGCCGCGAGACCATCCGCCACTTCCGCAATTTGCTCGTGGCGCGCGTCTCGGGGGCCGATTCCGAACTGATCGCCGCGCCCAAGGACGAGCGGCCACGCCTTGCGAAGGCCGCCGCCGCATTCTCCGAGGAAGACTTGACACGCTACTTCCAGATTCTTCTGTCAACCGATGACGATTTGCGGCGCAAGCCGGATCCGCGTCTCCATCTCGAAATGGGATTGCTGCGCATGGTGAACGCGGCGCGGCTCGGCTCGCTCGAAGAAGTCATGACCGAGTTGAAGAACGGTTCCGCCACACCTCGTTCGTCCGCAGGGGCGGCTTCCCCGAATGCGCCCGTGATGCGCGCTTCGGCTGCGACCGCAGCGGTCGGATTTGCGCCTACGCCACAAACACAGACGCCGCGCGAGGATTCTCCGCAGGCCAAGATGTCCTCCGGAGTCTCAACCGAAGACCGCCCGCGCGGCCCCGTCCCGGCAACTCCGCGCAGCATCGTGGCCGCGGCCGCCGGGGAGATTAGCGGAATCGAAGCCGCACAGGTGAAAGCGATCAAGGCTGCGATTCTGACACAGCAGAAATTTCTGGGCGAATTGGTGGAGCACGTCACCCGCTGGGAACTTGACGGCGGGGAGATGCGGCTCTACTTCCCGACCGAGAGCAAGGCGCTGGCGGAGATGTTGCAGGCGCGCGCGCCTCTTGAGAAGTTGCGCACCATCACCAGCCAGGTGGTGGGCCAGCCGCTTCGCGTCTGTGTTAGACTGGAATCTGCGCCGGCGGCCAGCGCGAGCCACGCTGCGCGAAATTCTCCCGAGTTGCGGGCTCGATTTGAGCAGGACCCGATTGTTCGCGCGATGCTCGAACGGTTCGGCGGCAGGATTTCCGACGTGAAGCGCCGAAGCGAGGACTAAACCGTGGAAGTGAAAGCTCTGCAGCAGATCCTCTCGCAGTTCCGGCAGATGCAGGAGTCCCTGCAGAAGCAGGTGGACTCGGTACAGGTGGAAGCCTCGGCCGGCGGCGGCATGGTCACCGTGAAGATGAACGGCCAGAAACAGGTGACCTCGCTCAAGATTGAGCCGGAAGTCTTCGCCGGCAAAGATGTGGACATGCTGCAGGACCTAATTCGCGCGGCCGTCAATGAAGCCAACCGGCGCGTGGATGAAGAGCTGGCCAACCAGATGAAGAACCTGACCGGCGGCCTGCCGGGTATCACGGGACTGAAAACCCCCGGACTGTTCTGACGAGACGAGACTCCTCCGTGAATCTGCAATCGAGTGGCGCGGCGCGGACGCGCACGATGAGAACCCATGCCTGATTTCGCCGAACCCATCACGCGACTGATCGACGAGTTGAAACGCCTGCCCGGCATCGGGCAGAAGACGGCACAGCGCCTGGCGTTTCACATCCTGCGCGCGGACGCGGAAGAAGCCACGGCGCTCGCCGACGCGATCCGCGCGGCGAAGGAAAAAATCCGCGAGTGCAGCATCTGCAACAACATCACCGACGTGGATCCGTGTTTCTACTGCACCAGCGCGACGCGCAACCGCAAAGTGATCTGCGTCGTGGAAGAGCCGCAGGACATCGTAGCCGTCGAAAAAACCCGGCAGTTCAATGGGCTGTACCACTCGCTGGGTGGCGCACTTTCGCCGTTGCAAGGCATCGGCCCGGAGCAGCTCAAGATCAAGAGCTTGATCGAGCGGCTGAAGGGCGGCGCGGTGGAAGAAATCATCGTGGCTACGAATCCCACCGCCGAGGGCGAAGCCACCGCCGTTTACATCTCCAAGCTCATCAAGCCGCTCGGCATCCGGGTGACGCGCATCGGTGTCGGGATTCCCGTCGGCTCGGACCTGGAATACGCTGACGAGATCACTATGCTCAAAGCCATGGAAGGCCGCCGGGATTTGTAAGCGCGGAGACTCATCTCGCCCAGATGTGCTGCGGCGCCCATTCACCAGGGTTGGTCTCTTCACCAACTCCCTCTTGCGCCGCCGCGCGCCCAGCGGTATAACACCCTCATCTTCGTACCTTGTGGATTGTGATTCGGTTGCCGTTCGCGAAGATTTAGGTTCTTGACTCAGGTCTCATTCCGGGCGTCGCTCATCCTCGAGCGCGACCGGCGGGTGGGAGGGTCCGATGGTTCCGATAGACCGGCGTTCTTTTCTGGCCGGGCTGGCCGGATCTTTGTTTGTGGCCTCCGCGCAGTCCCTGCAGAGCGCGATCCCGCTTGCGCTGCCGCTGTCGGCCCAATATCCAACTCAAACCGCTCCTGCCGCCGCGGCTATGGGCACCTGCTGGTTGGACGTGGCCGCGCCATTCGTTGTGGAAGATCCCAAGCTCGGCCTCGCCACGCAGCTTCTCTTGACCGCCACCTGCTTCCCCGGCGTGGACGGCTACCGCGATTCGCATTACGCCACCGAGTACCAAATTCTTCTCTTCGACGCGACCGGCAAGGAAATCTCGCTGGACAAATCGGGCAAGCTTGAAATCCCCGCGCTGCGGCCTACTCTGCTGCGAATGAGAGACCTGGCCGGGCGGAATTCTTTTTTTGGCGGCGCGAAAATCCGTGTGGCGCCCTCGGCGAATCAAGTGACGCGCGCGGGCGATCTCTTCAGCGCGGGCTTCGTGCGCTGGCAAACGCCTGGAAACTTCGACAACGTGCACGCGCATCCCGCGCCGCCACAGCAGGTTTACGGGCGCTTCAATTACTCCATGCCCTTCCCCGCGCTTTCCGAGTACCACTGCGCGTTCGCGCTCTTCAATCCGAACGATCAAGAATCCTCCGGCCTCGTGCGCGTGGTGGACCGCTTGGGGCGCACCGTGGTCCAGCGCCCGTACGTGCTGCAACCACACCAGACCACGCTCTACGGATCGCTGGCCGACCTCAAGCCGGTGTCCACGCCCGCCGAAGCTCTGGCGATGAAACCCCTCGGCGAACCCAAGCTGGCCGATGGCGGCGTGATCGTGGTGCGCAACGAGAGCGAAAAAGTTTCCTTCGCCTACACATTCATGAAAGGCCGCAAGGGCGAGAGCTTCACGGTGGAGCACCCGCTGCACTTTTCCGCC
>JBGQGH010000115.1:0-7372 GCA_041497315.1 Terriglobia bacterium | reverse complement strand
TGGACGGACTACGCCGGCGAACTCGCTTCACGCACCACCGGCGCGCTCGTGGCCGACCGTCCCGGACAGACGACGGCGTTTGCACTCTGGAATTTGCAGGAGCGCGGCGAGCTCTTTGTGGGGCCGGGCACCGAGGTTTATGAAGGGATGATCGTGGGAGAAAACGCGCGCGAAGCGGACATGGATGTGAACGTCACGAAGGAAAAAAAGCAGACCAACATGCGGGCCTCGAGCGCGGACGAAGCCATCCGCTTGATTCCGCACCGCGTCCTCACCCTCGAAACTGCCATCGAGTTCATTGCGGACGACGAATATGTCGAGGTCACTCCGGAATCGCTCCGGCTCCGCAAAAAAGTTCTCGATGTGAAGCGACGCCCCCGCCGCTGGCAGCAGATCCGCGCTGGCGCCGAAGCCACTGCGTAGTCTGGCTCAGTCCAGATAAAAAGGGCGGCCCGAAGGCCGCCCTTTTTTGTTTCGCGCTGGAGCTGGATTAGAAGGTGAACTTCGCTCCGAACTGCACCTGGCGTTCTCTCAGCAGTGTGCTTCCCGCCGCCGTTGCGACGCCGAAGGTCGGGTCGAAGCAGAGGAACGAAGCGCTCGGTGCCAGGATCGTGAATCCACCGGGCACTGTAGCACAACTCGCCTTGCCTGGAGTCGCCGAGGTTGCACTACCAGCAGTCCCGACCGTGAACATACGGGTCCCCAAGGCAGTGACGTTCGTGTGATTGAAGATATTAAACGCTTCGGCGAACAACTCGATGCCCATGTTCTCCCGGATCGGGATTCGGCGCGCGAGGCGCATGTCCACGTTTTTGACGGTCGGGGCCTGGAAGCTGTTCCGGCCGATGAACGGGAATCGGCTGGAACCGCCCGAGCCATTGATGCCTCCAGCCGCGCCGCCGGAAACGCTGCCCGAGGTGTTGCCTGAGTATGCAAAACCGTTCGCTATCGTTACGATCGGAGTGATCACCCAGTTATCCAGAATCGCGTGGGCCGCGGCATTCGACTTCGTGAAGTACATCGGCGTCCACACGACAATGGTCGAGACGCGGTGACGCAGATCGAAGTTTGCGTTTCCGGTGTCTGGACCCACGTTGGGCGAGAAGAGCGGGCTGTTCTGCGTGCTAAACGTCTGCGAAGCCTGCCCGTTGTCAATGGCGTGGGACCACGTGTAGCTGATCAGGAACTGCAAGTTGTGCGAGTAGCGATGGTTCAATTGCACCGCCAACGCGTTGTAGTGGGACTTGATGAAGCTGTCGATATCGGTGACCGAGTTGAAGTTGGCGTTTGGCCGGGAGCCCGTATACTTCGGCATGGTAAATTGTTGCCCGTTCAAGGGGCCGCCAAGCGCCGTGTATGTGACGGTGGTACTCGCAGCGGGAAGATTGGTGTCGATGAACGTCGGCAGCCGGCGCCCGAGCGACAGCAGCCAGGTGGCGGAGAGAGCTGTATTCCAACCCAGGTCCCGCTCCAGGCTCAAATCGGCCATATAGATCAACGGGTTCTGGAAACCCGACCCGAATTCCACGGCCGTGGGCTTGACGCCTCCCGACGTTGGGGCAGCCGGAAGCGTTGCCGGATAAATCGGACCCGCGAATGTGGGGTCCGATGCCGGCTTGATCACAAATTGGAGTTGGCCAGCGCTAACAGCAGTCTGCGAAATCCCTTGCACGATCGTCGAATTGATGATGCGGCCGTAGTACATCCCAACGCCGCCGCGGAGCGACGTCTTGCCGTCGCCCGTAACATCCCAGGCCATGCCAAGTCGCGGCCCGACGTTGTTGCGAACGTGGGGGAACTGGCTCGTCAAGGGGAGCAGGGGATTGGGGATCTGCGGCCGCGGGAGCTTCTCATATTCGTAGCGAACACCGAAGCTGAGCGTGAAGCCGGGACGGACTCTCCAATCGTCCTGGCCAAAGAAGGCCATGTCTAGGGTGTTAAAAGTGAACTTCGGGGGGCCAAAGCCCTGGTCGAATTCGCTAAAACAGGGTCTGCCGACAGGCGTAGAACTTGAACATTGGGCAGACGAGGTAGCTGACGGGGCAACCGCGAAGTCGATCAGCCAGTCCGCGAGCGAGTTGTAGCTGTAGGCCCCGCTCTCATTGTTCAACTGGTCTTGGATGTCGTTCACGTGGCTGAAGTCCAAGCCGAATTTCCAGAGGTGCTTGCCCTGTGAAATAGTGACCGTATCGCCGATCTGGTAGCGGTGTTCGTTCGGGAGGGCGCGGCGATCCAGGAAGTTCGGCTTCCCGAATTCGAGGACGTTGCCGATGAACACGTCAACGGCCGTGTTGTTCGGGCCGGTCAGCGGCTCACCTGACGCCGGCTTCTGGGTGAACTGGAATTCGTTGTCCATCCCGTAGAGGAAGTAGGCGTCGTTGCTGACGCGGCCTCCGAAGGTGGAATACAGGTGGGTGTTGTAGGAATAGGCTCGCACGAAGTCGTCACCGTAGCTGGAGGTGCCGCGGGCGACGACCGGGGCCGTCTGGATTCCTGCTGGAGAATTCCAGACCAGCCGGTTGTAGCTGAATGCGACGTGATGGTTCGGCGTCAGGTACCAATCCATCTTCGGGAAGAGGATGTACTGGTTGCCCTGGCGCGGAACGATTCCTGTCACGCTCTGGATGAAAGTAATCCCCGCAGCTTGCTGCGCTGGAGTCACCCCCGCCGCAGTCACATGGCCTTGGTCCGGGGCGTTCAGCGTGAGCGAATTTGAGAACCTTGTCGCGGCGGTGGAGGGGAAATTCCTGCGGATCTGGTCGAAGGTGAAGAAGAAGAAGAGCTTGTCCTTCACGATCGGCCCGCCAATGTCGCCGCCCCATTTCTGCCGGCGGTCCGGCGGCTTGATGAGCGCGCCGGTTGCACCCTTCGAGTAAGGGTTGGTAGCGCCGAGGGCCTGGTCTCGGATGTAGTAGAAAGCGTCGCCGTGGAACTTGTTGGCGCCGCTCTGCGTAACCGCATTCACGACGCCGCCGGCGGCGCGCCCGTACTCCGCTGAGAAGTTCGACGTGTTGACCTGGAATTCACGCACCGAGGATGGGCTGGTGGAGTAATTTATGCGCGTGCGGCCTACCTCTTCGGAGAAAAATGCCTGGTTGTTATTGCCGCCGTCCACCGTGTTGTTGTTCAGCAGGCCGGAGATGCCGCGGAAGCTCAAGAGGCCGAAGCCGCCATCCGGCGAGACGCCGGGAGTGAGCAACGCAAAGTTTGACCAGCGGGTCCCGTTCATCGGCAGGTTCCTGATCAATTGTGAGTTCACGTTAGAGGAGAATTCCTGCTGCGTAGTATTAACCAGCGGGAGCTGTTCCGTCACGGTCACGGTTGCCGTTGTGCCGGCGATGGCGAGCGGGATGTCCACCTGGCTGACTCTGCCGACTTCAACGGTGATATTTGTGCTCTCAAATTTGGTGAATCCTGAAACCTCCACCGTCACCTTGTAAATTCCCGGTGGGAGTGCGAGGACACGAAAGACTCCCGTATCGTCTGTGGTGGCATCTTTGGATTGGGAGGTGCCGGTGTTAACGATTTTGACGGCCGCTTTCGCTACGGCTAGCCCCTTTGGATCCTTGACGGTGCCTTGGATGGCGCCGTTGGTGCTCGATTGCGCCGCGGCCGTCGTACTCAGGCCCAGGACAAGCGCGACCACAACGAAGAAAAATCCGAAGCGCCGAAATAGTGTCGGCTGGCTAGACATTTTCTCTGCCTCCTCAATAGCGTTCATCTGAATTGGAAACTGGCAGAAGCACGCAGGACGGCGCAACCGCACGCCAAAACGACTTGCAAGCGCGTTAAGTGCTGCTGCCAGAAATCCACACCCCATAACCCACCGTACTGTAGTGAGGCCACCCATCCATGTCAAGTATCTTGTTTTCTTCTGAAGGCAGAATGAACGCTGTATGAGGGTCCTGTAAGACGGGTTTCCTCTGCGTCCACCGGGTGCAGGGCATCTGCCGGCAGAGATGGGTTCCTCCAGGCCCCAGTCTTGTTTCATTCCATTGGGTAGGCTAGAGTAGCGGCCTTTCCAACGGGAGAGCGTTCAGGATGCCCGCCACTCACGGCCAGGAACATCTGAAGGTCTTGCTGCGTCGCAGCGCGATCCAGAAGCGGATCCGCGAGATGGGCAAGCAAATCACCCGTGATTTTCGCGGCGAACGCGTACACCTGATCGGCGTGCTCAAGGGCGCCTCGATTTTCATGTCCGATCTGATCCGGCAAATCCAGTTGGAAGTTTCGCTCGATTTCATCGCCGTCTCGAGCTATGGGAAGGGAAGCCAGTCCTCGGGGCAGGTGAGGCTGACGAAGGATCTGGACACGAGCATCGAAGGGCTGAACGTCATCCTGGTCGAAGACATCCTCGACACAGGCTTGACGCTGAACTATCTGCTGCGTGTCTTGCAGCAGCGCAAACCCAAGGCGCTGCGCATCGCCGTCTTGCTGGACAAGCCGGAGCGGAGGATTAAAGAGGTGAAGGCCGATTACGTCGGTTTTGCGATTCCAAATGAGTTCGTCGTCGGTTACGGCCTGGATTACGCCGAACGGTACCGCAATCTGCGGGACGTCTGCATCCTCTCTCTGCCGCCGGAGTGAAGCGCGCGCACTGCGGCGCGGCTCCAGTGATTTGAACGATTGATTATGAGACCTGTTCTCACCGCCGCCGACCTCGAAGGCATCTCTTCCGGCGGGGAAGTCACTGTCACGCCTGAAACGCTCATCACTCCCCTCGCGCGGGAAGAAGCCGAGCGCCGCGGCATCCAGATCCGCGTCGTCGAACAAGAGCGCGCGGCCGCTTACCATCCAGGCGCGCAGGAGAAGCGCACGGTAGCCATCGGCTCCGATCACGGCGGCTTCGAACTGAAACAATATCTTGCTGGATATCTCCGTGATTGGGGATACGCCGTCCTCGATCTGGGCACAAACTCGACTGAAGCGGTGGATTATCCAGATCTTGCCGAGGCCGTGGCGCAAGCCGTGGCGCGCGGCGACGCGTGGCGTGGCGTGGTGATTGACAGCGCCGGGATCGGCAGCTCGATCGCCGCGAACAAGGTCCCGGGAGCGCGCGCAGCGCTGTGCTATGATAAAGCCACCGCGCGCAACAGCCGCGAACACAACGACGCGAATGTGATTTCGCTTGGCGCGCGCCTGATTCCCGCGGAATCCGCCCGCGAACTCCTCGCTGTCTGGCTGGAGACCCCGTTTGCCGGTGGCCGCCACCAGCGCCGCGTGGATAAGATCCGGGCGATCGAGGAACGGCACACAAAAAAGTGAACGCTTCCGAACTCAGCCCGCAGCAGCTCGAACAGCTCGTCCAAGCCGTGACGGAGGAAATCCTCGGCTATCTGGGCGGCGCACGGCCCGGCACGATTTCCTGCGCGGAAATCGATGACGTGGTCTGCCCCGGTTGCGATCAATCCTGCGCGGAGAAGTGCGAGCGCAAAACCCGCAAGGTGATTGACGCCGGCGCGGACCGCATTTCCGCCGGGCCTTCCATCTCGCAGGTGGACGCGGCGATCGCTTCGCTGATTGATCACACGCTGCTCAAGCCGGATGCGTCGCGCGCCGACGTCAAGAAACTCTGTGAAGAGGCCGTGCGCTTCGGTTTCGCTTCGGTCTGCATCAATCCGTGGTACGTGCCGCTCGCGGCCGAACTGGTGCGCGGCTCGAAAGTGAAGGTATGCACCGTGGCGGGCTTTCCGCTGGGCGCGACGCTGCCGCAGGTGAAAGTTTTCGAAACCGAGCAGGCCATCAAACTCGGCGCGCAGGAAGTGGACATGGTCATCAACGTCGGCGCGCTGAAATCCGGCCAGGATGAAGTGGTCGAGCTGGACGTACGCGGCGTCGTCGAGGCCTGCCACCGCGGCGGAGCCATCTGCAAAGTCATTCTCGAGACGGCGTTGTTGACCATCGAGGAGAAGGTTCGCGCGTCCGTGGCCTGCAAGAAAGCGGGCGCTGATTTCGTGAAGACCTCGACCGGCTTCGGTCCCGGCGGCGCGACTGCGGACGACGTCGCGCTGATGCGCGCGGTGGTTGGCTCCGAAATTGGCGTGAAAGCCGCCGGCGGCATCCGCTCGCTCGAAGATTTCAAGAAGATGGTCAGTGCGGGAGCGACACGCATCGGCGCCAGCGCCAGCGTAAAAATCCTGGAACAGGCGCGCACATCCGGCGCCGGGTCCGAACGCGCCGCCTAGCTCTGCAAAATATCTCTCCACAATTTCTCACTGCAGCGCAGCAGCCTGCCCGACCGGCCTGCTATAATACTCTGTCACATTTGTTTGCCGCTTTAGTTTTGCGCGAAATCGGCGCGGCGGCAAACGCAAGCCCCAAGGAATCCATGGACCCGGTCGAAATCAGAGGGACTGCGGAAGTCCCCATGGAAGTGCTGGCCACACTGGCCGAGATCGCCGAGGAGATTAACGCCTCGCTCGATCTCGATGAGGTGTTGCAGCGCACCGCCGCGCTCATCAAGCGGCTGATTGACTACGAAATCTTCACGGTGATGCTGCTGGAAGAGGGATCGGACCTCCTGCGCCACCGCTTCGCCATCGGGTTCAACAAAGACGTCATCGAGAACTGGCGCATCCGTGTGGGGCAAGGCATCACCGGCACCGCCGCAGCCACTGGCCAGGCCGTGCGCGTCAGCGACGTCAGCAAGGACCCGCGCTATATCAACGCCATCGATAGCGTGCGCTCGGAGCTGGCCGTGCCGCTCATGTTCAAGGGCCGCTGCGTCGGCGTGCTGGACATCCAGAGCAATCAGCTCGACTACTTCACTCGCGACCAGCAGAACATCCTTACGTTGCTCGCGAGCCGCCTGGCCATCGCCATCGAAAACGCGCGGCTCTTCGAGCGCACGCGCAGCCAGGCCGAGATGATGCTGGTGCTCAACGAAGTGAGCCGCGAAGTCAGCTCCATCCTGGACGTCGAAGAGCTGCTGCGGCGCGCGGCGGAGTTGGTCAAGCGCGTGATTGACTATCAAATCCTCAGCATCATGCTCTATGAGGAGCAGACCAACTCTTTTCGCCACCGCATTGACGTGAAATACGGCCAGAGTGTCCAAGGCAAAATGCGCAGCGCTGCGACCGAGGGGATTGTCGGTGCCGCGGCTACAACGCGGCAACCGGTTCGCGTCCGCGACGTCACTCAGGACCCCCGCTACCTGATGGTGAATCCTGAAACGCGCTCCGAGCTGGCCATTCCCATGATCCACCAGAACCGTGTGATCGGAGTGCTCGACCTCGAAAGCCCTCAACTCGACTATTTCACCGAGGAGCACGTGCAGGCGCTTTCGATCCTGGCCGCGAACCTGGCCGTCTCGGTGGAGAACGCGCGGCTCTATCAAAGAGTGGCCCGCGACGAAGCGCGCATGGAGCGTGAG
>JBGQGH010000114.1:0-7409 GCA_041497315.1 Terriglobia bacterium | reverse complement strand
GCTTCCGGCCACGCCAAAACTCGACAGCGCTTTGGTCTCGTCTTCGAACGCAGGGATCACATCCAGCAGACGCATTACGGAGAGTACTTCGCGGACGCGCCCCTTGGGCGCCAGCAATTTCAGGCTGCCGCCGGTGCGGCCCATGCCGATGAAGTTGCCCACCAGCGCGCTGATGCCGGAGCTGTCAATTTGGACGAGCTCGCGCAGGTTGACGAGCACCTTCTTCGCTCCGGCCTCGCGGTGGCGCTTGATCTCGCCGGACAAAAGTTCGCAGCTCGCGCCGATCATGGCGCTGCCCTGCAAATCAAGGATGGTGACGTCGCCCGCTTTCCGTGCGGCGACTTTCAAATCCACGGCTGCCTCCCGGCCCGCGGCGTTTCGCAGAAGGCGCATTATACGCCAGGAACCGCCCCGCGGGGTGGCCATCCGGTCAGGAAAAGTACCAGTTCACATCTCGCGGCGCACGGCAAGTTTTTCTTGCCGACGCCAAATTCGCGCGCTCTATAATTGAGCCACTGGGCGCCCTCCCCGCGCCGCATAACGCGAATCGCCATGAACGCCGCATCCGACCAGAATCCCGAAGTTCACTTCGAGAGCCGCATCGAAGAAATCCGCGCCAGCCTGCTGAAACTCGAGCGGCGCGACTGGTGGCTCTGGGCCACCGCGCTCGTCGTCATGCTGTTGCTGACCGCCGCGGTCGTCTCCATGAGCTTCCCCGGCCTCATCAAGGTGGACGATCCCCTGTTCCAGTACAGCCTGAACCAGTCCGTGCGCGGCCTGGTCTTCCTGGTGCTCCTCTTCAACAGCTACACCATCTATCAGCAGGTGTCCATCAAGAAGCTCCGCAAGCAGCTTGGCGAGCAGCTCGACAACATGAGCAAGCTCCAATTGCGTGCCGAAGAGTTCCACAAGATGGCCACCGTGGACGCGCTCACCGGCCTCTACAATCGCCGCTTCGCAGAGCAGCGCCTGGCCGCGGAAGCCTCGCGCTCGCGGCGCTATGGCCACCCCCTCTCCGTGGTGGCGCTCGACCTCAACAACTTCAAGCAAATCAACGACCGCTACGGCCATCCGGCCGGCGATCAGGTGCTGAAGGAATTTGCCGAGCGCTTGGGCGCGACGGTGCGGATGTCCGACGTCGCCGCGCGCATGGGCGGCGACGAATTCCTGGCCATCCTGCCGGAGTGCCCCGCGGATCAAGTGAAAGCCCTGCTTGAGCGGCTGCGCTCCATCGTAGTGGACCACCACGGACAGAAGATTCCCGTAGAGTTCTCCGCCGGATGGGTGAGTTACCGGCAGGGGGAGTCCACGGAGCAATTCCTCGAGCGCGCCGATCAAACTCTTTACGCCGACAAACGCGCTTCCAAAGTCGCCGCGACGCACGTGCCCGCCCTCACCTAGTTCCTACCCGATTCTAGTGTGTGGATTTCTTGCGGTCTTCGTGTGGACAAAATAAAAGGGAGGTGAAAACCAGGCGGTCTTCACCTCCCGGGGTGGGGTGGGGTGTTGCTGGACAGAACTTGTTTTGGCCCCTCTACCTCTGGGCTAAGACCTCTCTCGCGATTCGTTTTCCTTCTCGGCGTTGCAAGGAGACACGCCACCACAGAACCGACTTCTGCCTTGGGTAATAACACGCGGTGGAAACCGTGTCAACAGGTTTCGGAATCTTCCATGAGCAGCGTAAGACGAGCCCTGTTCCAACGCAACAAACGCTCTTGCGAGCCCGGTCAGGCACGCTCGATTTCGACCCATGCGTTGTAGTCCGGCTCTTTGCTCGCCGGGTCGAGGCGGGAGGAGATCAAGACGTTGGCCTCGGGCCAGTAGGCTTGGATTGTGCCTGGCTTGACTGGTGCAAACTGGCACACGCCGCGCATTTCGCCGGCGTTCGAACGGAGACGAACGGCCGCGCCATCGGGCAGGCCCAGCCGCGCGGCGTCTTCCGGCGCGATGAAGATGACGTCGCGGCTGGCGGCGCCGGTGAGGGGATCGCGGTCGGCGTAAACCATGCTGTTGAATTGCTTGCCGCGGCGCGTGGTCAGATAGAAAAGTCCATTTTTCGCGGCGGGCATTCCTTCTTCTTCAATTCGCGGCGGTACCAGTGGCGTAAATCGTGCGCGACCACCGGGAAGATTCGCGCAGACTCCGCCGGAGCAGAGCAGCGGCCCGCCGTACTGCACCGATTCGCCTTCGGCGTGGAGGTTGGCGATGCCGCGGTACATCGGCATGGCGCGATCCATCTCCGCGCGGATGGCATCGGCATCAGCAAAATGAATCTTGTCGTGCGCGGCAGGCTCGAGTGCGGCTTCGGCGACGCGCATGAAGATTTCCCATTCGGCCATGGCTTCGCCGATGCGCGGGCCAAGAATTTCGGGCGAATAACGGATGCGGCGCTCGGTGCTGGTGAGCGTGCCGCCACCCTTCTGCTCGTAGCGCGTTTGACCCGGCAGCAGCAGGACGCTTTCGCCGGGATCTGCAAGCATCGAGCTGTTCAGGAAAAGGTCCTGGTGGATGCGGAGCGGCACGCGCTCCAGCGCGCGGCGCATGCGCGCGGGCTCCGGCAGCGTCTCAACGAAATTGCCGCCGGCGATATAGAAAACGTCGAGTTCCCCGCGGCCCGCGGCTTCGAGCATTTCCGGCGCGCTCAACCCCGGCCACGCGGGCACCGCATGGCCCCAGAGATCGCTGAAGTGCCGCGCGTTTTCTTCGTTCACCGCGGCGCCGCCGGGAAAGTTATTGGGCACGGAGCCGCACTCCGCCGCGCCCTGGACTCCGCTGTGCCCGCGCACGGGCACGAGTCCCGCGTTGGCACGGCCCAGCATCCCGCGCGCGAGCGCCAGATTCACCACGGCCTGCACGTTTTCCGTGCCGAAGCGATGCTGCGTGAGTCCCATGCTCCAGATGAAGATGGCGTTGGGCGCCGATTCGTATATCTCGGCGAAGCGCAACATCTCCTGCCGCGAGAGGCCGGATAGCGTTTCGAGTTCTTCCCACGACTGGCCCGCGAGCGTTGCTTTCACCTCTTCGAAGCCGGTAGTGTGCGCGGCGATGAACGCATGATCAAGCGTGTTGCGCTCGATGAGCCACTTGAGCACGCCGTTGAGGAAGGCGACATCGCCGCCGACGCGCACACTGAAGAATTCGTCTGCCATACGCGTGCCGAAAAGCGCGCTGCGCACGATTGAGGGCACCCAGTAGCGTTCGAGGCCCGGCTCGCGATACGGATTCACGACCACGATGCGCGCGCCGTTTTTCTTGGCGTAGTAGAGGTACTTCGTGGCCACCGGCTGGTTGTTGGCGATGTCGCTGCCGAGGAGAACGATGAGGTCCGTGCCCATCCAGTCGGTGTACGAGCAGGTGGACGCGCCTACACCGATGGTTTGCTTGAGCGCGGTGGTGGAAGCGGCGTGGCAAAGCCGCGCGGCGTTGTCGATATTGTTTGTGCCCAGGAGGCGCGCGGCTTTTTGCGCGACGTAATACGTCTCGTTCGTCATCCCGCGCGAAGTGGTATAGAAAGCTACGCGGCGCGGGTCGGCCGCGCGGATGCGTTCACCCGCCAGCGCAAATGCCTCATCCCAGGTGATGCGCTGAAAGCCCCGCTCGCCGCGCCGCCGCAGCATCGGATACGGCAAGCGGCCAAGTTCACGCAACCTCCGGCCATCCAATTTCGCTAGGCGCGCGACGTCCGCGAGACGCGCGGGATCGAGGGCGGGCATGGTGTTCATGCGCAGCATTTTCAGGCGCACGAGGCAGAGGTGGATTCCCTCCATGGCGTCGTCTTTCAAGCCGCGCGGCCCAAGCGAGCAGCCGTCGCACACGCCGTGCTGCAGAATGCGCCACGCGTAAGGCAGGTTGTCGCGATTCTCCCAAATCGTTTTCAGGATTTCGACGAAGTGGTGCGGCTTGGTGTGGCCCAGTCCGAAGGGCACCCAACTGGCAATGGGCGTTCGGCCACGGCGCGGCGCGGTACCTTCGGCGCGGGAAGAAGGCATCGTGGCGGGATTATACAACGGTGCTGCGCAGGCCCCGTGGGGCAAAGCTGGTTTGCGATCCGATTATTTTGCAGCGCGATTTGGATGGAGGTCGGTCCAGCCGTGCTGCGGGTCCCAAGAGTGAACCAGGCGCGGGCCAAAGCGGTCGGGGCATTGCTGCCACGTGTGTTTGATCTTGCCCTGCCGCTCAAATTCACCATGCAACTGCGGATAGCCATCGCTCCAACGCGCTTTCATAAGGTGGAAATCCGGAGTGAACTCGAAAATCGCCATGGCTCCAATGTCCGCAAAGTTTGACTCGTGTGTGGAAACCTCGACGACCGCCTGCAGCGGGCGGGTGGAATAAACTTGATTGAAGGGGGAAAGCGCAAGCACATTCACTTCGGAGCGGGGAAAGACGAAGTAGTGCAGGGGATGCCCAGGCGGGCAGGACTTGCACTCAAACTCGGAGCCGGGCTTCTCAGGGGAGTTGCCGGAGGGATCTTTCCCGTCGAGCACAGCCAAGAATCCAGATGGGCCATTGGCGTTGCTGACTCCACCTGCAAGCAAAAGTGGGCCAGAAGGTGTCTCCATCGACGCAAGGCTGAGAATGTCGCCAGAATTTACATACCTTGCCAGCTCACGGCCGCGGGCATCGAGAATGACCAAGGCCGAAGGCCACCAGACGTGATGCGTCACAACCAGGGCAATCCGGGTCTCTCCCCCAGCACGATAAAGTAACCATCGCTGGATGATCCACGGAGGGCCGTAGTCTCCCGAGCCAAATGTGATGGTGCCCTGAGGATCAAAGCTCCAGAGAAGCTTGCCCGTTTCTGAAAAGCAGTAAAGCTGGCGCTCGTATTCTTTTTCTGACGCACTCAGCGGTACCGGGTAGGGAGCGCTAACCAAGACTTCATTGCGCCCATCGCTGTCGAGGTCGCCGACATACGTGATGCCCGGCGTGCGGCCGGGCGGCAACGCGGGACTGCCTTCCGGCAGGGGATACGTCCAAAGCGTCCTGCCGGCCTTGTCCAAAGCCACAAATTTGTTTTCCCGGAGTGCGATGCTGGCCAGCGGGCCAGCCGTCACCGCCTTCCAGAGAAATGAGGCGGCCGCAAAGAGGCCGATGGCCAGCGCGGCGATCAAGCCGGCCTGAACGAGGCGAGGAATTCGTGCGGGCCAGCCCGGCGATGGGCTCGGCATGGCCGCCGTCTGCGGAGCCGCTGGACTCGGCGGCGCCGTTCCAGCGCTGGCGAGCCAGGCGTCTATCTCTGTCCGATAGGCAAAAACCGCGTGCCGGCCCTTCCCAGGGAACCGGTGAACGGGCAGGCCGTTCTCTTTTTCCCATCGCTGCGCCGTGCGCTCATCGTGTTGCAGATGGGCAGCGATTTCCTTCCAGCTATCCAGGCGTTCTTTAGGTGGCTGGGCCATCGGGCGCCTTCGTAATCTGATGCGGGGACAGCAAGAGACACAGGATGTCGGCTCGCGCCGCTTCCTGCCGCTTGCGTATCGCCCTTATATCACACTAATTATGTGCCTGAATAGCGCCCACTCCCCATGGGCAGTTCCTCCCTCGGAGGTGTCAACGTGAATGCTCAATCAGTCCCCGTCGCGCCTCAAATCATCGCCAGCAAGCGATTTCGTGTCGGCGGATATTTGATGGGTACTCTGTGGCTAAGCAGAATTCTAGTTGTGTTTCTGCTCTCAGCTCCGCAAAGCGCCACCGCCCAGCTTCGAGAGAAACTGGTGGGCTACGAGAAGGTCGAAATTGGTCCGTTCAAGAACAAAATCGGCGAAAACTTGGACGACAAGGTCCTAGCCGAGCTCCACAAGACCATCGTGGACAAGATCAACGAGTCCAAGATGTTTTCAGCCAGTCTGGAGCAGACCCTGAAGTTTCCAAGAAGAGACCCCGATGATGACAACAGCCTCGCCTATCCCGGAACGAACAACGACCAGGACGGCAAGACACTTCTGCTTTTCGGCGAGGTCATTACGTTCAACAAGGGAAGCCAGACTAAGAGATGGCTGTTGGGGGGAGGAACGGGAAGGGCCGAAATGAGGGCTAATTGCTACCTCATCGACAAGAAGACGGGAAAGCAACTCTACAATTTCCAGACCTTTGGCGAAACCAATTGGGGTGTCCTGGGAGGCGGGGCGGACAAAACTTATAAGGGCATGGCCAACCGCATTCTGGAGTTCTTCAAGGGCAAGTACTAACCGGCGATCTCGTCTTTGTCAAACGCAAGGTCGCCGAGTGCAGTGAAGGTCGGCGGGGCAGGCTGTTCGACTTCGGAATAGAGCAGATGAAGTAAGAGAGGCTAGAGGTGAGTACATCCATGAGAATCAGGAATGTGTATCGACCGAAGCGGATGGTGGTCCGCACCTTGGCCATGGTCGCAGCTCTTGCCGTCAGCACAGCAGCGCAAGATACCAAGACGCCCCCAGCACTGCAGACGAACACTCCAAGTCCGGCGACTTACGACGAGTTGAAACAGTTGCTGAAGAATCGGTACGACCAAAAAATCGTCTTGGCGGCAGTAGAGGGGCTGTACGCGGGCGAGCAGCGAAAAGCTGATTTCAACCTCGGCCCCGGCGCGAACGGAATCTACTGGTCGCACTTTGCAGCAAACATGCAAGTGCCAGATCGCATCGGCAGCGCGTTCCTCGGCGGCAAGAAAACATCCGACTTGAGCCAGCTCGATGAACACACTTTCGGAGACCTAAAGAGAGGACTGAATCTGAGCCCAATTCAGAGAGGGGAACCTCTAAAGGTCTACAAATTCTACGTCTATCCGGACTATATCGCGTTCGTGCTTTCGACAAAGGGTCTCGAACACTGGCGCGACCTCGACTACGGCAAAGCTTCCAAAGAGGTGACAACCAGCGTCTCGGGCAATCAGGTCAACCGCACCGTGAGCGTGGGCGGATTTGGGCTCGTCCTCGTCTTCTATTTCAACAAAGGCGTCATCAAGGATGATCGCGACATTGCGGGCGTCTTGAAGGAGATCAACAAGTACCTGTTGCCCGAATCGGAGGCGCAAGCGCTCGCCAACGTTGGCAAGAATATCGAGATAGAGCCCGGCATGACAGAGGAGCAGGTCACTCAGAAACTCGGACAACCGCTGCAGTCCGTCAAGTTCGGTGATCAGAAAAGTCTCAAGTACAAGGGAATGACAGTCGTCCTCAAGGACGGCAAGGTGGTGGACGTTAAGGTTGAATAGGCTCGAAGCTGTTCCATTCGCTTTCCAGTACATTTGGCTCGGGAGGAGACAGGTTATGACCTCGCCAGGCAAAGTCACCAGCCTTGCACTTGTTGGGGCGTTTGACCTGCCCCCCGAAAACTAGTCCAGCCAAAACGTAGCTTCTCCGGGTATAAGACGCGAGAGGAGAAGCGCCGATGAGGAAGAGCCGGTTTAGTGAAGAGCAGATTGTGGGGGT
>JBGQGH010000113.1:0-7467 GCA_041497315.1 Terriglobia bacterium | reverse complement strand
GAGCACGCGTCCCACCGAGGACAGCAGCAGCGCCAGGCTGAACCAGCGGAATGATCGCTCGCCCAGCGGCAGTGTAACCGCGAAGAGCAGCAGCGCCTCACCGCCCCACGTCGCGGTCAGGTAGCTGCGCCGCACCTCGAGGGTCAGCAGGACGGTCACCAGCAGCGTCGGCACGAAGAAGAAGAGCTGGTGCGGGTTCACGTCCAGCCAACGGATGGCGCGCCGCATCCCACTCTCTGCACTACTAGCCACGGCTCGCCTCCTTCTCCGGCGCCGCATGGCTACGCCGCTCCCACACCACACGCAGCAACAGAAGATAAAACAGCAAAGAAACCGTCACCACGGTGACCACGCGGATGCTCGTGAAGTGCCACGCGCCCACCTGATAAAAATTGTCGAACGCACAGCGTACTCCGGCGAGCAACGTCAACAAGTAAGCCTGATAGCGAAGCGCCGAAGTGCTCAGGATGCTCCCGAGTTGGTAGAAGACGATGACAAGGGCGGCCCAGCCCACCGCGACCCACGACGTCTCGAGCTCAAAACGCAGCAGCGCGACCAGCGCGGTGGCCGCGTACCACAAGAAGAGTGTGCGAATCTCCGGTACCCAGGCTTGTCTATCGGTTTCCGATTCCGATGGCGTCGTAAACGCAACGTAGTAATACATCGCCGCGAGCAGCGTCACCGTCACCACTCGCGCGGACACCGGCCCGATCATGGTCGTGCCGTTTAAGTCCGCGATAAAGATCCTCACCACGCTCAGCGTGAGCATGATGTGACCTTGCATGCGCAGCGGCCGGCCATTGACCGAGCGCCCTATTTCCAGGAGCGCAAGCCCCAGCATCCCCCACGCCAAGCCCACCGCCATGTTGGTTGCTTCTTGCCACAGAATCAGCGCGGCCAGCAGTGTTCCCGCAGCAGAGTACACCGCCGGAATCCCGCTGAATTGCTCAACCAAACCGGCTCCAGCGACGCGACTGGTTGGCGCCGGCAAGAATGAGCGCTGTCGGCGTGACTCGAAATAAAACAGCGCCGCCGTAATTGCCAAGGTCAACAGCCTCTGGCTCACGCCGTGGAAATCTCCCGTCTGCTGCAGATCGAAAACCACCAGACGCGCCACGCACATCATGGCCAGTACATGCCCCTGAGCCCGCAGCGATTGATCCTTTAGGGCGCATCCGGCTTCAATCAGGGCCACCGCCAGAATTCCCCACGCTAGGCCGATGACCATGCTCGGCGCTTCTTGCCAGATAAGCGCCGCAGCTAATACCGTTCCGCTCCACGAGTAGGCCGCCGAAATGCCGCCCAATCGAGTAGCCGTATCGGTAGTTGGATCAGCGGCACCAGGAAAGAACACACGCAGACGGCGTGATTCGATGAAGAAGAGAATTGCGGAAACCGCTACCGTGACGAGCCGCAAACTCACGCCGTGGAAATCTCCCGACCGCGGCAGGTTGATGGTCAGCAAGCGGGCCAGGGCCAGCAGTGCCGCGCCGTGTCCACAAGCACGCAGGTGCTCGCTTTTCACCCGCCGGCCCCATTCGCCGAGCCCCACGGCGATCGCGGTCCAGACCATCGCAACCCACATCAGCGGCAGCGTCACCCAAGCGGCCGCCAGCAACAGTACGGTAGCGACTCCGTGGGAGACTTGGGCCGCGCCTTCGTCCAGTCGAGTGGCCCGATCGCCGAGCAGTCGCATCGCCAGCCGCGCGTTCAGGAAGAAGGCCACCGCAATCGCCGCCAGTTGCCAGCCAAAATGCGCGTCAGGCCCTCGCCAATGCGTCAGTCGGTCCGAAAGCGGGAATGCACAGAGGTAAATCGTCAGCAACCCCGACGCGGCCCAGCCGATCCGCCGCAGGTGAATCTCCGCCAGCCGCCAGCCCGCCACCAGAAACGCTTCTGCTTCCACCAGCCACAGCAGTTCGAGCCGCGCGCCGGAGTAGCGGTAGGGAATCGCCGTGGCAATCAGCGCCGCGCCGATTGTTGAAGTCAGCACAAACGCCGTGCGGCGTCGCAATTTCTTGGCCAGCGGCGAGAGCGACAGGTAAACCAGCCCGACGGCCAGCAGGAACCAGAAGCGGAGTTGAGGGAAGAAGGCTTGAAACCGGATCACCACGAGGAATCCGCCGACATTCAGGAAAAACGACGTAGTCAGCAGCGCGCGCTGCTGATCCCCATTTTCTTCGCGAAGGAAATAAGAAACCATCCAGATGGCCCAATAGACCGTCAGCAGTGCGGCGCTCGCCTGAAGTTGCGGGAAGGGTTGGCGCGCTCCCACGGCTTCGAACTCTTGATTCAGCCAGAGCCAGTGCAAGGCGTACGTCGCCACGATGGCCGGCAGCTCGAGCGCGTACCACTTCCGCCGCCAACACAGGTAGGCCATCGAAGCGGCCAACACCGCCGAACCGATCAGCCCCTCGAGGCCGATCTGGCTGACACCGATGCTGGCGAAAGCAAGCAGGTACGCAAAGCCCGTCGCCATCTGCGAGTTGTAGCGCAGCGTGTGCAGCACCATCGCCGCGGCCACAAGGAAGAGCAGTGCGAATCCGGCTCTCGGGCTTTCGATCACTCGCACCGCCGCGACGTTGTGCATCGCGTAGGTGGTGAAGTAGACGATGGCCCATCCGCCGCCCAGCACCGCGCGCGCCGCGATTCGATATCGTTCCTTCCTTTCCCCGAGGATCCCCAGTGCGATCAAAATCACGCCCACGGCGTAGCCCGTGGCGATTTTTCCCACCGGCCCGATATGCGTCAGCGTGTAGTTCAACAGGTAGGCCACGCCGAGGACCAGCAGCGTGATCCCGATCTTGCTTAGCCAGTTTGTTCCCAGCCGCTCTTCGAGGCTGGCCAAATTTCTTTTTTCTTCCGCGTGGCCCGTTTTCGCGGCAAAGGTCGGAATGCTCGGCGTTGCGGGTGGTTTCGTGAGAGGAGGTAGAACCGTCGTTGGCACAGCCGCAGCAGGAGGAGCGACAGGAGCTTGTTGGCGCGGGGGTATCGCCGGGGGAGTTGGCGGAGGAGTTGCAGGAGGAACGATCGGCGCGATCGGTGGTGCAGAAGGCGGGGCCTGTGCGGGAACTGGCTTCAGAGGTGCAACAGCTACAGGCCGAGGCGCGGGCGTCGCTTCTGCCGCCGGGTAAGCCGGGGCCTGCAACGTTTCCAGTTTCCGTTCCAGCGCGTAGAGGCGCTCGGTGAGGCGGCCCAGCTCTGCCTGCGTCGCGACGCTTCGCTTCAGCTTGCTGATGCGTACGAGCGCGACGATCAGACCAATGAAGATTCCCAGGATTACCACTTCCATTCCAACCTGCCTTGGCGCGGATTCTAGCACCTTAAAGGGATATCCGGTTTGTCAATTAATTTTGTGGGGAGTCCTGGACGGTTCGGTGATGTGAGGCATCCAGTGCTTTCCAGAAGACTTCGCAGTGGCTTCCGCGCCTGTGGGATCCGGGATGTCGCCGGGGCGCCCTTTGACGCGATCGTACTCGCTCACTGCAGAAGTCGAGCCGAGTGCTTCGTTGTAGTAGGTCGGCACACCAAGCGCCGTGCGCAATTCCTCGTTGCACTTCCGCAGGTTCATGAGTTGCTCGGCACGCGCAGGGAACTTGCGCCCGTCGTCGGCCAACAGAAATTTCTGGTAGCCCGCATCCCACAGTCGCGTGAACTGCCCATTGACCAGGATCGACGGAAGAATCGTCAATTGGTAGATGGCTTCTCCATCCGGATTCACTCCCGGCCCGCCATCGGCCCTGCGGAACTCCGCCGCGCAGCCATGCTTCTCCGCGCGCATCACGCCGCGCGTACTCCCCACGTCAAACCCCGCCTTCGGCAGCGCTTCAAGCTGCGACGCGCTGAACCGATCGCTTACGTTCCACATGGCTCTCCAGAGTATGTAAGCCCGCCGCTGGCTGTAAAGTCCAAAATGACTTCGCATCCGTTGGGCGGGACGGCTTCATTGGTAGATATCCTGCATTTCGGGGAAATACGACCAAACCGGTCGCATATAACTTGCACTTCAGCAGGCACTTGGAGCACTTCACCCCTCTCTCAGCACCATTCCCTACCTCACGTAGGGCCTTTCTGCTAAACTATGCTAAATAGGGCGCATACAAGTCGGCTTCACGTGCATCTAATAGTTGTCGCACTCGTTTCGGGAGCAAGCCGAGGTATTTTCATGGGGGCCATCAAGAATCCCGTCATCGCCGAAGATGCTGCCGCAGGGCCGTCCCGGCTCGCAGCTGCAGGGGCCGTCCGAAGCCCCGCGGTCTCGGGCGAAACAGTCCTCGACCGCATCGGGAACACTGCACTGCTGAGATTAGGCCGCGTCGGCCACGAATTCCCCGGCGTCGAGTTCTACGCCAAGGCCGAGTGGTTCAACCCCGGCGGCTCGGTGAAGGACCGCCCAGCGCTGAACATGATCCTCGAAGGCGAGCGAGCCGGGCAGGTGCGTCCCGGCAAGGTCATCCTGGACGCCACCAGCGGCAATACCGGCATCGCCTACGCCATGATCGCTGCCGCGAAGGGCTACCAGGTGAAACTGTGCCTCCCTGCGAACGCTTCAGAGGAACGTAAACGCATACTCACCGCTTACGGCGCCGAACTCGTTCTCACCCCGGCTGACGAAGGTTCCGACGGCGCAATTCGCCGCGCGCGCGCTATCTACGCCGAGCACCCCGAAAACTATTTCTACCCCGATCAATACAGCAATCCAGCAAACTGGCGCGCGCATTATCAGACCACGGCTGCGGAAATCTGGGAACAGACCGGCGGACACTTGACGCACTTTGTGGCTGCCCTGGGGACTGGCGGCACGTTCGTGGGCACCACGCGGCGCTTGAAAGAGCTGAATCCTGCAATTCGCTGCATCAGTTTGCAGCCGGATTCCGCCTTCCACGGTCTGGAAGGCTGGAAGCACATGGCCACGGCCATCGTGCCCGCGATTTACGATGCGTCGCTTGCGGATGACGATTTGCCCGTGCGAACTGAAGACGCGTATCAACTGGTGAAGCGCCTTGCGCGTGAGGAAGGCCTGCTCGTAAGCCCGAGCTCCGCCGCGGCGCTGGCTGGTTGTTTCCAGGTGGCGCGCGAGCTGCCTCGGGGTACGGAAGCTGTCATCGTCACCGTATTTCCCGACTCCGGGCAGAAGTACTTGAGCGAGCGTTTCTGGGATGAGATCTGAAGGAACCGGCATGATGCTTTTGCTGGGCGACAACGTCGCCGATCGAATTCGCGCTCACGGCGCGGAGACTTATCCGCACGAATGTTGCGGCGCACTGCTCGGCCGCGACGCCGGAGTGGGTCGCGAAGTCGGCGACACGTTTCCGCTCGTGAATCGCCGCGACGATTCGCCGCGGAATCGCTTTTCAATTACCGCCGAGGATTTTCGCGCCGCGGAACGCACGGCACAGGAGCGCGGCTTGGAGCTCGTCGGCTGGTATCATTCGCACCCGGACCATCCGGCGCAGCCCAGCGAGTATGACCGCGAACATGCCTGGCCGTGGTATAGCTATGTGATTCTGAGCGTGGCTGGGCCCCGCCCGGAAGAGATGACATCTTGGCGGCTGGCGGACGACCGCTCGCAATTCGTGCAGGAAGAAATTCAACTGCGGGAGCGCGCCGCAGCTCCGCGCGCGGCGGGATGAGATTCAGGGAGGGAAGAAAGTCATGGCAGTGAAGGTCATCATTCCGACGGCGTTGCGCCCCTACGCGGGCAAGAAAAGCAGCGTGGAATTTGATGCGTCCACCGTGGGCGAAGCCCTCACTCGCTTGGCCACTGAGTTTGAGGAGCTGCGCAAGCACCTCTACACTGATGAGGGAAAGATCCGCAGTTTCGTCAACGTCTACTTGAACGACGACGACATCCGCTATCTCGAAAAGGAAAACACGCGCATCAAAGACGGAGATACGATCAGCATCGTGCCTTCGATTGCGGGTGGATGCAACGAAGCTGGCGCAGCAAGGGGGCTCTGAAATGGCCGTCAATCTCGCAACCGCAGCGGAGCGCGCTGAAGTGAAGCTCTCGAAGGAGGAAATCCTTCGCTATAGCCGCCACCTCATCATGCCCGAAGTCGGCATGGAGGGGCAGCTCAAGCTCAAGCAAGCCAAAGTGCTGCTCATTGGCGCCGGCGGCCTCGGCGCGCCGCTGGGCCTCTACCTTGCCGCCGCGGGAGTCGGCCGTCTGGGTATCGTGGATTTTGACGTTGTGGACTTCACGAATCTCCAGCGCCAGGTGACCTTTTCCACCTCCGATGTCGGCCGCCCCAAACTCGCCGCGGCAAGAGAACGCCTCTCCGCAATGAATCCGGAGATCCGCATCGATACTTTCGAGACGCGGCTCACCAGCGAAAACGCTCTCGATCTCCTGCGCGACTACGACATCATCGTGGACGGCACCGACAATTTCCCCACCCGATACCTTGTGAACGACGCCTGCGTCCTCCTCGGCAAGCCCAATGTGTACGGCTCCATCTTTCGTTTCGAGGGCCAAGCCACTGTCTTTAACTATCCCGGCGGGCCTTGCTATCGCTGCCTCTATCCCGAACCACCTCCTCCGGGCCTTGTTCCTTCCTGCGCCGAAGGAGGAGTTCTCGGTGTGCTTCCCGGAATTGTCGGCTCGATTCAGGCCATGGAAACGATCAAGCTGATTCTCGGCAAAGGTGATGTCCTCGCCGGCCGCTTGCTCCTCTTCGATGCGCTGGCCATGCGCTTCCGCGAACTCAAGTTGCGCAAGAATCCCGACTGCCCGGTATGCGGCGAGCATCGCACGGTTACCAAGTTGATTGACTACGAAGAGTTCTGCGGCATACGTGGCGAGGAAGCGGCCGCCCCGGCCACCGAAGTGCCCGAAATTACGCCGCGTGCCCTGAAATCGCGGCTCGATCGCGGCGACGATCTATTCATCTTGGACGTCCGCGAGCCTCACGAGTACCAGATTTGCAATCTGCACGGCCATCTGATCCCACTTGGCGAATTGCCGCAGCGCGTCCACGAACTCGATAGCTCGCGCGAAATCGTCGCCCACTGCCGCAGCGGCAAACGCTCCGCCGAAGCCGTCGAGTTCCTGCGCAAGGCCGGCTTCCGTAAGATTTGGAATCTCAAGGGTGGAATCCTGGCCTGGTCGGATGAAGTCGATCCGTCCGTTCCGAAGTATTGACCCGCGTTCACCGCAAACCCGCGTGTGGTATCGTCGCAGAGTCACCGGCCACGATTTCTCTCAATCACGAAGTGCCAGGAGGATTTGATGGCAGCCACGAAGGTCACCCCGATGAACGATGGGTCCATCCGAATCGAAGGCGATTTCGAGATTCTGGACCCGGAAGGCAAGCTGTTCGGACTGGCGGGGCGAACAGTCATTTCACTTTGTCGCTGCGGGCACTCCTCGAATAAACCGTTCTGCGACGGCACGCACAAGCAAATCGGCTTCAAAGATCACATCGTCGCCCGCGATCTTCCCCCTCCGAAACCCAAGATTTAGTG
>JBGQGH010000112.1:0-7606 GCA_041497315.1 Terriglobia bacterium | reverse complement strand
TATGCCATGCAATGCTGTACCCTGCTGGGGCTGGTGTTTATGGAGAAAGGCCAGCCGCAGATCGCCGCGATCTGGTACGAGCGCGCCTTGCGAACGCCCGGCCTGGACCGCGAAGCAGTCCTGGCATTGCGATATGATCTGGGCGTGGCACTGGAACAAGCCGGCGATCACGAAGCGGCGCTGAAAAGTTTTTCCGAGGTGTACGCCATCAATATTGATTATCGAGATGTGGCGGAGCGCATCACGGCACTAGGGAAGCGGAACTGATCCGCCCCCGCGTATGAACACCCTCCTTCGAGTCGAGCTGATTTTGGCCTGCTTTATGTTGGGGATCGTTCTCGTGTTTGCGCCCTGGTTCAGTTATTGGGAACAGAACTACTTCACCACGCACTATCCGTCGCTGATTCCCATTCTGCTGAATCCCTCGACGCGCGGAGTCATCAGCGGCCTCGGCGTGCTCGATATCATTCTCGCCGCCGGCATGATCCGCCGCCGGCCGCAATCCACCGTTGCCCCCCCTGCCTAAGCCGGTCCTCTGCTGCGTCACCGATCGCCGTGGCTTACGCGCGGCCGACGAAGCTGCCGCCGCGCGCGCGCTGCTCGATCAAGTCGCCCGCGTCGCATCCGCAGGAGTGGATTGGATCCAGATTCGAGAAAAAGATCTCGCCACCCGCCCGCTCCTGCATCTTGCCTCTTCCGCGGTGAAGGCCACGGCTTCCTCTTCGACGAAAATCCTGATCAATGACCGCTTGGACGTGGCGCTCGCCGCCGGCGCCGCGGGCGTACATCTGGGCGGAGAGTCCCTGCCCGTGGCTGAGGTCTCGCGCTGGAGGAAAGAATGCCGCACGCCCGCCGAGTTTCTCATCGGCGCGTCGTGCCACTCACTTGATTCCGCGCGCGCGGCGGAGCGGGACGGCGCGGACTACCTAATCTTCGGGCCGGTCTTCGCCACGCCATCGAAGATGAAATACGGCCCGCCGCTGGGTCTCGATCACTTGAGGGAAATCTGCACGGCGATTCGCGTCCCCGTTCTCACCATTGGTGGCATCACGCTCGAAAACGCCGCCTCGTGCATCCAGGCGGGCGCCGCGGGAATTGCTGCCATCCGGTTGTATCAGGAAGCGGAAAACGTGGACTCGATCGTCGCGCGGCTCAAGCGCTAAGACCCCAGCCACTGGCCGATGGGCTGCCACCGCTCGGTGTGATCGCAAATCACTTTGATGGTGGCCGTAATCGGAATGGCCAAAATCAGGCCGAGCGCGCCCCACATCCACCCCCAGAAAAGCAGCGCCACTGTTACGGCCAGCGCGTTCAGCCGCACCCGCCGCCCGACAAACGCCGGAACCAGGACGTTCAGCGCGAGGATATGAAAGAAGCTGAGCACTCCCGCGACACCGAGAAACGGCCCGATCGAACTCCACTTGTTCAGTCCCATGACGAACGGCGGCGCCCAGGCCAGCACCGCGCCGATATAGGGCACCAGATTCAGCAACCCGGAGGCGACACCGGTGAGGAACGGGTAATCGAGATCGAGAATCAGGAAGAACCCCCAGCTCACTAGCGCCAGGATTGTAGCCACCAGGAAATTGCCGGCCACATAACCGCGCAGCACGCGGCTGACCTCGTCCAGCGTTTCCTTTACCTGCGTGCGCCGCGTGGGCGGGAAGAGTTGCAGTGTGGCGTGCCAGACTCCGCGTTTGGCCGCGAGCATGAAGAACACCAGGAACGGCACGAACGTGACTGTCAGCAGAACCGTATAGAGTGAGCCCAGCCCGCGCAGCAGCAGATTACGCAGTGGCCGGCCCTCCGTGACTTGCACGGCCGTGCGGCTGGCCGGCTCCTGCGGCGTAATTTCGGAAACACGTTGCTCGAACCGCTCGATCCGCTTTTCAACCGCTGCGGCGGCCTTCCGCAGCACGAAGCTGTATTTTGGCCAGTCGCCGGCGAAACGATCCAGGCGGTCCACCGCCATGTAAACCATCCCGGCGACCAGGGCGGTGGTGAGGAGCAGCACCACCAGCGCGCCCAGCGCTCGCGGGATGTGCACGCGCTCCAGCCATTCCACAACCGGATCCAGGAAATACGCCAGCAGCACGGAAAGCAGCACCGTCATGAGGATGCTGGAAACCCAATAGCAGAACGCGATCACGATCCCGCCGGCAATGATGCGCTGACTGGGATTGGACCGCGGACTGGAATCAATTGTTTCGATATTCATCGGAAATGGAGTGCCTCCACGATACCACAGCCTTCGCGAGTCGAACTACACACGCGCGCTTGCGGTGCCACTTGCGGTGCGTTACCGTAGGCCCACGAATATGCTTGCGGCTGCCGTCCCCTGGAACCTGCTTGCGCCACTCAACCTGCGCGCCGCGCTCGATATCCTGGTCATCGCCGCGATTCTCTACTACCTGCTGAAACTTTTGCGCGGCACGCGCGCCATGCAGATGCTTCTGGCCATCGTACTGATTGTGCTCTTCTACAAGGGAGCTCGATGGGCGCGCCTCGAAATGGTGGAATGGCTCCTCACTACGCTGCTTCCTTACTTCGCCATCGCCTTAATCGTGCTGTTCCAGCCGGAAATCCGCCGCGCGCTCGCGCGTGTGGGCCGCAATCCTTTCTGGCGCAGGTTTTCGGCCGGCGAAACGTCCAGCGCCGTGGACGACCTGGTGCTCGCCGCCACGCACTTCTCGCAAAACCGCATCGGCGCCCTGGTCGCCCTCGAGCGCGACGTCGGCCTGCGCACTTACATCGAGAGCGGCATCCCGCTCGATGCCACGCTCAGCTACGATCTGCTGCTGGCCATTTTTCATCCCGCTTCGCCCATGCATGACGGCGCCGCCATCGTCCAAGGCAACCGCATCGCCGCCGCGGCGTGCTTCCTCCCGCTCTCGCTCAACCCGGCCATCTCGAATCAGCTCGGCACCCGTCATCGCGCCGCTATCGGCCTCACCGAAGAAAGCGATGCCGCCGCCGTCGTGGTTTCGGAAGAGACGGGCGCGATTTCGCTGGCTTCCGCGGGCACCATCGACACGAACCTCACTTCCGAACAGCTCGCCGAACGTCTGGGCGCGCTGTTCTCGCGCTTCGCTTCGCCAGTATCTGCGCCCGAAATGCCCGCGGGCCTTCGCGTTCCCGCGGGGAGGAAATAGCCGATGCGCTTCCTCCGCGAGTGGGTGCTGAACAATTGGGGGCTGAAGCTCCTTGCGCTGGGACTTTCCTTTCTCTTGTGGACCACCTACAAATCCGAGCCGGTCGTCGAAATCGGCTACGATGTGCCTATCGCGTACGTAAACATCCCGGGAGAACTCGAAATCTCAAACGATGTGGCCACGCAGGCCCATGTACGTTTGCGCGGGCGCTCCGCATTGCTCCGCCGCGTCACCCGCACGGACATTGACGTCCACGTTGACCTCAGTCACTCGCTGGCAGGAGAACACCGGGTGACGCTCGACCAGGGCGCGGTCACGGTGCCTTATGGTGCCCAGGTGGTTCACCTGACGCCTCCAGAGATCCGCGTGGTGTTATCTCCCCGGCACACCCGCCCGGCCAACCCGTAGCCCTGTGCTAAAATTGTTCTTCTTTCGAGAGCGCACGGCCTTGCCCGCCAAGCCCCGCTCCAGCGGAACCTATGCCCAAAGAATTATTCGGTACGGATGGAATTCGCGGCGTCCCCGGCTCGTACCCGCTCGATGACCACACGCTCTACTGGATCGGGCGCGCGCTCGGTGATTCCCTGCGGCAGAAAAACTCGAAGCCGCGCGTTCTGATCGGCATTGACACGCGCGAATCCGGACCGCACATAGCCGGCGAAATCGCCGCCGGGCTTGCTTCCGCGGGCGTAGCGGCCGCATTTGCCGGGGTCATCAGTACGCCCGGGGTGGCCTGCGTCACGCGGCAAGGCGGATTTTCGGCCGGCGTGGTCATCTCCGCGTCGCACAATCCTTACCATGATAACGGCGTCAAACTTTTTTCGGGCGCGGGAATGAAGCTTCCCGACGCCGTCGAAGAAGCCATCGAGCGCGAAATCCTCGCGCAGCACAAGCAAGATGCCGCGCCGGCCGCCGTTGAGCTGGCGGAAGACCACTCGCTCGATGAGCAATATCTCGCGTTTCTCCGCGGCCGCGCCATTCCCGGCGCGAAGCTCGCCGGCCTGAAAATTGTCCTCGATTGCGCAAACGGCGCCGCCAGCGGCCTTGCTCCTGCGCTGTTCCGCTCGCTCGGCGCGGATGTCGTCGCCATTCACGACCAGCCCGATGGCCGCAACATCAACGTCAATTGCGGCTCGCTCCATCCCGAAAGCTTGCAGAAAAAAGTCGTCGAGACGCGCGCGGCGCTTGGCGTGGCCTTTGATGGCGATGCCGACCGCGCGATTTTTGTGTGCTCGTCCGGGAAATACGTGGATGGCGACGGTGTTCTTCTCGCCGCGGCGCGCTATCTGAAATCCACCGGCGAGCTCAAAGGCCGCAACATCATCGGCACCACCATGGCCAATTTCGGCCTTGAACGCGTCCTCGCCACAGAGGGCCTCGGACTCACCCGCGTGCCCGTTGGCGATCGCTACGTCCTCGAAGAGATGCTGCGCACCGGCGCTAACCTGGGCGGAGAGCAGTCCGGGCACATCATTTTTCTTGACGACGCCACGACCGGCGACGGCCTGCTGACCGCGCTCAAGATCGCCTGCCTCGTCGCGCTGCGTGGCCCGCTGGATGATCTCGTGCGCGGCCTGAAGGTCTATCCGCAAACCATCCTCAACGTCAAGGTTCGCACGAAGCCTCCGCTCGAATCCCTGCCCGAAGTTTCGCGCTCCCTCGCCGACGCCAATCGCGCCCTCGGCCAATCCGGCCGCATCGTTCTGCGCTACTCCGGCACCGAGCCGCTCGCGCGCGTGATGGTCGAAGCCGAGCACGCCGAAGATGTGGACCTCTGGTCAAAAACCATCGCCTCCGCCATCCGCGCCGCTATCGGCGTGTCCTAGCCCGCCGCCTGAATCTCCCAAAGAACATATGATTTCGCGCCAATCTTTGTGAGAAACGGTAGATGCCGAGAGGGTGTCTTGACGCGCCACTGACGGCTCTGTCTTGTAACCCATTGACCAGCAACGGATTACGCCGCCCACAAGAAAACTTCGCGGCTGGCAGAACTCGTGCACTTCTTTACGCCGATTCCCGGGGTGGACCTGCCCAATAGCGGCAGGTACTGGGGTAGAGACAACAAGGGGTCCCCTCTGTGGGACCCCTTTCTACGTCTGGAGAGCTTCTTCCTTCCCCGCGAGTGACGGTCCGCAGCGTCCTGCTTCGGATTCCGATCATCACTCAAGCGGCTTCCATCTCCCCGTGGCGCTTCCCACGCGTATTGACCTGAAATACTGGCTGTCCTAACATTCCCCTTTCACCATCGACCCACGGGAGGACCCTGCAATGAAGTGTTGGTTGGCCCTTGCTGTCCTCGCAGTCGCTCCGGCGCTCCGCGCGCAAACGCATCCCGACCATGCGGCGCCGCCGGATAAGCCCGCGGTGCTCTTCACCGGCCTGGGCACGCATCACCACGCCATCGCCACGCGCAGCGCGGACGCGCAGAAGTTCTTCGATCAGGGCCTCACGCTCGTCTTCGCCTTCAACCACGACGAGGCCCTGCGGTCATTCCGCCGCGCCGCCGAGCTGGATCCCCAGGCTGCTATGCCTCAGTGGGGCATCGCCCTCGCCGTCGGCCCGAATTACAACCTGGACATTGACGATCCCCGCGCGAAGCTGGCTTACGAAGCCATCACCAAGGCGGCCGCGTTGAGTGCCGGCAGCCCCGCCAACGAGCGCGCCTACATCGAAGCCATGGTTAAACGGTATTCGAGCGATCCGAAGGCTGATCGCAAGCAGCTCGCGCAGGCCTACCGCACCGCAATGGCCGCGATCGTCGCGCGTTATCCCGACGATCTCGACGCGGCCGTACTTTACGCTGACAGCATGATGCTCTTGCGGCCGTGGCAGCTTTGGAGCGCCGACGGCACGCCAGCGCCGGACACCGAGGAGATCGTGCGCGTGCTCGAATCCGTCCTGCGTCGCGACCCGAACCACATCGGCGCGAACCATTTCTACATCCACGCCGTCGAAGCTTCGCCGCATCCCGAGCGCGCCCTGCCCAGCGCGCAGCGCCTGCTGACGCTGGTGCCCAGCGCCGGCCATCTGGTGCACATGCCGTCGCACATATTCATGCATACCGGCGACTATGACCTCGCCTCCGAAGCCAACGTGCGCGGGGTGCGCGCCGACGAGAGTTACATCCAGCAGGCCGGCGCCGCGGGCATCTATCCCATGATGTATTACAGCCACAACCTGCACTTCCTGATGTTCGCGCGCGCCATGCAGGGCCGCTACGAAGACGCGCTGGCCGCGGCCAATAAGCTCACCGCAAATCTTGCCGCCGCCCCGAAGGAAATGCTCCCCATGATGGAGCCCTTCCTGACCATGCCCACATTCGTGCGCGTGCGGTTCGCGCGCTGGGACGACATCCTCGCCGCCCCGGAGCCGGATCCGGAGATGCACCTGCAGCGCGTCGCACGGCACTTTGCGCGTGGAGCCGCTTTCGCGGCGAAGAAGGATCTCGCGCACGCGGAAGAAGAGCAGCGCGCGTTCCTCGCCGCTCAAGAAGATGTGTCTGCGGAAATGGGCTGGGGGCTCAATACCGCGAAGGACGTTCTCGAGGTCGCGCGGCTCGATCTCGAAGCTCGCATCGCCGAAGCCCGCGGCGACCGCAAGTCAGCCATCGAATCGCTGCGCAAAGGCGTCACGGCCCAGGATGCGCTGGCCTACGACGAGCCTCCCGCGTGGTACCGCCCGCTGCGCGAGGCCCTCGGAGGCGCGTTGTTGCGCGACGGCCAGGCCGCCGAAGCCGAGAAGGTATTCCGCGCCGATCTGGAGCGCAACCCGCGCAATCCGCGTTCGCTGTTGGGCCTCTGGCAGTCACTTGCCACGCAGAAAAAAGATTCCGATGCCGCCTGGGTTCGCTCCCAGTTTGACGCCGCCGCCAAAGACGCCACCGTGAAGTTCGACGCGGCGCGCGATTTGTAACCCCCCCTGAAAACACAAAGGGCACGGCCCCGAATCTTCGGAGTCGTGCCCTTGTTTTCCAGAGCTGGGCCCAGGGTTTAGCTACAACCCGAAGTCGAGCCGCAGTTCTCGCACTTGTAGCACGCGCCGTTCGGCACCATCAGCATGCCGCATTCGGAGCACGTCGGCGCGCCCTCGATGGCCGAACGCATGCGCGCCGCGGTGACAGCTTCTGGCGAAATTACCTGAGTGCCAAGTGTGCCCGCCGGTGAGGGCGTGGCCATCTCTCCACCGTAACCGCCGTTGGCCTTCAGGTATTCTGGTGCGATGAATTTTCCGCCCAGCCAGCGCGCGATGTAGTCCAGCAGCGAGCTGGCCATGCGGATGTCCGGGTTCTGCGTGAAGCCCGACGGTTCGAAGCGCGTGTTCATCAGCTTGTCCACGATCGCGCGCAGCGGCACGCCGTATTGCAAGCCGATGGAAATCGACAGCGCCAGGCCGTCCATCACGCCCGAAAGCGTCGAACCTTCCTTGGCCATCTTGATGAAAAGTTCGCCCGGACG
>JBGQGH010000111.1:0-7682 GCA_041497315.1 Terriglobia bacterium | reverse complement strand
GAGAAGCTCATCGCCGAAGCTCGCGCGCTTCCCACGATGGCGGGCCTGGAACTCGCTAGTCGAGTAACTTGTGAAAAGCAATACGACTGGGACAAGGGATCCATCGAATTGACCGTTGCTCCTTGGCATGAGGGTGTCGATGCCACCATTCCCGGGAAGGAAGTGCAGCGCTTTCGCGTGGTGGCTTTCGATTTTGGAATCAAACAGAACATTTTGCGCCTGCTCGTGGACCATGCCTGCGACGTTACGGTCGTCCCGGCGCAGACCAGCGCGGCGGACGTTCTGGCGCTGAAGCCGGATGGGGTCTTTCTCTCCAATGGCCCGGGCGATCCGGAACCCGTGACGTATGCGGTAGAAACGATCCGCAAGTTGCTTGGCCGCGTGCCCATTTTCGGCATTTGTCTTGGACACCAACTCTGCGGGCTCGCTCTCGGCGGAAAAACGTTCAAACTCAAGTTCGGGCATCATGGCGGCAATCACCCGGTGAAGAATTTGCTCACGAACCGTGTGGAGATTACGGCGCAGAATCACGGCTTCGCCGTGGACCCGGATTCGCTGCCTGCGAAAGACGTCGAGATCACGCACGTCAACCTGAACGACAACACAAACGAGGGAATGCGGCACCGTTCGTTGCCGCTCTTTAGCGTGCAGTATCACCCCGAAGCTTCCCCCGGCCCCCATGACTCGCGCTATCTCTTCACGCGCTTTACGGACATGATGAACGACGCGCGGCTCTCGAACGCGTTGCGCCGGGGCCGATTAACCTAGCGATGGATCTGCTCAGATAATGCCCAAGCGCACAGACATCCACAAGATTCTGATCATCGGCTCCGGCCCGATCATCATCGGCCAAGCGTGCGAATTCGACTATTCGGGCACGCAGGCTTGCAAGGCTCTCCGCGCCGAGGGCTATCAGGTCGTTCTGGTGAACTCGAACCCGGCGACCATCATGACCGATCCCGAGGTCGCCGACCGCACCTACATCGAGCCGCTCACCAAAGAATACCTCGAGCAAATCATCGCCACGGAGCGCCCTGACGCGCTTCTCCCGACGGTCGGCGGGCAGACAGGCCTCAATCTGGCCGTGGAGCTTGCCGAAGGCGGCATACTCGAAAAGTACAAGGTAGAACTCATCGGCGCCTCACTTCGGGCCATAAAAGTTGCGGAAGACCGCCTGTGGTTTAAGGACGCCTGTCGCAAGATTGGCTTGGACCTGCCCGCCTCCGCTCTCGTCAACAACGCGCAGGATGCCCTGAAGCTCGCCGACCAGCTCGGTTATCCCGTGGTCATTCGCCCATCGTTTACGCTTGGCGGCACGGGCGGCTCGATTGCATATAACCGCGAAGAGTTCTCGGAATCCATCATGCATGCTCTCGATTCCAGCCCGGTGCATGAGGCGCTGGTGGAAGAGTCCGTCCTCGGCTGGAAGGAATTCGAGCTCGAAGTGATGCGTGATTTTCGCGACAACTTCGTGGTGATTTGTTCCATCGAGAATTTCGATCCCATGGGTGTCCACACCGGCGATTCCATCACCGTGGCCCCGGCGCAGACGCTGACCGACAAGGAATATCAGCGCATGCGGGACGCCGCTGCGGCCGTGATCCGCGAGGTCGGGGTAGAGACGGGCGGGTCGAACATTCAATTTGCGATTGAGCCGCAAACCGGCCGCATGGTCGTCATTGAGATGAACCCGCGCGTGTCCCGCAGCTCGGCGCTGGCATCGAAGGCCACCGGTTTTCCCATCGCCAAGATCGCGGCGCGCCTCGCAGTCGGTATGACCCTCGATGAAATCCCCAATGACATCACGCGGAAGACACCGGCATGTTTCGAACCGACGATCGACTACGTCGTGGTCAAGATCCCCAAGTGGCAGTTCGAGAAGTTTCCCGGTTCGGACAGCGCTCTCGGCACGCAGATGAAGTCTGTCGGCGAAGTGATGTCCATCGGTCGAACGTTCAAGGAAGCGCTGCAGAAGGGCATTCGATCGCTTGAGCCCCACACACCCTGGCGCGCGCCTGCCGACACGCCAGCTTCGTTATTGCGGGAAAAACTCGCCACTCCCCGGCCCGACCGCATCCACTGGTTGCTGGTCGCACTCGAGCGCGGCATGAAGCCCGCCGAGATTTGCGATTTGACTAAGATCGACCCCTGGTTCATCCGCCAGATGGAAGAGGCTAGTTCCGTATTACGCCGCGCCGCCGGAGTGACTGTGGAAACCGTGCCAGCGGAACTGTTGCTTGAAGTGAAACGATGCGGCTACGCGGACGAGCAGCTCGCTCAGCTCTGGAAGACGACGCCGGCCGCGGTGCGTCACCAGCGCACGAAGCATCACATTGCGCCCGTGTTCAAACGCGTGGATACCTGCGCCGCGGAATTCGAGTCCTTCACGCCCTATCTTTATTCGACCTACGAGGAAGAAGACGAAGCCGACGCGCAGGATCGCCCAAAAATCGCAATCCTGGGCAGCGGGCCGAACCGCATCGGGCAGGGCATTGAGTTCGATTACTGCTGCTGCCATGCATCGTTCGCGCTTCACGAAGACGGCTACGAAACGATAATGATCAACTGTAATCCGGAAACTGTCTCCACGGACTACGACACTTCCGACCGCCTATACTTCGAGCCGCTGACGCTCGAAGACGTGCTCGCGGTGATTGAGCGTGAGAAGCCGCAGGGGGTCATCGTCCAGTTCGGCGGGCAAACGCCGCTTAATCTTGCTCTCGAACTGAAGCGCAACGGCGTTCCCATCATTGGCACAGCGCCAGAATCGATTGACTTGGCCGAAGATCGCCGACGATTCGGGCGGCTCCTCGAAGAGTTGGGCATTCCCCAACCGCGCAATGGCACGGCGCTGGTGCCCGAAGAAGCCTCGCGCGTCGCTGCGGAGATCGGATTGCCCGTACTCGTTCGCCCAAGCTACGTCCTGGGCGGCCGCGCTATGGTGATCGCGTACGATTTGAATACCGTGCAGGACTACGTTGCCCAAGCCGCATTGATGGGCCCCGCGCGCCCGGTGCTGATCGATCAGTTCCTCGAAGAAGCGACCGAAGTGGACGTGGACGCGCTCGCCGACGGCACGGATGTAGTGATCGGCGGCATCATGGAACATATCGAAGAGGCAGGCATACACTCCGGCGACTCGTCCTGCGTCATGCCGCCCGTATCGTTGACGCCCAGCGTGCTCGAACGCATCCGCAATTACACCAAGCGCCTTGCGAAAGCCCTGCAGGTGGTCGGCCTGATGAACGTGCAATACGCGATCCAGCGCGACCACGTTTACGTGCTCGAGGTCAATCCGCGCGCTTCCCGAACGGTGCCCTACGTCAGCAAGGCTACTGGCGTGCCGATGGCCAAGGTCGCTGCGCGCTTGATGACGGGCCGCAAACTCGCGGACCTTCGGCTCCCCATTGTGAGATCAAACGGCGTGGCTGAATTGGCCGTCCGCGATTATTTTTCCGTCAAGTCCCCAGTCTTCCCGTTCAACAAGTTTCGTGGTGTGGACACGATTTTGGGCCCCGAAATGCGGTCCACAGGGGAAGTGATGGGCATCGCCAAGAGTTTCGGGCAGGCCTTTGCCAAGGCGCAGCTCGCGGCGGGACAGCGGCTTCCGCGCACGGGCACCATCTTCATCAGCGTTAATGACCGCGACAAACGTCAAGTTGTTCCTCTCGCCAAGGAATTGTCGGCACTGGGATTCCGCCTGATCGCCACCCGTGGGACCATGACAGCTCTGGAAGGCGCGGGGATTCCTGCGGAAACCGTTTACAAGGTAAATGAGGGCCGGCCGAATATCGTGGACCTGGTGAAAACCGGCAAGGTGGACCTCATCATCAATACACCGCTCGGCCGCGAATCCTTCTACGACGAGAAATCCATCCGTCGCGCCGCCGTCCGGCACAATATCCCGTGCATTACTACGCTCTCCGCCGCGAATGCCGCCGCGCGCGGGATTCGCGCGCTGATTGAACAATCCGTGGAAGTTGCTGCCCTCCAGGATCTTCACAGCCAGAAAGCCACGGCCCAGGTCCGCCCCACACCGGATTGAGCTGCGGCAGCATCGTGCCTGGGCATTTCGTTTTTTCCAGCCTCCCCTGCTTGCGTTACAATACACTGATGAAACTTGACGGCATTTTTCCGCCTCTAACCACACCGTTTGCTGCCGATGGCTCGCTCGCGCTTGACCGCCTCCGTGAAAACGTCAAGCGCTACAACGCACTCGACCTGGCCGGCTACGTTGTCACCGGCTCGACGGGCGAGTCCGTGCTTCTCACGCGCGCGGAGATTGAACAGGTTTGGGCCGCCGTGCGTGAGATCGCCGCGCCGGGGAAAATCCTCATCGTAGGCACGGGCGTGGATTCCACTTCAGAGACAGTCGATCGCACCCGGATGGCCGCAAAGCTCGGCTACCACGCAGCTCTGGTCAAGACGCCGTACTACTACAAGCCCCAGATGACTCCTGCCGCGGAGATCGAGCATTTCCAGCGCGTGGCGGATGGCTCGCCGATTCCGGTGCTGATCTACTCGGTTCCACAATTCACCGGGGTTGCCATGGAGGCGCCTGCAGTAGCGATCCTCGCCGAGCATCCCAATATCATCGGCATTAAAGAAAGCTCAGGCAACGTTCAACGTGTCGGCGAGATTATTCATGCAACTCCGAAACAGTTTCAGACCCTGGTCGGCTCCGCCGCGACGTTTCTCCCCTCAATGTCCATCGGCGCGATCGGTGGAATCCTGGGGCTTGCATGTGTCCTTCCTGAATTGTGCTTGGAACTTTATGCCGCCTCGCGTAGCGGAGACTTAGCTCGCGCGAGGGATTTGCAGGATCGCCTTCTGATCCCGGCGAAGAAGATCGTCGCGGAATTGGGCCCTCCGGGCGTCAAGTACGCGATGGACCGGGTGGGGTACTACGGCGGGCTCGCTCGAAGACCATTCCTGCCCCTAACGGACGAGCAAAGGCGACAGGTGGACGTTGCGCTCGCGGCACTTCCGGGCGGGACTCACGTCGCCGCCCAGCCCTAGTTCTCTCCGGCTACTTTGATGCCGCAAAAAGTTTGTCGAGCGGCACACTCACCGACCCGATAGAACCCGAGGTGGCGTCCTGCGCGATGATGCGAAGTTGCGTGGCACCAGCAACAACCGGCAGATCGCGCTCCAACACCAGGCCGTTCCTGCGGACCATCTCGTACGTCTGTCGATTCATATGCATGCGGATCTGCCTCGTTTCAGAGGCAAGCTGCTTACCTTCAGGATTTCGCTGAACATAAGTCAAGTCGACCTCGCCCACCCAGCGGTCGTCTTTCAACTCCAGGTTGACATCGCGCGTTTCAATCTTGACCTCAGTCTTGAGCGTGCGCGCGCCCGGCACGTCCACCGCATCCACGCGCGCCGTGATCCCCAGTGTCGTGAAATCCAGCGGGCTGTAAACCGCTTCGCGCAAAACGGCCAGGGCCTCTTGTTGTGTATGAGGTTTGTCCGGGAGTGCGAAGTAGCCCCGGCGAAATCGCAGATGCACGCCCGGGCGCTTCACCTGCACTTTCAACTCACGCCACTTGCCGTCCCACGCTCCGTGTGTGGGGTAGTAGCCCAGCAGGTAGGTAACCTGCGAATCTTCAATGGCGCGCCGGATGGATCCGAAAATATCATTCGTGTTGTAGAACGCGCGTCCACCCGTCCGGTCCGCAAGCAAAACCATGGTATCCGTGTTGCCGTGGGGCGGTGTCATCGTGATCAGGGACGGCATCTTTCCTCGCGCGATCGCGCGGCTCGGCCCAGCCGACGCAGCAAACACAGGAGGGATCAATCCTCGCGCGTCTACAGGGTAAATGGCCAGGTTGGCGTCGTTCAGCGCGCGGGCAGCTCGCTCGATTTCCTCGCCGAAACTCCGCGCATCCTGCAGATTGCGCGGCTGGCTCATGTCATCCATACCGATGTTGAACGGAAAGCTCCCCGATACCCAAATCAGGTTCTTGCGTCCCGGCAATCGGCCCACGTGTTCGGCGATCGCTTCGAGCGCTCCCGCTGTCGTGAGCGCCCGGTTCACGGTATAGAAGTTCGCCATTCGCTGGTTGGCTTCATTGAGGAACTGATCCATTAGGTCGTCGCCCGTATTGGAGGTCTCCGGTTCCGATGCCTGGACCTGTTCCGAATCGCGCACGCGATGCCGCTTGAGCGCGGCCAGCAGCGAGGTGGCGTCCGACGTAAAATCGTGCAAGACCGTGAGCCGCGTCGTCAGTGAGTAGAGCGCCACGCGGTCCTGCGGCTGAAGCTGATTCAGAAACTTAATGATTTGCTGCCGCGCGTACGACATGTCCGTGAACCGCGTGTTCAAGCCGTCCAGAAGGATCACCGTGATCGCGGTGGGCACGCCCGGTTTCTGTTCCAGCCGGTTGGAGTACAAATTGGACAGCGTGGATGACGCCGCGGAAGCGTCCACAAGCGTGCGTGTCGTTTCCATCGAAAAAGTTGCAATCGGCTGCGGCTGGCCCTTGTCGAAGACTACGAAGTCGTCCTTGGTGAGGTCGGTCACCGGTTTTCCATCACCGCGCTGTGCGATTACGTTGATTTGCACCAGGCGCGTTGTGACGCGCAGAGCCGGCGGGGCCTGGTCGCCTTGAGTGGGCGCCTTCGGCTTGTCCTGCGAGGGCGATTGGCTGCCAAGTGGAAGGGCCAGCAACGCAATCATGATCCAAGCACAAAAACGACTCAGAAAGCCCCCGAATCGATCAAAACGCCTAATAAAACTGCGCATAGAGCGTGAGTATACTCCTTTGTACAGTCCATGATAAATTTTAATACTTCACGACACCGTCCCCCTGCCAGTCACCTAAAACCCCTATGAAAACAAAAGGTTGCGCGTTGTCAGGTCGATTTGGCGGCGCAATTGGCCCAATCCGAACTGCCAAGTCTGCCGCGAATTTGCTCCGCTGACGGCCCCCATGTATCATGACCAGTCCCATGAAGTGCTACTGTATCTCGCCCTCTGAGATTCCCCACCAGACGCTGCTATACACCACCTATCTGACGGAGCCTTCGCGCCTTCGCGAGTTCTATGCGCACACACCAGATGTTGAGGGAATCCTCCGAGCCGCAGAGCAAGTCCGCTACGACGCCGACACTCGCAGCACTGTCGTCGCGGTGCTTCGCGAGCAGAATCAGCGATTCGGCTCAGGACCGGCCACTTCGCGGAATCTGGATCGCCTTGCGGAAGGCGCTTTCACGGTCGTCACCGGACAGCAGGTGGGGCTCTTCACCGGGCCGAGTTACAGCATCTACAAGGCCCTGGCGGCAGTCCGAACTGCCCGCCAATTGACGGAGCGGGGCACTCCAGCCGTCCCCATTTTCTGGATGGCGACGGAAGACCACGACCTGGCCGAAGTCCAACATGCCGATTGGCTCGGCACTGGCGGGCTTCAGCGGCTCAATGTCGCACCCACTGTTCCCGCGGGACCTCGCGTCGGCGAAATCCCGCTCGGCTCGAACATTTCCGCGGTAGTGGATCGGGCTCGCGGCCTACTGGAAGGACCTGCTGCCGAGGAAATTTCGCGCGCACTCGCCGAGGCATACACGCCCGCGGAAAATTTCGGAAGCGCATTTGGCAAGTTGATGGCGCGCCTGCTCGCGAAAGAGGGACTGATCCTTCTCGATCCGCTCGACGCGCGTCTGCATCGGCTTTCGATTCCCAT
>JBGQGH010000110.1:0-7708 GCA_041497315.1 Terriglobia bacterium | reverse complement strand
TACTTCGGAACAGTTGTTACTCGGCAGTTCTACCCCGACAATAAACCGTCGGAGTAAAAGTGTTTCTAAAGCGCCTCAAAGGTTTCCGTTTCGCGCGGCCTCCCATCCTTTTGATCGTGATGGGCGCGATGCTGCTCGTCAGCCTGGTTCCGATCGGCCTCTACCACCGGGGCGTGCTCAAGCTGAGCCAGCAAAAACTTGAAGAGACCGAGCCGGTGCAGCAAACGGAAATCACGCGCGCGCTGGCGGAAGAAGTTCAACTTTTCGAGACCAATCTCTATCAGCAACTCGTCAGCGAGCGGCAAATCCTGGCGCTCACCGGATTGATTGACGACGTGAACGATCCCGCGCGGGCACCGAAAGTGGCGCGGCTGCTTGAAAACTTCGTGCGCAGCAGTCCGAATATTCTTTACCTGACGGCGGTGGGCAAGAACGCCAAGGGGAGCGGCGCGGGCGACTTCCTGGCGGATCAGGACCCGTTCGTCAGTAACGCGCTGCAGAAGGCTTTTACGGCATCCGTGCAGTCGTTGCGCTTCCAGAGCGAACCCCTAGCCATTGGGCCGGAGAATCGCCCGGCGTTCGTGATGGCGGTGCCGCTGCAGGTGGGCGACCAATTCACGGGGATGCTGGCGGCGGTGGTATCGCTCGACAGCATCACGCGGCGTCTGCAGGAAACGAGCCAGCACGGGCGCGTGGTGTACCTGGTGGACCGCAACGGCCGCATCGTCGCGCATCCGCATACGCGCCAGTTTGTCCCGGGCACCGACGTCAGCGCGACGTTCCGCGTTGCCGAGCAGATCAAAGAACTCCCGCATGAATTGCGGACCACGCGCGCCGTCCGGTTTTCAGTCACCGAGAACAACCGCCCGGTGGCCATGTTCGGCACGTTCAGCACCATCCCGGACCTCGACTGGGCGGTCGTGGCGCAGCGCAGTTTGGACAACGCGCGTGAGGATGCGGGCGTGACGGAGTTGAACAACAAAGCCCTGAAGTTCGTGATCGTGATGACAGTGATCGCCCTGCTGCTTGGATATGTATTCGCCGTGGCCATCAGCCGGCCGGTGCGGGCCCTGGCCGCTTCCACGCGCGCCATCAGCCGGGGCGAATTCCACGAGCGCTCACCCGTGAAAGGCCCGGCGGAAATCAGTGAGCTGGCGGAAACCTTCAACAGCATGGCGGAAGACATCGAAGAGTACATCGAACGGCTGAAGCAGGCCGCCGAGGAAAACCGGGAATTGTTCCTGGGCTCGATTCGAATGCTCGCCGCAGCCATTGACGAAAAGGATCCCTACACGCGAGGCCACTCCGACCGCGTGGCGAGATACTCCGTGCTGGTGGGCAAAGAGCTGGGTCTCTCCGCTGAGGAATTGGACCGGCTGCGCATCTCCGCGTTGCTGCACGACGTGGGGAAAATCGGCGTGGACGACCGCGTGCTGAAGAAGCCGGGCGCGCTGACCGAAGAGGAGTTTACGGTGATGAAGCAGCATCCCTCGAAAGGCGCGAACATCATGCGTCCCGTCGCGCAATTGAAGGAGATGCTGCCCGGCATCGAGCTGCACCACGAGCACATGGACGGCCGCGGGTATCCCTTCGGATTGAAGGGCGACGAAATCCCCACGATGGCGCGCATCATCGCCGTGGCCGATACGCTCGACGCCATGACCACGAACCGTCCGTACCAAACCGCGCTCGACATTGAATTTGCATTGGAGAAGATCCGCACCCTTGCCGGCAGCAAATTCGACGTGGCTGCGGTGGAGGCGCTGGAATCCGCGGTGCGGGGCGGCAAGCTGCGTCTCAAGGCGCAAGTGGTCGAAATCCCCGTCGAAGCCTGACCTCGCCTCGCGGGCTCTTCCCCGCGTTCTGCGGCACTCCCCCTCTTCTGCTAGAATATTTGGCTTGGCTCACGGAGCCGGACGCCGCCAATGTTCTCGATCTTCGGAAAATCCGGACCCACTCTGCTCGAGCGCCTGCGCGAGTCGGTCATCAAGACACGCTCGCAGCTCGCCGCGAAAGTCGAGGAACTCTTCACCGGCGAGCGGCGCATTGATCCTGCGCTGCTGGCCAAGCTGGAAAACGCGCTGCTCGCCGCCGATCTGGGCGTGCGCACGACGCGCGAAATCCTGGCGAACGTCCGCGAAAAAGTGGAGCGTCATGCGCTTTCCGACGGCACGCAGCTCAAGAACGAATTGAAAAACCAGTTGATCGCGCTGCTGAGCGTTGCGGCACCGGCTGCGAACGGGGCCGGCGAAGCCGCGCCGCGCGTGATTTTCGTGGTGGGCGTGAACGGCGTCGGCAAGACGACGACGATTGGCAAGCTGGCGAACCGATTGCGCGAGGAAGGGCGCAGCGTGATCCTCTGCGCCGCGGATACTTTCCGCGCCGCGGCCTCGGAGCAACTCGACATCTGGGCCGAGCGCTCGGGGGCAATGCTGATCAAGCAGAAGCCGGGCGCGGATCCCGCCGCGGTGGTTTACGACGCGCTGGCCGCGGCGAAGGCGCGCGCGACCGACGCGGTGATCGTGGACACGGCCGGCCGCCTGCACACGAAGTCAAACTTGATGGCCGAGCTCGAGAAAATGAAACGCACCGCGGCAAAACTCATTCCCGGCGCGCCGCACGACGTTCTGCTGGTGATGGACGCGACCACCGGGCAGAACGGTTTGCAGCAGGCACGCGAATTCACTTCGGTCGTCGGCGTCACTGGGATCGTGCTGACGAAACTGGACGGCACGGCCAAGGGCGGAATCGTGGTGGCCATCGTGCGCGAGCTGGGGCTGCCCATCCGTTTCGTGGGCGTGGGCGAAAAAATCCAGGACCTGGTGCCCTTCGATCCCGAAACGTTCGTCAACTCTCTGTTCGACTAAACGCCAATGAGCGCCGTTGCGAAACACTCATCGTTCGACCATCGCGAGGAACGCTGGATGGCGCGAGTGCTCGCGCTGGCGCGGCAGGGCGAAGCGCAAACCAGCCCGAACCCGATGGTCGGCGCGGTGCTGGTGAAAGACGACCGCGTGGTGGGCGAGGGATGCCACCTTTACGATGGGCTCGACCACGCCGAGATTCTCGCGCTCCGCGCAGCCGGCGAAGCCGCGCGCGGGGCCACGCTCTACGTCAATCTCGAACCGTGCTGTCATCGCGGACGCACGGAGCCCTGCGTGCCGGCGATCGTCGCGGCGGGCGTGCGGCGCGTGGTGGCGGCGATGAAGGACCCCAACCCGGCGGTGGCGGGCCGCGGATTTACGAAGCTCCGCGCCGCCGGAATCGAAGTCGTCACAGGCCTGCACGAAGAAGAGGCGCAGCACCTCAACGAGAATTTCGCGCGCTGGATTGCGAGCGGGCGCCCATTCGCGACGCTGAAATCGGCGTTGACGCTGGACGGCCGCATCTCACTTCCTGCGCGACGCGGCGAAAAGCGCGAGCGCTGGATAACCTCGGAGACTGCGCGAGGCGAGGTGCAGCGCATGCGCCACGCCATGGACGCGGTGCTGACCGGCATCGGCACGGTTCTGGCCGACGATCCGCTACTGACGGATCGTAGCGGGCAGCCGCGGCGGCGCAAACTGCTCCGCGTCGTCCTCGATTCGCGGCTGCGGCTGCCATTGCGATCGAAACTGGTTGGGTCGGCTCGCGACGACGTGTTGGTGTTCACGCGGCTGCCGGAGGAGAGCAAGAAGGCGCGAGCGCTCCGCCGCGAGGGCGTGGCGGTGGAACAGATTCGCGGACGCGGCGATCGGCTCGACATTCGCGCGGTTGTAGAACGCCTGGGCAAGCGCGAGATTCTGGGCCTTCTCATTGAGGCAGGCTCGCACGTAAATGCTGCCGCGCTTGCGGCGGGGATCGTGGACAAGCTTTTTCTTTTTTACGCGCCGCGTGTGGCGGGCGAGGGCGGCGCGCCGATGATTGCGAGCGGCGGCATCGCCTCGCGCGCTGGCGCCGTGATAAAAGAGCTAAATTTGTACCGCTTCGGGCCCGATCTGGCCGTGGAAGGATACCTGCGCGATGTTTACCGGGATCGTTGAGTGCATGGGTGAAGTGGCGTCGCTCGAACGCTCGGCCGAGGGCGCACGACTGACGATTCGCGCGCCAGAGCTGGCTCCCTCGCTCAGTGTGGCCGCGAGCATCGCGGTGAACGGTTGCTGCCTCACGGTCGTAGCGTGCGACACGGATTCGTTCACCGCCGATCTCTCCGATGAGACTCTGCGGCGCACGGCGTTTGGCGAATTGGCGGTAGGCCGCCGCGTCAATCTCGAACGCCCGCTCACCGCCGGCAAAGAGTTCGGCGGGCACTTCGTGCAAGGCCATGTGGATGGCGTGGGGCGCGTGGCGCGCCTGGAAGCCGTGGGCGACGAAGACGCGCCAAGTTCGTGGTGGCTTTCGATTCGCGTGCCGGAAAATATCGCGCGCTACCTGGCCATGAAAGGCTCCATCGCCGTGGACGGCATCAGCCTCACCGTCGCGGGATGGGACGGGGACATCGCGGACTTCGCCATCATTCCCTTCACTTACACGCACACAAATGTGCGAGAACTGACCGTAGGCGATGCCGTGAACCTCGAGTGCGACGTCCTGGCCAAGTACGTCGAGCGGCTGCTCGAAGCGCGACCGGAGTTGATTCCGTCTCGCCTGAGCGTCGAGCAATTGCGCGAACAGGGTTTCTAGCGCGCATCGCCCTGGCTGCCTATGTCATCTAACCGGGTGAATGAAGGAGTAGCCCATGCCTCAGGTCACCGGAATCGTAGAGACGGCCCTGCACGTGGATAACGTCGCGCGGTCCGCGCGCTTCTACAAAGATCTCTTCGGGTTCGAAATCATGGCGCAAAACGATCGCATCTGCGCCTTCGCCGTTCCCGGCCACGATGTATTTCTCCTGTTCAAACGCGGCGGCACTCTGCAGCCGGTTGAGTTGCCCGGCGGAACGATTCCTCCGCACGACAGCCAGGGTGTGTTGCACTTCGCGTTCGCGATTCCGGCGGCACACCTGGAAGCGTGGGAGAAAAGGCTCTCGGAAAAAGGGGTTGCCATCGAATCGAAGGTGCGTTGGGAAGAGGGCGGTACGAGTCTCTACTTTCGCGATCCCGACAATCATCTGGTCGAACTGGCTACACCGGGATTGTGGCCGAACTACTGAACTTGAAGATCCCGCCGCGTCATCGCGCCGCTTCGCGCGCTTTGGCTCGCGCGCCACGCCAGTAAAGAATCAGACCGAGCGCGACCGAAGCAACTGTCGCGAGGACCAGCTCGGCGACCCAAAGGAATTTGTTCGTGGTCTCGCCCGGCGGAACAAACGAGAGCACGATGCTGGCCAGCGTCACCACGAAGCCCAGCCCGCCGGCCACCCAGACTCCAGTTTTTCCCCCGGGGATTAGCACGGCGTGCTCGCTGTTCCGGCGATCCGGGCGCGCCGCAAGCTTGATCACCGCCGCATACATGTAGAGAAACGGAATGAAGTAAATGATGGTCGTGGCGTTCACGAGCTTTTGGTACGCGGTGAGTGTGGACTCGTTGATCTGGCTCAGCAGAAGGATGACGCCCGAAATTCCTGCCTGCACGAGGATGGCGACATACGGCGTGCGCCAGCGCGGATGAAGTTTGCCGAACGCGGCGGGCAGGTAGCGGTCCACGCCAACCACGAACGGCACGCGCGAAAGACCCGCTACGGTGGTGCCCACGCCGCCGGCGTTTCCGAAGGTGACCAGGAACGCGGCGATCATTCCCACCAAGCTGATCTTCAAGATGGTGGAGCCCACGGTCAGTGCCTGGAACACGCCGGACTTGGTGTCCACCTGCGTATCCTGGAGCAGAACCAGGACGGCGATGGTGCCGACGATGTAAATCACGGCGATGAGGATGCCGGAACTCCAGATGGCGCGCGCGAGCGTACGGCGGGCATCGCGGATTTCCTCGCTCATGGCGGAGACGAGTTCGAGGCCAGTGAACGCAAACGCGATCTGCGGCCAGAAATTCACGGTGTCCCAGTTCCAGACCGGCATCATGTTGGACCACGTGAAGTGCGTAGCCGAGCCGTGTTTCGCCCAGACCGCTGCGGCCGCGGCGACCAGCAGCATCAGCGGCACGTAGGTCGCGATTCCGCCCGCATTCTGCAGCCACTTTCCCACATTCAGACCGACGATGTTCATGGCCACGGCGATGAACAGCAATCCGAACGAGCCCCACAGGAGGAATGCGCGGTTCTGGGCGAGGCCGCTGTACGCGCTGCCGCCGATGTACGCGCCCATGGACGCGCTCGCGAACAACAGCCCGGGAAAATAAAAAAACGAGTAGACCCAATACGTCCAGCCGGCCACGAAGCCGTGAAAATCACCGAAGGCTTCCTTCGACCAGACGTACAAGCCGCCTTCGCGGGGAAAGCGGGTGGAAAGCTCGGTGACCACAAGACCGGTGGGAACGAAAAAAAACAGCGCTGCCAGGATCCACAAGCTGATCGAAGATGTGCCGCTGTGCGCCGCGGCGGCAATCCAGCGCGGGCCGAGTACGGCCGCGATGTTGAATAGCAGCACATCCCAAAAACCCATCGCGCGCCGGAGTTCAGGAACCGGAGCGCCTTGGGGCGCCGAGGGTTGGGTCATCCGATCACGTCCATGGCGGGGATTAGTTCGTCCTGCAGGCGGAAGTTTTGCAGGAAGCGGTCCGGGCTGGATTCGAACTCCGGCCACGTGCCGAAAAACGCCACGCGGCCTTCGTGGAGAAAGACGATGTGGTCGGCAAGTTTCCGCGCCAGGTGCGTATCGTGCGTGACAACGATCGAGGTCTTATGAAATTTTTCCTTGAGCTTCAGAATCAGGTCGCCTGTGTGCCCGGCCATCAGTGGATCGACCATCGTGGTCGGCTCGTCGTAGAGGATCGCTTCGGGATCCTGCGCCAGTGCGCGCGCGATGGCCACCGCGCGTTTCGTGCCGGTGCTCAATTCGCTGGGAAGTTTCTCCGCCATCGCAACGACTTCGAGCATTTTGAGAAGCTCGTTCACCCGGGCGTCGATTTCGTCGGGATCCGCGTCGGGATGCACCCGGAGGGGGAAGGCGACGTTCTCCGCGACCGTCAGTGAATCGAAAAGCGCGCCGGACTGAAAAACCATGGTTACTTTGCGGCGGACTTCGGCGAGCTGGTCCTCGTTCCAGCCGGTGATGTCCTGTCCGGCGACGATTACGCGCCCGGAGTCCTGCTTCAGAAATCCCATGATGTGCTTCAGCGTGACGGATTTTCCAACGCCGCTGCGGCCCATGATGACGCAGGTCTCGCCGCGGTCCACGTGGAAGCTCACATCGTCGAGGACGAGGTTGTCGTCGAACGATTTGAAGACGTTGAAGAACTCGATGTAGTGCTCGCTCATCGCTTCGCGCTGTCGAACCAGGTCCGGGCCTCCTCGTAATCGGCCGGGGAGTTCATATTCTTGAACAGGCGCCCCGCGGAATCAAACGCTTTCCACTCGCCCAGTGACAATTGTTCAACCATGAGTTCCGCGAGCCCATCCATGATTTTGCGGACGCCGCCATCGAGTGCTGCGGCAATCGCCGGGCCGGCGCTCGTGCGGTACATCGCGCAGAGCGGCTCGGGGCCTCCTTCGGTGTGGGGAAGCAGCGCGTCTGCCTGTGAGGCCAGCGCGCGACAGATCAGAAAATCGATCCAGTCGGCTGTCAGGTAAGGAAGGTCGCACGCAACAATGAGGTTCCACTCACCGGCGGAATGG
>JBGQGH010000109.1:0-8455 GCA_041497315.1 Terriglobia bacterium | reverse complement strand
CTGATGCCCTGGCTTACCGGCACGGCCTTCCTCCACAGTGTGATGATGCAGGAGAAGCGCGGGATGCTGAAGGTCTGGAACATCTGGCTGGTCTTCAGCACGTTTCTTCTCTGCATCCTCGGCACGTTCTTGACCCGCAGCGGCGTGGTCAGTTCCGTTCACGCCTTCGCGCAGTCTTCCATCGGCCACTGGTTTGTCGGCTTCATCCTCGTAGCCCTGGCCATTTGCCTCTGGGCATATCTCAAGAATCGTGACTACCTCCGCAGCGATAATCAGCTCGACTCGCTCGTCTCCCGCGAATCCAGCTTCCTATTTAACAACCTGATGCTGCTCGTCGCTTGCGTCGCCGTTCTCTCCGGAACGCTCTTCCCAGTACTCTCCGAGGCGGTCACCGGAAGCAAGATCAGCGTTGGGCCGCCATTCTTCAACAAGGTCAACATTCCCATTGCTCTCTTTCTTCTTTTCCTGACCGGCGTGGGCCCGCTTCTTGCCTGGCGCCGCACTTCGCTCGAAAGTTTGCGCCGCAATTTCGGCTGGCCGCTCTTGGGCGGCGTGGTCGCCGGCGCAATTGCCTGGCCGCTCGGCTTCAATAATTTCTACGCCAATCTGTGCCTGATCCTGAGCGTCTTCGTCCTCCTCACCATTTTTTCCGAGTTCTACCGCGGCGCCCGCGTCATCAGCGCGCGCTCCGGCATGAACCTGGCTTCTTCCCTGGCCCAGCTCACCATGCGCAATACCCGCCGCTACGGCGGCTACGTCGTTCATTACGGCATTGTTCTCATTTTCATCGGCATCGCCGGCTCCGCATTCAACAAAGACCAACAAATGGAAATGGGCCCGGGCTCCACACTGACCCTCGGCGCTTACAAACTCACTTGCCAGACCTTTGAGTCCACACCCGGGCCGAACTACACCGCCGAGCGCGCCACCATGGAAGTTGAGCGCGACGGCAAACAACTGATCATGCTCTATCCCGAGCGCCGCTTTTACGGCGCCGACCAGATGTCCGGCACCATGGTCGCCATCTACTCGACGCTGAAAGAAGACCTCTACGTCGTCTATGCCGGACGCAGCCCGGAAAACGACCGGCCGGTCATCCACGTCTATCTGAATCCTCTCGTGAAATGGATTTGGCTCGGCGGCGGCATCCTGATTTTCGGCACGGTGCTGGCTCTCCTGCCCAATCGCCAGGCCGTTCTCCTCGTTCGCCCCGTCACCGAGAAATCCCCGGCCGTTCCCGCGCCGCAGGCCGTCGCCGCTCCGCTGAGAACTTATGAAGGTCACGACTAAAACTCTCTCCTTCGGACTGATCCTCGCGCTCGCCCTGGCCCTCGCCCAGTTCGGCAGCCTGCCGCTTTCCGCGCAGCAGACTGACCGCGCCAAGCGCCTCGGCGGAAAACTCATCTGCATGTGCAACTGCAATCAGATTCTCACTGCCTGCAATCACGTGGGCTGCACCGTTTCCTCCACCATGCTTAAGGAATTGGACCAGCGCGTCTCACGGAATGATTCCGACGATTTGACGCTGCAATCGTTCGTGCAGGAATACGGTGAAAAAGTTTTGGCCGAACCCTCATCCAAAGGCTTTAACAGCCTGGCCTGGTACATTCCCGGTATCGCGTTTGTTCTGGGCCTTGGCCTCGTGACCCTGGTCATTTCCAGTTGGCGGCGTCGAATCGCAGTCGCTCCCGCTGGGCCGCAAGTCTCGCCGGAGATGTTGGCCCGCGCGCGGCAGCAAGCGGACCGGGAGACGGAGGAATAGCGTGGCCCTCACGGCTGCCTGGCTACAATCCGGACTTCAAGCGCTCCTCGGCGGCGACACGGTCATGCTCATCGCCTGCCTCGCGCTCGCTGCCGCCGTACTTGTCTTCATTTTCTATATCGAGCCGGACGCTTCCGATTCCGCGCCGCACCGCTCGCGCCTCGATCAGTTGCTCGAGCGCCGCGACACCATCTATGACAACCTTCGCGATCTGAAATTCGAACATCGCGCCGGCAAGTTCTCTGAGAAAGACTTCGAAGACACTCAGAAAGCCCTCGAAACCGAAGCCGCGCTCGTCCTCGCTGAAATTGAGAGTGTCACGGGCGGCACTTCTCGACCCGTGCGCCGCGATGTTTCGGCCGCTGCGGCAGCGGAAAAATCAGCCTCATGACTCGCTTGCTCCCGCGCCTGCTTGCCCTCTTCGCGCTGACCGTGTGTCTGACCGGTTCTGCCTCGGCTGGCACGCTTACTGGAGTCGTTCGCAATGGCACCACCGGCGCGCCTGCCGCGAGCGCAATCGTCACCCTACTCGCCCTTCAGGGCAATATGGAGACCGTTGCTGATACCAAGACGGACGCGCAGGGGCGCTATCGCCTTGAAAACGCCGCCATCGGTGCTCAACCCATGCTGGTCCGTGTTGTCTACCGTGGCGTGATGTTTCACGCGAGCTTGCCGCCCGGCCGCGATACCGCCGACGTCCAGGTTTTCGATCCCACCACGGACCCGAAATCCATCGCCATCACTTCTCGCGTCATGGTGTTCCAGCCACGCGACACCGTCCTTCTCGTCGGCGAGGAATACACCGTCCGCAATGACACTAAGCCACCCCTCGCTTTTTACAAGAACGATGGCAATTTCGAGTTTCAGTTGCCCGATGGTGCAGAGCTTGCCCAGGTCTCCGCGTGGGGACCTTCCGGAATGCCCACGGTGCAGGGAACGATGGACCGCGCAAAAAATCATTACGCTATCGCGTTCCCCTTGCGCCCTGGCGAAAGCGGCATCCGCCTCTCCTACCAACTCCCCTACTCGGGCAACAAAGCTGTCTTGAAGGCATCGTCGCCGTATTCTGCCGCGCGCGTGATTCTGCTGGTGCCTCCTACGATGCAAGTCACGAGCCCGGGCTTTGCCCCGGCCGGCTCCGAGCAGGGAATGAACATCTTCACGCATGAGACCATGCCTCTGAACACGCCGTTCGAGATTTCCATTTCCGGCACTGCTCCTCCCCCGTCCGCTGCCGGAGATTCCGGCCAGCCCGACGCCATCAATGGCCGCGATACCGGCGTTCCGGTGCAAACGATTCCCGCGCGCATGGACAGTCTCAAGTGGGTTTTCGTCGGTGGCTTCGTCGGACTCTTTGCCCTTGGCGCCCTCTTCCTCTGGCGCCGGCCCACTGCTGCTTTCGAATCAGCTGCTCCCGAACCTGCTCCTCCACCCGCGCGTTCTTCGGGCTCGCGGAGCAAGCCTGCCAAGGGACTGCCTGATCCTGTCCCCGCAGCGCCTCGCAATGCGGAGGTTGGGCACATCAGCGCGGAGCTCGACCGGCGGGTCTCTCACAGCCTCGATGAATTGAAGGACACCCTCTTCCGCCTCGAGCTTCGCCGCCAGGCCGGCACGATTTCCGACGAGGAATATGCCCGCGAACGGAGCCGCGCTGAAAAAATCCTGCGCGATCTCGTGCGAGGCTGAGCCAGCCTCGTGACCGCCACTCAAAACTCCGCCGGCCTCGGCATCGAATTCCGCGACATCGAAAAACGCTATGGCGCAATGTTGGCTCTCCGCCGCGTCTCTATGAACATCGCTGCGGGCGAATTCGTCGCTCTCCTCGGCCACAATGGCTCAGGCAAGACCACACTTCTCAAGATTGCGGCCCTTCTCGGCCGTCCGACCGCCGGCGAAGTCTCCTTCTTTCCAGATCCCGCTGGCGATGTGATTGCAATCAAGCGCCGCATCGGCATGGTCGCCCACAACACGCTGCTCTACGATGAACTCACCGCCGCGGAAAATCTCCGCTTCTTCGCGCGCCTCTACGGCCTCGATGACATTCCTTCTCGGATCACTCACGCGCTCGAAGCCGCAGGACTGGTCGCTCGACGCGACAGCCTCGTGCGAACTTTCTCCCGCGGTATGCGGCAGCGTATGGCCATCGGTCGCGCGCTTCTTGCCGGCCCGAATCTTCTCCTGCTCGACGAGCCTGCCGCAGGTCTCGATCGTCAGGGACTCGACTGGCTCAACGAAACGCTTTCGCATCTTCACCGCGAAGGCTGCACCATCCTCATGAGTACGCACGGCCGCAGCGAGACTCTGGCGCTTGCAACCCGTGCCGTGTGTCTCGAAGCCGGCTCTGTCGTGCGCGATACCGGCCCCGCCGCTCATTCGAACGAAATCCTCGATCTTGCCGCCGGTTTCGGCAGCCCTCCGCGGTTCGAATCGCAGGAGCGCGCTCGATGACGCTCGCTCGCGCCGCTTCTATCATCGTCGCCAAGGAACTCCGCGCCGAATTCCGCTCGTTCGAATTGCTGAACACCACCGTCGTCTTCGTCCTTATTGTCGTCGTACTTTTTAGCTTCACGTTCGATCCCACCAACCCCGAATCGCGCCGCTTCGGCCCCGGCCTGCTTTGGATCGCACTCCTTTTCGCTGGCTCGCTCATGCTTCAGCCTTCCTTCACGCGCGAGCAGGCCAATGACACCCTCGCCGCGCTCCGCCTTTCACCGATCGAGCCGTTTGCAATATTGCTCGGCAAAATTCTCGCCAATCTTGCGTTCCTCCTGCTCGCGGAAGTGATTCTCTTGCCCGTGTTCGCCGTGCTTTACAACGTTCGCATTCTTCCCGTGCTTGGCCAGCTTTCTTTCGTCATGCTCTTGGGCACGCTCGGCCTCGCCACCATCGGCACCGTCTTCGCCGCGATCTCTTCGCAAGCGCGCATGCGCGAATTGCTCTTGCCTCTTTTACTTCTTCCCGCGCTCACGCCCGTCCTGATCGCCAGCACCGAAGCCACCGCCGGCCTGCTCGCTGATTCGCCCGAACTCAGTCGCACCTGGGTCGTTTTTCTTGCCGGCTTCGACCTGATTTTTTTGACGGCCGCCTGGCTTTTCGGCGAGTATCTCTTCGAGGAATGATGATGAATGACATGGATCCTCAGACCGACCATTCGAACCGCACTCCGCTCTGGCTAACGCTTCTCCAGTTTGTCGCCCTCGCCGCCCTCGCCTTCGCGATGTGGCAGGCCTGGAGACAAGTGAACGCGGGCGCGCGGCCTGCCGGCAATGGAAGCTGGATGGCCCTCTCCCAGCTGGCCATGCTGCTTGGCGCAGTGATTCTGCCGATGCTGCTCTCGCGCACCTATCGCGCCGGCGGATCGGACTACCTGGTGCTCTTTATGATGGCTGCGGCAGGAATTGCCGCGCTCTACATCGCGCCCACCGAGCGCACCATGGGAGTGATCCAGCGGATCTTCTACATGCACCTCCCCAGTGCCGCCAGCGGCTTCGTCGCGCTCATCACCTCGTTCATCGCCAGCATCGTGTACCTGCGCCGGCGCCAGCCGAAGTGGGATTGGCTCGCTGTCTCCTCCGCCGAGGTGGGCATCGTGTGCTTCACGTGCATGCTGGTGACGGGACCCATCTGGGCGCATCCGGTGTGGGGAATCTGGTGGACGTGGGACGCCAAGCTGACCTCGACGTTCATCCTCTGGGTGCTCTACATCGCGTACCTGCTGCTGCGCACACTGATCGCGGAGCCGGAACGCCGCGCGGTGGTCTCGGCGGTGTTCGGCATCTTCGCGTTCCTCGATGTGCCGCTGGTGTATCTATCGAACCGGCTGTGGCGCACGCAGCATCCGGCTCCGGTGATTGCGGGCGGACCGAACTCCGGCCTCGATCCGCTGATGTGGTACGTGTTTCTCACCTGCCTGTGCGCGCTGCTGGGGCTGATGATCATTCTGGTGCGGCAGCGCTATCGGTTGGAAGCGACGCGGCACGCTGTGGAAGAGATGAACCTGGAAGCGCAGCTCCGCGAAGCGCGCAGCGGCGCGCGATAGAAGAATTGTGGATTAGGGAATTAAAGGGGGAAGGGAAATGAAAAATCTGGACAGCCTCTTTGCCGCGTACATGGCGGTGTGGGCCATCTTTTTTGTGTACTACCTGACGGTGTCGCGGCGGATGTCGCGCATTCAGGATGAAGTCAAGCGCCTGAAGGACACGCTCAAGTAGATTCGTGTAGCGCCGGCCTTCAGGCCGGCAGGTGTCCCGCTTGGAACGATGCTGGGATAAATCCCAGCGCTACATTTTCCAACCAATGCCCGCGCGCAAGAAAATAGGCGTTGTACTTTTCCAGCTTGGCGGCCCGGACACCCCGGAGGCCGTCGAGCCGTTTCTCTACAATCTTTTCTGCGATCCGGACATCATCCCCCTGGGCATCTTCGGCGCGCTGCTGCGCAAACCGCTGGCGAAATACATCTCCAGGCGGCGGTCCAAAGTGGTGGCCCGGCACTATGCCGAAATCGGCGGCCAGTCGCCCATACGTCTTCTCACCGAGCGGCAAGCGCAGAAGCTGACCGCAGCGCTCGCGCCGCAGGTGGACGCGCACGTCACGGTGGCAATGCGCTACTGGCATCCGCTCACTCAGCAGGCCGTCGCGGATATCGCGCGCGCGAAGCCGGAAGAACTGGTCTTGCTGCCGCTCTATCCACATTACTCGCAGGCCACGACGGGCAGCAGCTTGAAAGAGTGGTCGCGGCTTTACAAGCCCGCGCATCCGCCGCTGCCGCTGCACGTCATCGAGAACTTCTACAACCATCCGCTGTACATCGACGCGGTGGTCGAGCGCATCCGGCTGAGCCTCACGCATTTCGAGCGGCCCACCGACGCGCACATCGTTTTCAGCGCGCACGGCCTGCCGCTGAGCCTGATCGAAAAAGGCGACCCTTACCAGCGACAGATAGAAGCCACCATGCGGCTGGTCTGCGAACGCGGCGGATTCCCCAACGCGCATACGCTGTGCTACCAGAGCCGTGTGGGGCGGCAGAAGTGGCTCGAGCCTTCGTTGACCGCGACCATCGAGAGCCTGGCGCGGGCCGGGGAGAAACACTTGCTGGTGGTGCCGATTTCGTTCGTCACCGAGCACATTGAAACCCTGCATGAGATCAATATCGAAGCCCGCGAAGCGGCCAAGCATCTCGGCGTGGAGCAGTTCGAGATGATGCCTGCGGTGGGCGATTCGCCGCTGTTTATTGCCGCGCTCGCGGATCTCGTGCTGAGAGCAGCGGCGAGCGACGAGCTGGAAGCGAAAATAGAAAATGGAAAATAGAAAATGGGAGGATGCGGACCCCCTACACCCACTGTTTTCGTATGTGATGGCGCGCAAGGGTTTAGAGGCGCGATTCTTGTATGTGGTGGCGGGCAAGGAGTTGGAGGTCCGGAAGGAAGAAAAAACTAAGTGGTCAAGATTGAGTGAAATGTGAACTCTTGGTGCGTACCCCCCACCCCCCATGTATTCGTAAGAGTGGCAGGGTAAGGACTTAGCTTCCAACAGCGTGCAAAACAGCTCGCAATCGCTAGATGGGGTTGGACTTAGCTTGTGGAGTTTGCCCTTTCCGGCAGGGCCGGAGTCTGCGATTCCGGCGGGGCCAGAATCTTGGATCGATTCAGACACCGTCTGAATCTCCCCTCGCGGCCTGCCTGCCTTGCTTGCGGCAGGCGGGCGGCAGGCAGGCTCAGGGCCAGAAGGGTCGATGCAGATGTCGCATTGGGTGAGTTTTGGCGTCATGGCACACTCGGGCTTCTACTCTTAGCTTAACATGGCCGTCAATAGGCGTAGGAAGCTCTGAAATTGCGAGAAGTGGAAGAGATTCAAGGGGATGCGGGGTTCTGGAAGGTCGGGGTTGGAAGTTAGAGGTTCGAGAAAAAAATGCGAGCCGTGAGCCGGGGACTGGAGGTTTGAGGTCAGAAGTTTGAGGTTCGAAGAATCATGCAGGCCAGAGGAGACCGAAACAGGGTTCAGGTCTGCGGGTGCCAGGCAGAAACTCCAGGCCGGGCTACTGATCAAGGAAAATCCGCACCCTCGTGGGAGAGCACCAAAGAGCGCGGCACTCGAAAATCTCTCATCCGGGTGAAGGAGTACCCGCCGGCCAGGCAGGGTCGGGACAAGCGAGGTGGGAGGATAGAAGTTGTGAACGGATCAGGAGAGAAACGCACCCTTCCTGGCGGCACCCGAGCGTGCCAGTGAGCCGCGCTTTCATGGGTGCCTTGCTGTGCGGGGTGGACGTCATCGGGACAGATCTCATGCTGCTAGGTGCTCTACGCAGGCTCGGCCTGCCCGCCGCAGGTCTCCTCGAAGCCGAGAAGAAATTCCGACGTGTGAGAGGCTACCGAGAACTCGCGGAACCCGGGAGGAAATTGAATTCGAAGTTGCACTCTCAGCAGCGGGTGTCATTAGGTGCGGGTCAATAAGAGCCGTTGTTCTCAACTAAACCTGGGACATGCTTTCCCCACCGACCGCAACCAACTTGTGACGAGGTGCACCTTCGTTCGTGAGCTCCGACCTGGAAGGTCACCCTGAGGGACTTGACTTGGGAGTGACCTGCCCCCCGTTCTTGGTCCAGTCATAATGTAGCACTCGGGGTCTCCTGCAAGCTCGATTCTGCCCACACCGGGATGGAAGAAGCGACCGGCGTGGGGGGAGACGCCGGTCGCG
>JBGQGH010000108.1:0-8499 GCA_041497315.1 Terriglobia bacterium | reverse complement strand
CGAATGAAGGACGAAGGCGTGCGCGCCGTGCTGAATCTTCGCCGCCCTTCGGAATACAATGCCGAGGAAGAAGCCGCCAAGACTAAAGCGCTTGGCCTGCGCTACTTCACCATCCCCGTGGATCCCGAAGCTCCTCGCGATGATCAGGCGGACGAATTCCTGAAAGTCCTCGCCGATCCGCTGAACCGCCCCCTCTTCCTCCACTGCACCACCAATAATCGCGCCAGCGCGTTCTGGATGATCCGGCGCGCCCTGGTGGATGGCATGAAACTCGAAGACGCGGAAACAGAAGCGAAGAAGGCCGGTTTGCACAGCCAGAACCTCATCGATTTCGCGCGCAGCTACATCGAGCGCCACGCCAGTAAACCAAACTAGGTTTCTCTCCGGCCTCTTCCGCCTCTTCACACGGAACTTTGCCGCGCCGCATTGCGTAATTCCCCAATGAAAGGCCAGTGTGGTGGCAGAGTCGCTCTCGCCTCCCCACGCGAGAGCCAAAGGAGAGAAAAATGAACGGGGAAATGATTGGATTTGTCGCGGTGGTCCTCACATGCAGCATTCCGCTCGCTGCAATTTATGCTTTCTACCGGGTCCGGCAGCTTAAATCGCAGGAACGCCTTGCGGCCATTGAAAAGGGCGTGTCGGTTCCGATGGATTCTGAGCTGCCGCATCCGGCGCGCTCGCGCCGCGCGGGGATCTTGCTGATTACGGGTGGCCTGGGCTTCTCGCTCGCGTTCTTGCTGATCTCGCGGGTGGAGCCCGATGCCATAACCGCCGCAGCCCTTGGCGTGATTCCGATTTCCATCGGCGTCGGCTACTTCATCGATTCGACCCTGGCGCGCCGCGACTTCCAGCACTCCACCTGAGCCGGACCGAGCTCCACGAGTGGGCGGTGCCTCGCGCGCCGCCCGCTACGGGCTGCGCTTCTGATCGGCCACCAGCACGCCCGCCTCGGCGTAATTCGTCGCCGGCACATCCACAAACGAAACGTGAATATTTTCCCGCTTGGCCCGGCCGTCTTCTTCCAGAGCGTGTGTGACGCGCTCCGCCACTTTGCGTTTCTGGTCCGGCGTGCGGCCTTCCACCCAGGTAATTTGCACGTGCGGCATCTGCCCTCCTTGAACTAGTTCGCCGCGTATTCTACCGGCAGAAAATCGAAATCAGAAAAAAGAAAAGAGGCCCGCCGTTCAGCGGGCCTCTTTTCCTTCTGCTCTTTCCTAGTTTCTCTTTCCCCTAGATCACGCCGCCGTCTGGCCCGCGCCGGGAAGCTTGGTGCCGCAGTGGGCGCAATTGGCCCAGGCGCGTTCCACCGTGCGACGGCAATGTGGACACGCAGGTGAGAGCACCGTCCCGCAGTGGGGGCAGAAGGCGAATGCTCCCCCGACCCGCGTCCCGCAACCCGGGCAGGGCGCAGGCAACGGATCGCGCAGCAGGAAGTACAAAATAATTCCCAGCGCGTTCGGAACGAAGCTCGCCAGCAGCGTCCACATGACGTAGCGCATGCCGCGCCGCTTCGCGTCTCCATTCACGTAGCCGATCAGCAGCACCAACAACACCAGCACAATCGGGATCAGCGTCGCGAAGGGAATCTTCTGCCAGAGCGTCCAGTTTTGCCATTCCTCGGGAAAGAAGTGGAAAGAAGTCAGGAGGCCCCCGAGCACTCCGGCATAGACGAGCGCCGCAATGATTCGCGCCGTCACCGGGATCACTCGTAGGTTGGCCCAAAAGCCCGTCTGGCCGGCTGCCGCGCGGTCCCGCGCGCCTCGGTCCATGATTCTCCGCGTTTTTTCCTCTACATAACTCATGCCAGTCTCCTCTCCCGGCGTTTTTGCCAGGTCAGCACCATCGCCGCGACGCCGGCCGTCAACCATCCCAGCGCCGTATAACCGATCAAATCCATCCAGGCCTTCGTGAAGCCCACTTCCAGCCAGCTCGAGACGCCGTGCGTCGCCAGACGCACAATCGGCCATCCCGCCAGCGTGAGCGTCCACGAAAACAAAACTAGAAAAATCAGCACGCCCTGGTTCCATCTCTTTTCTGCCTGCGCCGCGGTTGCCGCCACGATGCTCGCGCGTACCCGCTCCACCAGCGCCGCTGAAGGCTGCGGCGTCGGCAGCCGCTTCAATCCGCTGGCCAGCACGCGCCACCGTTCGAATTCCGCCGCGCATTCCTCGCACGCGCCCAGATGCCGATCGACTTCCGCCTGCTCTTCGGGCTCCAGCGCTCCCGCCGCGGCCAGTGAGAGCCAGCCCCGCAGCGTGTCATGGTCGGGCTTTTTGTGGTCTTTCATCGCCAGTCCTCCGCCGGCCCTTGCGATTCCAGTTTTCGCCGCAGCCCTTCGAGCGACCTCCGCAATCGCGTCTTCACCGTCGATAGCGGTGCGTCCAGCACCACGGCAATTTCTTCGAGCTTCATCTCTTCCTCGAATCTCAGCGTCAGCACTTCGCGGTAAACCGCCGGCAGCGAACCCATCGCGTCCGTCAATCGCGCCGCGCGTTCCTGCAGAATCACGCGCTCCAGCGCCGTCTCCGCCACGCTGGGAATCTGTTCCTCGCGCGATTCGCCCGATGGCAGCGGCTCATCCAAACTCTCCGGCCGGTAGCGCCGCAGGTGATCAATGGCCAGATTCCGCGCCACGGTAAAAAGCCAGGCATCAAAATTACGTCGCGGGTCGTATTTCTTCACCTGCTCGGCCACGCGCAACCACGTCTGCTGGAAAAGGTCCTCCGCCGTGGCAGGTTCCCGCACCAGCCTCAAGAGGTAGCGGTACAGCCGGTTCTGGTAGCGCTCCAGCAGCGCCCCCAGCGCTTCCGGATCGCCCTTGCGCAGCCGGGCTACGTCGGCATCCACGCCCACTCGCCCCTCCCAACTCGCCTCTGCAATTCCCGCCATCATACGCATCCTGTATACGGCCCAGGACGCAAAAAAGACTCATGGTGCGGCGCGCCATCGACGGCCCCGGCCGTTCGGCGCGATCCTCGCGGGCGCGGCGCGCGGCTATGCTAGAATGGATCTTCCATGCATCCCAACATCAAGCACTTGATTGAATTGCAGGCCGTGGACTTGCGCCTGAACGACTTGAACGCCCGCTTGGCCGTTTTCCCCAAGCGCCTGGCGGAAATCGCAGCTCACATCGAAGCCGCTCACAAACAGATCGTCGCCGAAAAGGAATCGTTGACCCAAAGTTTGAAAGACCGCAAGAAGTACGAACTGGACGTCGAGCAGTGGAAAGAGCGCGCGAAGAAATATCGTGGCCAAAGCTCCGAGGTCAAGACCAACGAAGCCTATAAGGCCCTCCTTCACGAAATTGAAAACGCGGAAGGCGAAGTCGCCAAGTCCGAAGACCGCCTCCTCGAGCGCATGGTCGCCGGAGAAGAATTCGACCATCGCGTGAAAGCCGCTGAGGCGGAGTTAAAACTCGTCGACGCCGCCGCGCAGGCCGAGCGCAGCGCCATCGAGACGCAAAAATCGGCCCTCGAAAAAAATCTCGCCGAAGCCCAGGCCCAACGCGCCATCGCCGTTGCCGCGATACCCGAAGACCTGCTGGACCATTACCATCGCATCGGGAAGCGCCACAACAATATCTCGCTCGCAGAAGTGCGCGACGAAACCTGTACGCTGTGTGGCGTGCGCGTACGCCCGCACGTCTTCCAGGAAATGCGCCGCGATTCTTCCCAGGAAATGTTTCACTGCGAGACCTGCACCCGCATTCTTTATTACATCGAGCCGCCGGCCGCCCAGTCACCCTCCGCGGATTCCTCCCCGGAAACTTTGCAAACCAGCGCGCAGAACAGTGCGAGTTAGCACGGCTCCGGCTGCTTCTGTGGGACAGGCTTGCAGCCTGTGCGCTTTCGATTCCGATTCGTCTCGATCAGACATCTGGAAAAATTCGGTGACGCCATGAAGCGCCCCAAAAAATCCCCCGCGCCGCGTTCCAAGCGGCTCTTCGCTGAGCCGGAGCACTCCACGCGACCCGCCGAAGGCGCCTACACCGCTCACATTGACGGCGCCGCGCGCGGCAATCCCGGCCCGGCTTCGTACGGCGTCGCCATCTTGAAGCCCGATGGCGAGCCGCTCGATCGGTTGAAAAAATACGTCGGCCGCACCACCAACAACGTCGCCGAATACTTCGCCCTCATCGCCGCGCTCGATTACGCCGCGGCGCACAGCATCAAGAAATTGCGCATCCGCAGCGATTCGGAACTCCTCGTCCGCCAGATGCAGGGCCGTTACAAAGTAAAGAGCGAGGATTTGAAGCCGTTGCACGAGCGCGCCAAGAAGCTGGCCGCTTCGCTCGAGTATTTCGATATCCAACACGTCCCGCGCCAACGTAATCGCGAAGCTGACGGCCTCGCGAATGAAGCGCTCGATGGATTGGGCGCGCCGCGACAGGATTTCTTTTCGGGAAAACTTCTCACTGAAGATGACCTGAAGAAGGAACAGGAAGCTGCACGGGGCTTGCGCCGCATGCGCGCTCGCTACCGCAATGGCGCGCTCTATCCCGCCGAAAATCTCGATCTCCGCGACGGCACTGAAGTCGAAATCACCGTCTCGGTCCCCAAGAGTAATTGACTAGCGTTTTCCCTCAGCAGGACCGCAGCAATGGTGGGGAATGGAAAAGCGGATTACTTCAGCGCGTACGACCGATACAGCGTATCCCGCTGAGCGGGAATGTAACCGGCATCGGTAATAATGCGGCGCAACTCGGCTTCATTCGTGCGATTGCGCACGCCCGCGGCGAAAACCACGTTTTCCTCGATCAAAATGCTACCCACGTCGTCGGCGCCGAACTGCAAGCCCACCTGGCACACCTTGATTCCCGGCGTCAGCCAGCTCGACTGCACGTGATCTATGTTGTCGAGGTACATCCGGCTGATGGCCAGCGTTTTCAGGTAGTCCACCGCCGTCGCTTCCGGCACTTTTTTGCCCAGCGGCGTATTCTCCGGCGCAAACATCCAGGGGATGAACGCGGTAAATCCGCCCGTATCGTCCTGCAGCCGGCGGATGCGTTCAAAATGGTTCACGCGGTGTCGGTATTCCTCGCCGCAGCCGAACATCATTGTGGCCGTCGTGCGCAGCCCGAGCGAGTGTGCCGTGCGGTGCACCAGTTCCCATTCGTCGCTTGTGCATTTGAGGCGCGCAATGCGCCCGCGGATCTCATCGTCCAGGATTTCCGCGCCGCCGCCCGGAATGGACTGCAGTCCCGCTTCCATCAGCCGCGCGATCGTATCGCGCACCGAGAGCCCCGAAACTTCCGCGATGCACAGGATCTCCGGCGCCGAAAAACAATGCAGATGCACCTGCGGGTAGTGCTCGTGAATCGTGCGCAGCAGGTTTTCGTAATATTCGATCCGCAAGTCCGGGTGCAGACCGCCCTGCAGCAGCACTCCGGTGCCGCCCAGCTCGAGCATCTCTTCGATCTTCTTCAGGATCGTCTCAAACGTGAGCAGGTAGCCTTCTTTCGATCCCAGCGGCCGGTAAAACGCGCAGAACGAGCAGTACTCCGTGCAGAAATTTGTGTAATTGATGTTGCGGTCGATCTGGTACGTCACCACGCGCGGATCCGTCTTTTTCTTACGCACCTGGTGCGCCGCCATCCCGATGCCCACCAGGTCATCGGAGGCGAAAAGGTCCAGCGCTTCTTGTTGCGAAATGCCCATGCAGCTCCTCGGACTTAGACCACGTACACCGGGTCTTCCACCTTGACAATTCCTTCGCGCAGCACCGCTCCGTACACGCCGGCGCAGCCGCCATGTTTCTGCGATACCGTGCGGAGAACCTCCGGCGCCGGCTTCGCGCTTTCCGGATCGAGCGTAATCATGATGCAGCGCGGGTCCTCTTCGACCAGTTGCACCTCGAGGTTCTCGCCAATCCGCAGCGTCTTCCCCACCAGCGATTTTTCGAAGTAGGGCTGCCCATTATCCCAGGCCACGTAAAAATTCGCGCGGAAGCGCCGGTGATCGAGCGGGATTCCCGTCTCGTCGGCGAGCATCCGCACCGTATCGAGTCCGAAGACGGACACGGGACGCATATCCGTCATGGCCCGTTCGGAGAAACGCAAGGTCATGGATCGCCCGAAGCGGCCCTCCAGATGGTTTTGCAGTGCCGGCTCACCCATTCGGAATTTCTGGCCCTCCGGCGTGACCACCTCCACCTGAAATCGCTCCGCGGCCGGACGCTCCTCATCCGCGTCCGGCGGATTGAGGAACCGCGTCTTGTACAAAATCATTTCGTGGCCCTGCCGCCCCGTCATCCACGGAAAGCTCGACTTGTTTCCGTTGTCCACGAACGCGTACACCCGGTCGCCCACCAGTCCCGCGTAGCTCACGAAAACCCGGTCCAGGTCTTCGCCCATCATGCTCTTCACCGGATAGCGGCGCAGCGAACGAAGTGTGCCCATCCGCTCCATTTCAGTCGCTCCCTCCCGCTGTGGTTTTCTGCGGCATCGCCGCCAACTCCACCGGACGAGCCCGCGGGATCAACCCGTGTTCCGCGCACTTCTGGAAATACAACTCAAGTCCTGCGCGGTTTTCTTCGTCTAACGAAAAATCAATATTGTCCCGCAGATAACTTTCGAGCGCCGCCGCCGGCAGGTTCAGCTTCATCGAAGCCCCTTCGGCGATCTCCGCAATCCGCGCGAGCCCGTACTCCTTCGATGCCAAAAAGTCCGCCACCACCTGCGGCGTCACCGCGTCGCGCCGCGCCACCCACAGTGCCAGCACGCATGGCAGCCCGGTCATCTCGCGCCACTGGTGCGCCACATCGTAGAGGAAGAGCGTTTGCACGCCCGGCACCGGCATGGCATTCGGATCGCCTCCGCAGCAGACGTCGCCGCTCGGTTTCCGCTCGGCCAGCGCCGCGGCCTGAATCGCCACGCGAAGCGCGGGGTCACCGATGACGAGCGCTGCATCGGCCTCGGCCAGCATCGCGGCGGGATCGGGCGCCGCTTCAACAAACTCCGGCGCGATTCCCCAGTGTTCCGCGCACAACAGCCGCACCAGCGCCGCGGAGCTGCGCGAGCTGTGGTCGAGCGCGATGCGCTTGACCAGTTCGATCCGCTTCTTCGCCAGCAGCAAGATGCTGCGCACTTCGCCCTTGGCCGCCACGGCCATATCCGGCAGCACAACTACGCCTTCCATGCGCTGGTATTCCACCGCGGGCATGATGGCCACGTCCACGTCGCCCCGTCGCAGCGCTTCCGCGCACTGCGATGGCACGGTGAACGACAAATCGTATTTCCCGCGCAGAGGTCCGTCCGTGAAGCCCCACACCAGCGGCGCGGTATTCAGGTATTCAACGATGGAAATGCGCAGTTTTTCCAAAATCTTCGCCTCGCGGGAACACCCCAATATATCACAGCCCACGGTCCGCGCCGCGCCTCCTGGCCACGCCGAAGCTCCATTGGGTTCTTTCGATTCACTACCTTGACCTTATAAACTAAGGATGACTTGACAGATTTGCTAACATCCGCGTAGGCTCCACTCGCGATGGAACTCGAGCGTTCCCTCCACTGGCTGGCGCTGGCCGTCACGCCGGGGCTCGCCTCGCGCCTTACGGCGAAGCTCCTCCGCGCCATCGGTTCTCCCGAAGCGATCTTCCGCGCTTCGCTGACCCAGCTCGAAGCCTGCAGTTTGCCTCCCGCCGTGGCCCAGGCGGTTTTTTCGAAAGCGCCGCTCAAGGACGCGGAGAAAGAGCTGGAAAAAGTCCGCAAGGACGGCTGCCGCCTCCTGAATTGGGAGGAGCCGGAGTACCCGCAGCGCCTGCTCGAGATCTACGATCCCCCGCCGCTGCTCTATGCCCGCGGCGATCTCAGCGTTCTCAATCGCCACGCGATCTCCATGGTCGGCACGCGCCGCCCCACGCCCTACGGCAATCAAATGGCCGAGCGCCTCGCGCGCGATCTGGCTGAGCGCGGTCTCGCCATCGTCAGCGGCCTCGCGCGCGGCATTGACAGCTCCTCGCACAAGGGCGCCTGCGCCGCCACGCGCGGCACGACCATCGGCGTGCTCGGCAACGGCATCGATGTCATCTATCCCAAGGAGAACAAGAAACTCTACGCGCAAGTCGTCGAGCGCGGCGCCATCATCACCGAGTTTCCCTTTGGCCGGCACCCTGCGCCGGAAAATTTCCCCGTGCGCAACCGCATCGTCGCCGGCCTGGGCCTCGGCGTGATCGTCGTCGAGGGCGCGCAGTATTCCGGCTCCACCATCACCGCGCGCCTGGCCATGGAGTTCGGCCGCGAAGTCTACGGCGTGCCCGGCAACGCCACGCAACCCAACAGCTTCGCGCCGAACCAGTTGATCAAGCAGGGCGCCAAGCTCGTCACGAGCTGGGAAGACGTTGTCGAGGAGTTGCCCACGGCCATCCGCGCCGAACTTTTCGTCGTGGAATCTCCCAACGCGGCCGAGCGCGCTTCTTTATTCGAAGCATCGCTCACGCCCGCTGAGAAAGCTCTCTACTCGCTTCTCAACACCGATGAAGCACTCCACGTCGACGAGCTGG
>JBGQGH010000107.1:0-8646 GCA_041497315.1 Terriglobia bacterium | reverse complement strand
GTGGCGCAGTTGGGAGCGCGCCTCGATGGCATCGAGGAGGTCGTGGGTTCGAATCCCATCGGCTCCACCAGCTTTCTCAGATCTCGCCGGAGAATTCTCCTTCCCCGAACTCTTCCACGCTCGGAATTCGATTACAATATCCGGCCTATGGCCAAGATTACTTTTCTCGGAGCGGCAGGCACGGTCACTGGTTCGAAATACCTGGTGGAAGCGGGCGGCAAGCGTTTGCTGGTGGATTGCGGACTCTTTCAGGGCGGCAAAGAACTTCGCCTTCGCAATTGGGATCATCTGCCCGAAAATCCCGCGACGTTCAATTGGGTGCTGCTGACGCACGCGCACATCGATCACACCGGCTATCTGCCGCGGCTGGTGAGCGACGGCTTCCGCGGGCCGATTTACGCGGACGCCGCGACGCGGGAGCTTTGCAATTATTTGCTGCCGGATTCCGCGCGCTTGCAGGTGGAAGATGCGGAGCACGCGGCGAAGGGCGGCTACTCGAAACACGCGCCGCCGTTGCCGCTCTACACCGAGGAAGAAGCCACTGCGGCGCTGAGCCGTTTTTCCGAAATCCCGCGAAGCGATCCCTTTCGAATCAGCCCGGAATTCACGGTGCGGCCGCACAATGCGGGCCACATTCTCGGCGCTTCCAGTCTGGAGCTGGCCATCACGGAGAACGGGAAAACGTTTACTGTGCTTTTCTCGGGAGACATCGGGCGGTACGGCCAGCCGATCCTCAAGGATCCCGAGGCGCCGCCGCGAGCCGATTACTTGCTCTGCGAATCCACGTATGGCGACCGCGATCATCCGGCCGACTCGCCTTTCGATGCGCTCGCCGAGGTCGTGAACCGTGTGGCCAAGCGTGGCGGCGCCATTGTGATCCCGGCGTTTGCAGTGGACCGTACGCAATTGATCATGTACGTGCTGCGGCAACTGGAGGATTGGGACCGGATCCCGCGGCTGCCGGTTTACGTGGACAGTCCGATGGCCATCAGCGTCACCGACCTGTACATGAAGCATCACGAAGACCACGATCTGGAATTTACGCGCGAGGAAAAGAATGGGGACCCGCTGAATGCGCACAGCGTGATCATGACGCGCACGGTGGAGGAATCGCGGGACATCAGCAAGGTGAATACGCCGTGCATCATCATCTCGGCGAGCGGAATGGCCACTGGGGGCCGCGTGCTGTTCCATCTGGCGCGCCGGCTGCCCGATTCGCGCAACGCGGTGCTACTGTGCGGATTCCAGGCCGAGGGAACGCGGGGCCGCGCGTTGAGCGAGGGCGCCAAGACGCTGCGCATCCACGGCGAGGACGTGGCGGTGAAGGCGGAAATCGTGGACTTGAAACAGTTTTCGGCGCACGCGGGACGCAGCGAACTCTTGCGGTGGCTCTCGGGGATTCCCGCACCGCCGCGACAAACGTTTATCGTGCACGGCGAACCCGCCGCCGCGACCGCTCTCCAGCAGGCTATCGAAAGCCAGTTCAAGTGGAAGGCGGTGCGTCCGCAATACCGGCAATCCTTCGAGCTAACGCCGTAGTTCGTTTGGCTTCAGCCCGTAGAGCTCCAGAGGATGCGGCCGGCGAAGAATTGCCGTACGGCTGCGGAGCGGGCCGAGGACATTCTCGGGATTGAGATGTTGCGGTTTCCGCGCGCAGTGTTAAGATGCCTACATCCCGCGAACGCCGGAGGTGGCTATGTTTCGACCCCGAGCCGTTTTTCTCCCGCTCGCGCTGTTTTTCTTTGGAACGCTTCCCTGTTGGTCTCAGAATCGGCCGACGACACCTCAGCCGACCATCAGCACCTTTTCCGTCCGCGGCACAATACGTAACGGAGATACAAACCAGCCCCAGGAGATGGTGCACGTCGAACTGAAGCTGTTCACCGGAGAAATCGTGGCCTCAGGCTTCACCCATTCCAATGGCGAATTCGAGTTTTCCGGAATCCGGAACGGCATGTACTACCTGACGGTAAGCGTCGAGGGTTACGAGCCGATCCGGGAGCCCGTCGAGATTTACAACTTCTCTAAGCAGGGCCTCCAGCTATTTCTGCACAAGCCAACGATGGCACCCCAGCCCGTCGTGAGGTCATCCGTCTCAGCACACCTCCTCTCGCTACCGCAAAAAGCCGTGGACTCGTACGAGAAGGGCATGCAGCGGCTTTACGACAAGAACGATGCGCTGGGCAGCCTGCCTTTCTTTCAGCGCGCCGCGGCTGACGCGCCAAGTTGCTACGAGGCTTTTTACGAGATTGGTGTCGCCAATGCCCGCATGGGCAAGCCCGCGGAAGCGGAGAGTGCCTTTCAAAAATCCGTGGAAGTGAGCCAGGGCCGGTATGTCCGCGCTCACATCGGGCTGGCTGCGGTCCTTTCGAACGACAATAAGTACGCGGATGCCGAGCCCGCGGCCCGGAAGGCTGTGGACCTCGATCCCACGCAGTGGGAGGGGCTTTTCGAACTGGCGCGGGCGCAGGCGGGTCTCAATCAGTGGGCGGCGGCGGAGAAGAGCGCCCTAGCCACGCGGCAACTCAACCCCGGCGCGGCTCCGCTCCACCTGCTCCTGGCGAACATTCACATCCACAAGCCGGATTACCCAGCCTTAATTGATGATCTGGAAGCGTACCTGAAGATTGAACCCGACGGCGCTTCAGCAGCGCAGGCCCGCAGCACCATCGAGCAAGTGCGGAAACTCATGGCCAGCGCGAAGGCCACTCCTCCGCCGGCAAAACAGCCTTAATTCCATCCCTGGGACTGCGTCCGAACTCGGACGGTCCTGGCGAACTTTGGAAGAATTCCAAAAATCTTTGAGGGGGACAGAAACTTTTTGGGGTGCTCGTCCGTCTATATAGGTAAGACCACTCGCGGGGTAGGAGGCTACCACCACAGGGCAACCGACCGTCAGCTTCCTACCCCTTACTTCCAAGAAGCGAACGGCCATCTAGTGCGAAATACTTGAAAACAAAAGACTAAGAAGTTGCTGCCAGTACTCCAGAGGGGGTGCGCCGAGGCATGGCCGGGACTTCCGTCAGATGTAACCCGATGACGAACATCGGGTGCGGCGCAACGCGACCCCAGCGGGCAAGTTCCCAACGCGCCTGAATGAATTTCACTTCCGGCTGGAGGGTGAGATCCAACACGATCCGCGTGGAGCCCCGATAAAAGCGCTGCGGAATTTTCAGGATCGGAAGCTTTCCCCAATTCTCGCCATCTTCCGAACCCCAGATAGATGCGTCAATGGATTCCTGCTCGATTTGATCCAGGATGTCGAGAGTGCACAGGAATGTGCGCGTGGCGCTGGAGCCGACGCTTATTTTTTCACCCGCGCCGTTCGATTCCACGCGTGTACCGCGGGGGATGAGATCGAATTCCATGGGCATCGTCCGCCTCTCCGGTAGAACGCCGCGAATTCTAACATAGCACGCGAAAAGCGATGCGCTCGAATCCTACGCGCGGCGAAGCTTGCTCAGTTTTTCGGCGGCCGCGGCGAGGGTGGAGTCCTTCTTGCAGAATGTGAAGCGGACCTGGCGGCGGCCGTCGGCGGGATTGTTGTAGAAACTCGAACCGGGCACGACGGCCACACCCACATCCTTCACCAGATGCATGGCGAAGGAAACGTCGTCGCGATGACCAAACGCGGAGATGTCCGTCACGATGTAGTAGGCGCCGGCGGGCTTGAAGCAGGTGAAGCCCGCCGTCTCAAGAAGGCCGAGCAGGCGATCGCGTTTTTCGAGATAGCTTGCCGCCAGGCGGTCGTAGTAAGTCTGCGGCATTTGCAGCGCGATCGCGCCGGCTTCCTGAAGCGGGGCCGCGGCGCCGACGGTGAGGAAATCGTGCACCTTGCGGATGGCCGCGGTGATGTGAGGCGCGGCGATGGCCCAACCGACGCGCCAGCCGGTCACGCTGTACGTCTTGGACATGCCATTGATGGTGATGGTGCGGCCTCGCATGCCGGGCAGACTGGCGATGGCGATGTGCTTCGCGCCATCAAAGAGAATGTGCTCGTAGATTTCGTCGGTGATGGCCAGGACATTCCAGCGCACGCAAAGATCGCGGATGAATTCTAGCTCTTCCCTGCCGAACACTTTCCCGGTGGGATTATTGGGCGTATTGAGAATGATGGCCTTGGTGTGCGGGCCGAACGCGGCGGTCAACTCGGCGCGATCGAAGCTCCAATCGGGCGCGCGGAGCTTGACGAAGCGCGGCGTCGCGCCGCTCAAGATGGCATCCGGGCCGTAGTTCTCGTAAAACGGCTCGAAGACGACGACTTCGTCGCCGGGATTGATGACAGCCATCATGGCCGACATCATGGCTTCGGTGGAGCCGCAGCAAACGGTAATCTCGGTTTGAGGATCCGTGTCCACGCCCTGGGTGCGCACGAATTTTTCGGCGATGGCGTCGCGCAACGATTTCGCGCCCCAGGTGATGGCGTACTGATTGATGTCGGCGGAGATGGCTTTGCGCGCGGCGTCTTTGATTTCTTCGGGCGCGGGGAAATCGGGGAAGCCCTGCGCGAGGTTGACGGCGCCGTGCAGCATGGCCAAGCGCGTCATCTCGCGGATGACGGATTCGGTGAACCGCTCCGCTTTCGCCGAGAGCATGCGCTTGGCTGCGGCGTGTGCAGGAGAGGGAGATTCCGGGGCGGAACCCGGCGCGGCGGGGTTCATGGCAGGCCCCGCGCGGGACGCGAATAGAATTGCCGGTAGAGTTCGGCGTTGCGCATCACGATTTGCACGTACTCGCGCGTCTCCGTGAAAGGGATGCCCTCGGCAAACTCCGACGGATCCTCGAACGTGCGCTCGGCCTGCCAGGCGATGACGCGGTCTTCGCCGGCGTTGAATGCGGCCAGCACCGCCTCGGGCGAATTGAACTGCTTCAGCAAATCGGACAAGTAAAGCGACCCAAGCTGGAGATTGTACTCTGGATTGAAAAGCCGCGAGCGGGAATACGGCAGTTTCAGACGCTTGGCCAGGCGGCGGCCAGTTTTCGGGAGCACTTGCATGAGTCCCAGCGCGCCGGCGTGCGAGACGGCCTCGGGCTGAAAAATAGTTTCCTGGCGGATGACAGCGGCGACGAACATGGGATCCACGTCGTTTTTTGCCGCGTAGCGGCGCAGGCTGGATTCATAGGGCAGCGGATAGAGCGTCTTCCAGACCTCAGTCGGGAGTTCAGAAAGCTTGCGCGCCTCGAGCTGGGGAAAAACCTGACGTCCGGTGACGATGGCCGCGGCGTACCGGCCGGCGTCGCTCGCGGACCTGGTCACTTCCCAGAGCAGGCGTCGCGAGCCGGTTTCGGCGAAGGCGGCGCGCAATTCGAGTTCGGCAGAGGCATCGAATGCGATGGCGCGAAGCGCCTGGACACGTGCCCAACGCGCGGCGGCGGCCTGGGGAATGGGTTCGTCGAGGGAAGGAAGCGGTGGAGGCGCCGGGATTTGATCCAGGAACTCCGCCGAATTGAGAGGTTCCGTTCCCAGCCCGGTGGGTGGCGGCTTCAGTCGCTCGGCCGCGTGCATACCGAAATAGGTTTGGGGATAGCGGTCGCGAGCCTTTAGATAAAAACTCCGGGCGTGCGCGGCGTTGCCATTACGCTCGGCGAGACGTCCCAACCAGTAGAGCGCATCCGCAGCGGCCGGTGAACTCGGGAAACGCTGCAGATGCTCTTCTAGGAGCGCGGCGGCTTCGGTGGCGCGATCGAGGTAGGCTGTCCAGGCCATGCGCCAGTGCGCGGGCATGGCGTTTTTCTCGGAAGGAAATTGCGTAGCCACGCGACGGTAATAGGCCGCGGCACGTTTGCGGTCAAGTTTCACCCAGGAAATGTTGCCGGCGGTGAAAAGCCCCTCGGCGGTCCAGTGGCTCTGCGGATAGAGTGCGGCAAGATGATCGATTGTGGCCACCGCTTCGTCATCCTGTTTGCGCGAGCGATGGGTGAGCGCGAGGAGGTAGAGGCGCTCGGCATCGAGCTCGGGATCGGCGACTTCGAGATCGGCGAGTACTCCGGAGGGCGCGCCTAGTTCGACGCGGGCGTGAGCGATATGGACTAGCGCGCGAGCCACTGCCGACGCCGCCTTCGCATCGCGGAGCAGTGGCAGCAGGAGTTCGTAGTCGGCGCGGGCGTCGCGCCAGCGGTGCGCGTCGTAAAGCGCGTCGGCGCGAGCGATTCTCTGCTCAAGCGGGACAACCGGAAATTCGGAACGCAGTGCGCGTTCGAGATCCACGAGTCGGGCGCCTGCGGCGCGAGCCTCTTCACTCAGCGGGAAGTGGTAGAAAACCGCTTGGTAGTCCCGCGCCGCGGCGACCAGTGGCCGCGTGGTATCCGTGGCCCCGGGAGCAGGTTTTTCTCTGGCCTGCGCGCGGCGAAGCAGAAGAACGGGCCGCGATTCCGTCTTTCCATAAGCGTCGAGGGCCGCGAGTGCGCGCTCGGGTTGGTTTGCGGCAATCGCGGCTTCGGCAAGGACCTGGAGCGCGGCCTCGGTCATCACGCTGTCCGGATAGCTGCGGCGAAATTGCTCGAGCTCAGCGAGCGCGTCAACGTTGCGGCCGAGGCCGCGCGCGATCAGAGCCTTCCAGTAGAGTAGGTATTCCGCCAGCGCTGAATCGATCAGGCGGGCGCCCTGGGGCCATTCGCCGCCGGCGCGTTCGATCCACGATTCCGCCTGGGCGTAGCGGTTCTTGTTGTAGTCGTCGTAGGCCAAGGCGAGCGCCGCGCGCGCACCCGCTACATTTCTGGGATTACGATTGGCGAATTCGCGGAGACGCGCGTAGGCGGCGGGCGAATCGTCATCGCGCAACGCGCGCGCCAGAACCGTCAATTGGTCCGCGGGGGATGGAGCGGCTGCCGAAGCCGCGGGAGCCGGTTTCTTTGCGGAAGGTTTCTGCGCCGGTCTGGAAGGCTTGTGCTGCGGGCTCGCGGCGGCCGGCGGCACGCACGACAGAACGAGAGCAAGAGCGAAGACTATCGCCGCGGCCGAGCGGGCACAAGGCCGCGTCCGGGGCTCGTTCCAATGATGCGTGTTCACCGGATGAATGTCAGTGCCGAGCGACCGAAGAGGTGTAGGGATACTCACCCAGAGTCTGTGGATCGCCTTCGCCCAGAATCTCGACCATCCAGTGATAAAAATAATCCACGGGATGTCCGAGGATGGGGCGGAACCGCCGTTCGTATTCAACATGCGCTTTCTCAATGTCGTCTCGCAACCGCAGGCACAGGTCCTTGTGTTCCCGGCCCAGGCGCGTCTGCTCAGGCTTCAATAGTTTGATGTCTTGCATGGAGACTTTGGCTACCCGGTTGGCGCGCCGGTGCATTTCCTGTTCTTCGGCCGAGAGTCCGGCGATATCAAACTCAGCGGCCGCGGCCTGCTGAGCGACTTCTTCCGCTGCCTGCTCAGGCGACTCCTCAAGTACCTCTTCTTCAACAACGATCACATCTGGCTCGGCGCTTTCCGCTACGGTCGCGGCGGGCGCGTCGGCCACCGGCGCTGCCACCTCCGCCATGGGTGTGGGGAACGAGGGCGCCGGCGCGGCGGGGCGCTCCGGAGCTTCGATGGCGATGGCTCGGACTTCGTATTTTTCTTCCGAGGTTTCAGGCGGAGGCTGCAGAGCACGCGTGACGAACTTCGTCAACACCTCGAGCGAGGCAGCCAGCGACGCGGCCGAGACCTGCGCGCGCATCATGGAAGGTAGGGCGTTCGTGGGGCGGCTGCTGCCGCAGGCGGCCACAAGATCCGCCACCGCAGTGGAAAGTTCTTCCGTGGTGCGCTGGAGGCGCTCGAGGTTGTCGCGCAGGGTGCGTGAGACGGCGTGTTCGAGTTGGCTCGGTTCAGTCGGCATGATTTCTCTTTGCTTGGGAGTTAGCCAAGCTTTTAGAGCGCGAAAAGGCCACGCGATGATTATTGGAATCTGGCGCGGGAAATGTCAACTCACAAACGAGGAGAAGGTGCCTTGCAAGTCCATTGTCCAGCGCGGCCGATGGACGCACGGGCGAGCAGGTGCTACCATGAATTGACCACGGGGGCGACACGGTTTCGACGGAAGCTGTCGCGACTCGAAGGCATGCCGGGCGCCACCTGCCCGCAATCGGGTGGAAAACAATAACTGCCAACCAACCGTTGGCTTTGGCTGCCTAACTAGTTTAGCGTAGCCCGTCTCCTCGAGCTTCGCCTGCGGGCTCGAATCGAGGCGTCATTTAGCGGGCTGGCCGGCGCGTCTCGGTCCGTGAAGCGCCGGCGAGAACCATCGGACTAGCCGGCCGCGTTTCTTGCCCATTCTGAGCGCGGTTGGCGAAAAAAACGGAATTGGGCTAAGCATGTAGGCTTCGGGCCGTAGCGCTTTTCGGACGGGGGTTCGACTCCCCCCGCCTCCATTCACCTACCCCGACCGTTCCATTTTTCGCCCGCCCGATAGGCCGGTGGTCGCTCTTCTAGAACCGCAGAATCGGCCCGAAGGCCAGCCGGAGGCCATGCACTGGCGTATCGCTGCACGCCCGTGCATCATTCGGCCGGCGGCTTGCATTACTTCTTGGAGCCTTGGGCCACGGCGTAGCCGATGAACTTGCCGTTGGCTTTGCCAAGTGGATCCGGACCACCTACCAGCGAAACGCGGAACTTGTCTCCCTCCTTGCCCAGCTTCACGGCCTGGCCACCGACTGTGAAGGAGT
>JBGQGH010000106.1:0-8712 GCA_041497315.1 Terriglobia bacterium | reverse complement strand
CTCGAATTTCTCCGTGGCCATCGTCGTCTCTGCTCCTAGCTAACCTCTGCCGCGAATCCTGTCGAGGCGAGATACTCTGGGCTTCCGCTTCATATCGTGATAAACATCGCCCACGCGCCCCAACCAGGTGTATTTCCCAAATTCTCGGTTGTACTCACGATTTGTCATCGCAACGCACAAGGAAATCTTCGCGATTGCATCTCTTGCGCCGTTTTCCTCTAACATCGAAAAAATCTCCCCCAAGCGCTCTTTATCGGTCTTGCTGCGGAAAAAATCTGAAATCACGAACATGCGAATAAAGTCTTTGTAGTCACTCTTCTCAGTGAAGAAAAACACCTTGGCGCCCTTGGAGGCAAAACCCTTCTCCAACGCCTTCTCTACGACTTTGATTCCGTTCTTAGCCATATCAACAAAACCCTTGAATCTTGCAGGAATCTTTCTGAATCTCTGCTATTGCTCCCTCCGCCCGAGTAACGAATCTCCGTTGACCAGCGGCTATTGATAGTCTGGAAAGCCACCAGAAGATCCTGATTCCTCGAAATCAACGTGCCCAGACCCGCCGCGTCCAACAGCACGGGCAACTCGTGGCCCAACTGCTTGGCTTCTTTTTCCTCCATATGCAGCATGCGTCGAGCTACGCAGACGCGAGATTTAAGCTCGCACTCTAATGCGTAGCCGCAGAGGTAAATCGCCCCCTGAAACCTACCAGCCGCATGCAAACGCTCCGCGTCTTTCAAGCGCTCGATCGAAGCCGCCCGAAAAACCGTCGCCTTGATAAGTCGCGTCCTGAATCTCGCGCGCATTCATTCCCACAAACTCAAACCACTGGAGCGGGGGACGGGATTCGAACCCGCGACCATCGGCTTGGAAGGCCGAGACTCTTCCGCTGAGTTACCCCCGCCCGATGACTCCTAAATCCATCGTCCCGACTCGCGGGACCCCCGTAAGCTGGAGCCTGGGACCGGGATTGAACCGGTGACCTCGTCCTTACCAAGGACGCGCTCTACCAGCTGAGCTACCCAGGCCCGAACCTTCCCTTACATCCGGGCTCCCCCGATTGGATTGCATCGGGGCAGAGCAAAGCTCGCGCCCGGAACCACCGACTGATCTCGAATTGCGCTTTCGCGGAACCTTTTCGTTGGTTACGCTTCTGGTTTATGCGCCCTCAGGGTTCGGCCACTCTCGATTCAGGGTGGTGGACGGGGGAGGATTCGAACCTCCGTAGCCCGCAAGGAGCGGCAGATTTACAGTCTGCTGGTTTTAACCACTCACCCACCCGTCCCGAGAAGCCGGTTCGCACACGAGTCGCGCGTCCCTTGCGGGGAAAACGAAACACAGATAGGGCTCGTGTCCAGAGACACCAGCCCGTCTGATTTGCATCGCAGGAAACCCGTCTGCCGTAATCCCCAACTTCGCAAAAATCCTAATCTCAGCTGGCGGAGGGACTTGAACCCCCGACCCTCTGATTACAAATCAGATGCTCTACCACTGAGCTACGCCAGCACCGTCGAAACCGAAGAAGAATATCAGATGGGAACTTCAATTGCAAGGGGGTCTTTTTTCAGGGAGGGCTAGTACCCTCTCCCGACTCTTGAGCAGGGTCCCGAGTAAGGCACCCGTAACCCTCTAATACAATTGGATGCGTAAAACGGCCTGCGGATGCCTGCCAGATTGTGCTTATTCCAGCGCTGCGTGGCCCGAATCAGTTTATCGATTCCTCTCCCCCAGGACGATTGCCGCGGCCAGCGCCGCAGTCTTGTGATCGCTCGTCCAGGGCGGCCCGATGGTCTTTCCGAAATGCTCAATCCTGCGCAGGATCGCCCCCGCTTTCTTCCCGAATGCAGTTTGCGCGCGACTCTCGAGTTCCCGCGAGGGGATTCCGCTCACTCGAATTCCGGATCGCTCGAACGCCTCGCGGAAGATGTCTCGGAAAAACACTCCCTCTGCAGTGTGGATCAGCGCATGGGACGCCAGAATCTGCGGCAGCGGCGGAAGCGCGCGTCCTGAGCTGAGCAAGATCACTCCGACCTTTGCCTCGTATTTCACACCTTTAAGTTTCTGCACGATTTCCCGCACCGCCGCGGAAGCAAGCCGCTGCGAAATTGCTGCGCAAGTCATCAAGTGTTTCTCCGCAACGCGAAGTTCGAATTCTTCGACGAAGTGATACGGTTGTTTCGCTCCCGGCATCTCGGCCTCGATGATTTCGAGGCGCCAGCGATCAATGAGCTGAAACTCGCCTGCTTCGCTCGCCATGGCCACAAGAGCGCCCCAACCTGAGTGAACGCTGATCCCCAAGGCCGCAAACGTCATGCTTCGCCTCTCGGACAATTTCACTCCCTCAAGTTTAAGTTCTTATTCGCAGCGTGTCTTGCACAAAATCGGACGCACGCCAGGCGCGGCCGTGAGCCCAAAGGAAAAGATGGTGCAGCGCGGCGAGGCAATGCGAGAATAACTGCCGTAGATTTCAGGCGACGTTGGGGGACCCAAAAGTCGTGAAAAGAATACTCGGCATTCTCATGATTGCAGTCGTTGTCGCGGCAACAGGGGTGGCCTACTGGCGGTACGGGACGCATGCCGCGCAGAGCGACGTGGTACCCGAGTTGCTGCTGTACGTGCCGGCAGACGCTAAAGTCATCGTCTACCTTGACGCTGCGGCGCTTCGTTCTTCGGCGTTTGCGGCGGATCTGATTGCGCTCGGGCCTTCGCAGACGCCGGACCGCGAATACCTCGAATTCGTGCAAGCGACTGGCTTTGACTTTTCCCGCGATCTGGATCGCGTCGTCATGATCATCCGGCAGCAAACTCCCGCGGAAGTTGCGCTGGCCGTCGCCGAGGGGAAATTCGATCGCGCGAGGATCACCGCGTACGCGCTGCGCTCGGGCAAGGCAGCGCGCGCGAACGGCGCGGACATTTTCGAGATTCCGCAACCGTCTTCCGGGAAAAACGTCGCGCTAACATTTCTCGACGAAGGGCGCATCGCCCTGGCGCAGGGAGTCGGTGGCCGCGCGGCGCTCGAGTCACTCTTGCAGAGGGGGCGAGAAGCGTCGCTTGTTCCTGCGATGCGCGAACGGATCGTTCGCGTATCGGGATCGCCGATCTTTGCCGTGGGCCAACTCGAAAAGTTGCCGGACAATATGGCGGTCGGCGGGGTGCGCTCCGACCAGTTGAACAACATGGCGCAGAACATCCGCTGGGCCACGCTGGGCCTGCGACCCGAAGGCGAGGTAGTGCAGATTGCCGCGGACGGCGAATGCGACACGCCGGAAAACGCACACCAACTCGCCGGCACGTTCGACGGGTTGCAGTTGCTGGCACAGTCCATTCTCTCAGATCCGAAGACGCGCGCGCGGCTGGCTCCGCAGGTGGTCACGCTGCTCGATTCGGTCCTGCGGGATCTCCACGTGTCGCAAGATGGCGTGCGCGTGCGGCTCACCTTGCAATTGACGCATACCGAACTGCGCGACGCCCTGCGCACCTCAACCACGCCTGCCGGCCGCTAAAGTTACTCATATCGCAGTGCGACGACAGGATCCACGCGAGTGGCGCGCCGCGCGGGAATCCAACAGGCCGCCACCGCTACCAGGACGAGAATCGTCGTGACACCGATGAACGTGGCCGGGTCCGTGGTGGTGACTCCGAAAACGAGCGTGCGCATCAGTCGCGTAGCAAAAAACGCCCCACCCAATCCCAGCGCCACTCCGAACAGCGCCAGAACGAGTCCCTGCCGCAACACCATGCGCAAAACGTCCGCGGGCGCCGCGCCTAGCGCCATGCGCACGCCGATCTCGCGCGTGCGTTGCCCCACCGCGTAGGCCATCACGCCATAAATCCCCACGGCGGCCAGCAGGACGGCGAGTCCCGCGAACGCCGCGAGAGCAATCGCGTTGAAGCGTTGCGAAGCCATCTGCGCGGCCACGACGTCGTCCAGCGTCTGTACGCTGTAGAGCGGAACGTTGCTGTCCAAATCGAGGATGTGTTGGCGCACCGCGGAAACCAGGCTGAGCGGATTCATCGAGGCGCGGATGACCAGATTGAGCGAAGGCGTGGGTTGTTGTTCGAGCGGCGCAAAGATCTCCGGCGTGATTTCGGCAGTCAAGCTCCGCTGCTTGACGTCCGCCACGACGCCGACAATTGTGGAGAACCCCTCCGGCCCGAGGTGCACTCGCTTGCCGAGAGGATCGTCGTGCGGCAGGAATTGCCGGATGAAGGCCTGATTGACGACGATAGCTCCCGGCGCGTTGGCGCCGTCGCGCTCGTCGAGTAGGCGGCCCGATTTTAACGGCACGCGCAGCGCCGAGAAATATCCAGGCGTGACAATATTCAGAGCCGCGACGGGAATTCTTGTGCGCATCAGATCAGTCGGCGGCTGCCCCTCGATTTGAACGGAGAGCATGGCGCCCCCGGCGCGGAAGGGCAGCGAGGATGCCGCACCGGCCGCGGTCGCGCCTGGCAAGGCCTGCAAGCGCGAGACGAGTTGCGTGAAGAATGCCCGCTGCTGCTCGGGCGCCCGGTACTCGTTCAGCGGCAGAGAAACGCGCGCGGTCAGCACATTGTCCACGCTAAAGCCGGTCTGGATCGCCGTGAGCCGCTGGAAGCTGCGGATGAGCAACCCCGCGCAGATGAAGAGGACCAGCGAGAGCGCGATCTCCACGACCAGAAGCGCTTTCTGCGGCCGCCGAGTGCCCGCGCCGGAGCCTCCGGAGGCGCCACCCTCTTTCAAGGTGTCGTTCAGCGAAACGCGGAACGCCGCGAGCACGGGCGCGAGGCCGAAGAGCAGGCCGGTCAAGAGCGAAATCCCAAGCGTGAAAAAGAGCACGCGCAAATCGAGGCGCGAGCTCAGCAGGTGCGGAATATTTGTGGGGCCGTAATGCCGGATCATGCGAATGATCCCCGCGGCCAGCAGGAGTCCCGCCGCGCCACCCATCAAGGCCACGGCGGCACTTTCGGTAAACAGGAGCCGTGCAAGTCTTCCCCGGCCGGCGCCCAGCGCGCCGCGGATGGCCATTTCTTTTTCGCGGGCCGCGCCGCGTGCGAGTTGCAAGTTGGCGACGTTGGCGCAAGCGATCAGGAGCACGAAGGCCACGGCACCGAGCAGCACCAGGAGCGCAGGCTTGACGTTGCCCACCTGGTGAGCATGAAGGGAAGAGACCTGGGCCTGTTGCGTGGACAACATTTGCGCGAACCCGCCGGGCATTTTCGGGAGGACGGTCTTGTTGATATCGGCGAGTTCCGCCTGAGCCGCGGCCAGCATCACGCCGGGACGCAGACGCGCCACGACGCGCATGGCTTCGATGCGGATGGTCACGCGCCCCTGCGAGACCTGTATGCTGCTGTCGGAAAGCTGGAAGGGAACGAGCAAATCGGCCGTAGTGTTGTCCAGGAACTCGAAATCGGGCGGCAGGACGCCGACGACGGTGTAGGAATTCTTATCCAGCGCGATGACGCGGCCTACAGCCGCGGGGTCGGCGCCAAACTGCGAACGCCAGAGATGATCGCTTAGGAGAACGGCCAGCGGCCCGCCGGGGCGGTCTTCCTCCGGCGAGAAATTCCTTCCGAGTCGCGGAGACACGCCCAGCAAGGGCAGGAAACTCTCGGTGACTTTGCCGCCGTGCAGACGCTCCGCGGTGCCCGCGCCGGTCAGCGTGAAATCCGCATTGGGAGAATAGGCGGCGATGCTCTGGAAGCTATGATTCTGCTTCCGCCAGGCGCCGTAGATGTCCGGGAAAACCAGGCTCTGCTTCTGCTCGGGGAGATAGTTCGTGGCCCAGGCGAGCGTGCCGGGATCGCGGTAGGGCAAGGCGCGGAAGAGCACCGCGTCCACAACCGAGAAGATAGCGGTGTTGGCGCCGATACCGAGCGCCAGCGCAATCACAGCAACGGCAGTGAGGCTTGGATTCTTGGCGATGACGCGAAGCGAGTAGCGCAAGTCCTGCCAAAATGAGTCCATCGGTTGCTCTCCACACCCAGAGATTCACCCCTGGTGGATTTAGACGCACGACTCCCGGGAAGGATAACCGCAATCTGAGGCTGTCCTACTGATTGAGAACGACTGGATTGGTCCGAGCGACGTGCTATCAGTCGCCCGAGGAGGCAGACCGCAGGTAGCGCCAGGGATTGACCGGAGCGCCGTGGATGCGGACCTCGTAGTGGACGTGGGGGCCGGTGACGCGGCCGCTGACGCCGACGTACCCGATGGGATCGCCGCGCTTGACATGCGAGCCCACTTCCGTGGCGAAGCTGGAAAGGTGCCCGTACCAGGTGCTGAGCCCAAAGCCGTGGTCCACGACCACCAGGCGGCCGTAGCCAGCGCGAATTTCCACGGCCACGACGATTCCGTCGGCGGTGGCGTGCACCGCATTGCCGTAGTCGGCGGAGATGTCCACGCCGGAGTGGAACGCGCCCTCACCGCTGAACGGGTCCAGGCGCTCGCCGAAGCTGCCCGTAATCCGGCCGATCACCGGCCAGAGCGAAGGCATCGTGGTCGCGGCCAGATCACCCACGCCGGGCTGCGGCATCAAGCGCAGGCCGCTCGAGGCCAGGGCGACCGAAGTGGCGTTCTTCTTGAGGAAGTTGAACTGCTCCACGGTCTGTTCGTAGGACGCTTCTGTCACCGGCGCGCCGCCCGGGCCGACTTCGTCGAGCCCGAATGGAGTTCGGCGGAAACGCATGAAGCCGTAGGTCATGGCGACTTCTGTGGCCAGGGATTGCAGCGAGGAGAGGCGCTGGTTGGTATCCTGAACAGTAGCCTGGAGTTGCTGGTACTGCTGCTTGAGTGTGTTCTGCTGGTGCACCAGGTTGTTGTAGTTGGTCACCTTCCAGAGCATCCGGGAGTAGGAGCCGAACGCGGCCAGAGTGGTTATTCCACCGACGATGGCGAGAAGCGCCAAAACATGCAAGACATAGCCGGGGACCCGGATCTTGCGGACATTCGACTGGTTATTGGTGGCTATTAAGAAGGTATAAGATTTTCGCTTCATGATTCCCTAAGGGTCGCCTAGGTTACGGCGAACTCTTACTGGGTACTCGCTTCGAGGGGGCTGGAAGCCGCTCGTCCCCGGAGCGGGCACCCCTTGAAAACTTCGAGTCTGGACCGAGAGCCCTGGTCCGAAACTCCGGACAGTCTAGAGACCACTGGGGGCCGAGTCAACCCTTAATTTGGCCAGTCGGTGAAAAACTGTCCTCGGCCTTTGGTACAGGGTGGCCGCTATAATGGTCTGGGCGTGACCTTTGCCTCCCGGAGACGCCCGGAAAATGATGACCACGGAAACCACGCTGATTGAACGCATCCGGCGCGCACTGCCTTCGCGCGATCCCGCGCGGCCGCGGCAATTGCGCATCGGCATCGGCGATGACGCTGCCGTGCTGCGGCTTTCCGGCCAGCCGGAATGGGTCATCACCTGCGACATGTTTCTCGAGAATGTGCATTTCCTCGCCAACGTGCATCCGCCGGACGCGGTCGGTTACAAAGCCCTGGCGCGCGCGACGAGCGACCTCGCGGCCATGGGAGCGACGCCTCGCTATTTCCTGCTGAGTTTGGCTCTTCCATCGCATCGGACCGGACAATGGTTAGACGGAATGCTGGCGGGAATGTCTCGCGCGGCCCGGCGCTTCGGCCTGGTGCTGGCCGGCGGCGATACGGCGCAGCATGCGACCGTGGCCATCAGCATCACCGTGCTGGGGGAAGCGGCGCGCGGCCGAGCGGTAACGCGCTCGAGAGCGCGGCCTGGCGATTTGATCTTCGTTTCGGGGCGATTCGGAGCGGCTCAACTTGGACTCGAGCTGATTCTTCGCGGACTCTACAAGGAGCGGCGATGGCGGCCGCTGCTGAAACCGCAGTTCTATCCGCCGTTGCGGCTGGAGTTGGGCGAATGGCTAGCCAACTCTCGCCGAGGCGCGCCTCGCGGGCTTGCCACAGCCGGGCTTGCATCAGCAATGATTGATACTTCGGACGGCCTCTCGACGGACCTCGGGCACGTCTGCGCGGCGAGCCACGTGGGCGCGAAGATTCACGCCGGCCGCATTCCTGCCGTGCGGATCCCGGGAGCGCTGGCTGGCCATGGCTTGGACGCTGCGGAACTCGCCCTGCACGGCGGCGAAGACTACGAGTTGCTCTTCACCGTGCCGCGGCGGCTCGCGCGCCTGATTCCGAGATCCTTCGGCGGCGTCCCGCTCGCTCAGATCGGCGAGATCACGCGGGGAAAATCAGTTGTGTTGGTGAATGACCGCGGCAGCATTTCACCGCTCGAGCCGAAAGGCTGGGATCACTTCCGAAAATCGAAGTAGGCAGGCTGTCTCGCGAGCTCACAAGCCTGTGGGCTTTGTAGGCGTATCGCCGGTCTTGCCCGGCGCCTTTGGCAGAGTTTTCGGCGCGGGGCCGACGCGGCGTGGCGGCCCGACGCCTTCCTGGCCGCCCGGGGCGTCATCCTCGGTAGGCGCAGAGTCCGGCGTATCCACTTTGACCTCGCGCGTCTGCGCCTGCTTCTCGAGCGATTCCACGTTCGCGAAATCCTCGACCGGCTTGCCGTCCAGCGCCATCTTCATGAACTCGAGCCACAGCGGCAGCGCCGCGCGCGCGCCGGATTCTTTGTGGCCGAGCGAAATTTGTTTGTCGTCGTAGCCCATCCAGACGCCCGCGGTGAGCGAGGGCGTGAAGCCGATGAACCAGGCGTCGGTGAAATCATTGGTGGTGCCGGTTTTTCCGGCGCAAGGGCG
>JBGQGH010000105.1:0-9588 GCA_041497315.1 Terriglobia bacterium | reverse complement strand
GCCATGCCGGTTTCGCGGATCGTGAGCGCTTCCTCCTCGCGGCGGACGACTGATTCCACCACTTCGCCCACGAAAATGGTGTGGTCGCCGCGGCGCACTTCATCCACCACGCGGCATTCGAAGTAAGCGAACGCGTCGGCGAGGATGGGCGAGCCTGTTGCGCCGGGTGCGAAACGCCAGCCGTTGATCTGGTCGCCCTCGACGCGCGCGGTTTTGAAAAACGCCGTGGCCAGATTCTTCTGGCTCTTCCCCACGATGTGGATGGCGAAGGCGCGCGAGCCACTGATGGCCTGGTGCAGGGAGCTATCGCGCTGGATGCCGGCCATCACCAGCGGCGGGTCGAAGGAGCTTTGCGAAAGCCAGTTGATCGTGCCGCTGCCGTAGAGCTCGCCGTGCCGGGACGTGGCCACATAGAGGCCGTAGGAAATCAGCCGCAGAGCTTTTTTCTTTGCAGCAGGGTCCATTTCCGCCTGCTCCCTGGTTTGACTATGCTCCCCGGAAGACCAACACCGCGTTTGTCAGACCGCGAAAAATCAGAATTGTTCCCGCGATGCCCAGCAGCGGGCCCTCAAAGCGGAAGGGAAGCGCGGCCACACCGAGCATCATCAGGCCCACCAGTACGTGTGACATTCCACGAACGAAGTCTTCCGGTGCCGCCGCGAGCTTGCGGGTGCGCCACAGGCCTCGCGCGCCGAACAAAAACAATGCGGCGCCCAATGCGATCCACGCGATGGTGCGACGATCGAAGAAGTAGCGTCCCGTCACCGAGACCCACAGGATCAGCGAGCCGAGCAGGATGAAAACAAACTCGATCAGCACGCGGAGCAGGTCGGTCGCGCTGCGCATAGCGTTCAGACTCGTTCGATAAGCACTTTCTGAATCACCACCGGCGTGCGCGGACGGTCGGAAGCATCGCGCGGCAACTTCGAGATCTTGATGGCGACGTCCAGGCCTTCGACCACCTCGCCGAAAATGCTGTGGCGGTTATCGAGCCACGGCGTGGCCGCCACGGTGACAAAAAACTGACTGCCGTTCGTGCCGGGGCCCGCGTTGGCCATAGAGAGCTTCCCCGGCTTGTCGTGGCGTAGCGAGGGATGGAATTCGTCGGCGAAGTTGTAACCCGGGCCGCCGGTGCCGGTGCCCAGCGGGCATCCGCACTGGATCATGAAATCGGGGATGACCCGATGAAAGCCAAGGCCGTCGTAGTAGGCGCGTTTCGTTTTCTGGCCGGTGCGCGCGTCGCTGAATTCCTTTGTGCCCTCGGCGAGGCCGACGAAGTTGGCGACGGTTTTAGGGGCTTCCTTTTCAAGCAATCGGACGACGATCTCTCCCTGCGAAGTTTCCAGCACGGCGTAGGTCCCGGGTGCGCGTGTCAAGCAAGGTTCTCCTCTCCCAGCGGTTCGCGATGCGCTCGCATTATCCATCAAGGATTGCACGGGCGCAAACCGCGCGGGGCGAAACGCGCTGCGGAATGCTAGAATAGCCGTCCTTTCGGGGCTGCATCGAAGCGCGCAGCCGGAGAATCTAATAGTCGTTGAAGGAGAGCAGGGTGCACGACGTCATCATCATCGGCAGCGGCTGCGCGGGACTGACCGCCGCGATTTACGCCGCGCGCGCGAACCTGAAGCCGCTGGTGATTGACGGCTACGAGCCGGGCGGTCAGCTCTCGCTCACCACCATGGTCGAAAATTATCCCGGCTTTCCCGACGGCATCCTCGGCCCGCAGCTCATCGAAAACATGCGCAAGCAAGCGGAGCGGTTCGGCGCGGAGTTCAAAGCCGGCGCGGTTTCGGACGCGGACCTGAGCCGGCGGCCATTTTTGATCACCGCGGGCAAGGAAAGTTATCAAGGTCGCGCGCTGATTGTGGCCGCGGGCGCATCGGCGCGGATGCTGGGCTTGGAATCGGAGCGCAAGTTGATCGGTCACGGCGTTTCCACTTGCGCCACGTGCGACGGCTACTTTTTCCGCGGCAAGGAGATCGTCGTGGTGGGAGGCGGCGATACGGCGATGGAAGAGGCGACGTTTCTCACCAAGTTCGCCAGCCGCGTGAACCTCGTTCACCGGCGCAACGAATTCCGGGCGTCGAAAATCATGCTGGATCGCGCCCGCGCCAACGAAAAAATCCGCTTCCTGACTCCGTTCGTGGTGGAAGAAATCAGCGACGTCGGGAAGGGCGCAGTGGAAAACGTGCAGCTGCGCAATCTCGATACGAAAGAGACCTCCACGATCGAGACCGAAGGCCTGTTCGTGGCCATCGGACACGAGCCCAACACGAAAGTCTTCCAGGGCAAACTCGAGATGGACGCCAACGGGTACCTGAAAACCCATCACGGCGCGCACACCAGCGTTCCCGGCGTTTTTGCCGCGGGCGACGTACAGGATCATGTGTATCGCCAGGCCGTCACCGCGGCGGGCTCCGGTTGCATGGCCGCGATCGAGGCCGAACGCTTTCTCCAGCACGGCGATCACTGAGTTCCGATTCCTTCTCACGATTCGCTAAGGGCACTGGCCCGCGCGCGATTCTCAAGGCATAATTCTCCGCGGATGCTGCCCTCGCTTTCACCCTGCCGCGACCCGCGGAGCCCCTGCCCGTGATGCGAACCTTGTTGTTGAAGCTTTCCGAAAGCAAACGACTGGCGCGCTGGGTTATTTCAAGCAGTTTCAGCCGAAGGATGTCGCGGCGTTTTGTCGCGGGCGAAACCCTGGACGAAGTTGTGGCGGCCACGCGCGCGCTCAACCAGTCGGGGATGATGGTCAGCCTGGACTACCTCGGCGAGAACGTGGCCAGCGAAGCGGACGCGCGGCGGGCGTGCGACACCTATTTGGCGACGTACGATCGGATCGCGCAGGAGAAATTGGACGCCAACGTTTCGCTCAAGCTGACGCAGCTTGGGCTGGATTTGGAAGACGGGCTCTGCCAGGGCTTGGTCGAAGAGATCGCCGCGCGCGCCGCAAGCCAGGGGAATTTCCTGCGTGTGGATATGGAAGGCTCAGCGTATACGCAGCGCACCATCGAGCTTGTGCAGCGCGTTCGCGCGAAAAACCCTGCCATCGGCGTGGTGATGCAATCCTACTTGCGGCGCACGGAACAAGACGTGAAGGGTTTGCTCGTCGCGGGATGCCGGCTTCGCCTTTGCAAAGGCGCTTACAAAGAGCCGCCGGAGATTGCCTTTCCGGAAAAACGCGACGTGGATGCGAACTACGTCAGGGTGATGCAGCAGATCTTGCCCAGCGGTATTTACCACGGCATGGCCACACACGATCCGCGGATGATCGAAGCGACGAAAGAGTTTGCTGCCAGGCAAGGCATCGCCAAAGACAAATTCGAGTTCCAGATGCTCTACGGCATCCGCACCGACCTGCAGCAACAGTTGGTGAAGGATGGCTACCGCATGCGCGTGTATGTTCCGTACGGCCGCGACTGGTTCCCCTACTTCATGCGCCGTTTGGCCGAGCGGCCTGCAAACCTGCTGTTCTTCCTGCGCAATCTTTTCCGGTTGAAATAGTAGGACAGGCATTCCTGCCTGTCGCCTCAGCAAAAGATATTCGCGTCTCGACTAGTTCTTGCGGCAAACGGCGACGCCGTCGCGCAGGGGAATGATCACGGGAAAGAGTTCACGCGAGGAATAGATCATGCGGTTGAACTGCTGAATGGCGCGCGTGTTCTTGTCTTTCGCACGATGCGCCACGCGGCCGGACCAGAGCGTATTGTCAGTGATCAGCAGGCCGCCGCGCTTCAAGCGCGGCAGGGCTTTCCGGAGTGCCGCGGGATACTGGTGCTTGTTCACATCGCAGAAGATGATGTCGAACTTGCCGGGCACGCGGTCAATCAGTTTCACGGCATCGCCCACGTGGACGCGGATGCGGTTCGCGACGCCCGCACGGCGAAAATAATCCCGCGCTCGCCGGGCGTTTTCCGGATCGCCATCGGTGTAATGAACTTCGGCGCGCGGCCCTGCGGCGCGAGCCAGCCAAATAGTGGAATAGCCGATGGCCGATCCCATCTCGAAGATGCGTTTCGCGCCGGAAATCTGCACCAGCAGCGCCAACATCCGCGCGACCGCCGGCCCGATGATGGGAATGTCATTGCGGCGCGCCAGTGCTTCCATCTCGGTGATCACAGCATCGCGCTTGGGCAAGATGCCGTAGAGATATCGTTCAACGGCAGGATTTGTGATGTTGGGCATCGTTTCCTCGATCAGGCGAGGGATTCGCCCGGCTTCAGGGCGTGAATCTCGAGTCCGGCGATATCCTGGGTGAGGTCGCGCAGTGTCTCCGGCCGGCCGGTGAGCGCCGGGAAAGTGCCGTAGTGCATAGGGATGACGTCGCGCACGCTGAGGAGGCGGATGGCCAGTGCCGCTTCGCGCGGGCCCATGGTGTAAAGGTCGCCGATGGGAAGGCAGGCCAGCTCCGGCGCGTACAGGTCGCCGATGATCTTCATGTCGCCGAAAACGCCGGTGTCACCCGCGTGGTAGAGAGTCAGTCCGCCCGGCAGACGCACGATGTAGCCGCAGGGTTCGCCGCCATAAACAATTGCGCCGCCGTCCTCGATTCCGGCCGAGTGGATGGCGTGCACCATGGTGACTTCGATCTCGCCGGCCTTTTGCGAACCGCCTTTGCTCATGGGCAGCGTGTTCGCGATGCCCTTCGAGCCCAGCCACAGGCACATCTCATAGATGGCTACGATTTTTGGCTTGTGCGTGCGAGCCAATTCCAACAGGTCGCCGATGTGATCGCCGTGACCGTGCGAGACGAGCACGATATCCAGGCGCGTCACCTTCTTCAGCGCCGCCGGGCAGGCGGGATTTCCCATCACCCACGGATCGATCATCACCACTGCGCCGCTCGGCGTAGTGATGCTGAACGTGCTGTGACCGTACCAGGTGATCTTGTTACCCCGCATGAGCAACATGGAAAGACTCCTCGGCAGGAGAGCTTAACGCGAACCGAGCATGGCGAGAATGGCCTTTTCGATCTCTTCGCGCGAATGCTCCCCGATCATCGTGATCGCTTGATGCCCTTCGCGATCGTAAAGGAAATCCGCGGGAATCGCGCCGCTCCATTTCCGGTCCACGCCGTTGATGAACTCTTCTTCCTTGCCCGGACGCTTGCGGTAGTTCACGAAAACCGGTTGATGACGCGCGAGGAAGCGCCGCACCAGAGTGATTTCGCCGTCATCGTCGAGGCTGACACCGATGACGACGACGCCCTGGGTCGCGTACTTTTTGGCTAGATCGTTGATGATGGGATAGAGCGCGCGACAAGGCTCGCACCAGGTGGCCCAGAAATCCACCAGGACGATCTTGCCGCGCTGCTTGGCGATGAGCTGCTGATATCCGGCCAGGTCAATGATCGCCAGATCGGCGACCGCGGCAGGCTTCGATGTCTTGGACGGCACGGCGGTTTTCGATTGCGGCGTCGCGGTGGGCGGCAGAAGACAAAAAGCCAGGGTTAGGACTGCGGTGAAAAGAGAAAAGACACGGGCGCGGCGGTGTAGAAGCGATCGAGTCATTCTTTTGGTCCGCTTACGACCTTGGAACACGCTTGATGGTACAGCCGAATGCCTTGGTTTCCGCCACCGGCACCGACTTGCCTGCCTCGACAGCGTCGAGCGCGGTGCGAAGGTCGCGCGAGGTGACGGCAGAGAGCTGCTTGCTGTTGTCAATCCGGCCGTGGTAACGCAAGACCCAGTTCGCATCGAGAAGATAGGTTTCCGGCGTGAACGAAGCGCCCAAGTAGTCCGCCACGCGGTTCTCCGGGTCTTTCAGAATCGTGAATGTAAGGCCATGTTCTTGCGCGTGGCGCGCGACAGCGTCCGCGGGCTCGGTCCGGTTGGCGTTGACGCCGATCACGTTGAAACCGCGCGCCGTGTAATCCCGCGCAAGCTCGGCCATGCGTTCGTTGTAGGCGTTGGACACCGGGCACTGGACGGAGATGAACATCAACAGCGTCCCTTTTTGTCCCGCCAGGCTGTAGAGCAGCGTGGGCTGGCCGTTGAGTGTCGCGAAGGGAACATCAGCGGCTTTGTCCCCAACCTTAATTTGAGAAGCGGGCACTGCGCCTTGGCGTGCCCACACGAATCCCGCGGCGACGACCGCGCCAAGTGCGATTACAAGAACGGTTCTGCGCATTTAGTTCTCCTTGGGCCCTGGATCACAACCCCAATTGCATTTTACCCATGAATTCAGACGCGATTCAAACGCCCCGGGTTTCCCCGCGGCGCGCGTCTTTTGGCGGAGCCCTCTGCCGCCTCCGTGGGGCGTGCGCCGGTGTGGTATTATGGGGTTGAGGTAAGGAACGCTTGTCGCGGGGCGATGATTGATGGTATAAGCCCTGCTTCCGACGCGGCCAGAGAAGAGGACCGTCGCGCGCCCGGGATTCCCGGCAGTCTCGCGTTCCTCGAATACGCCCAAGGAGACGTTCGATGGCTTACGTGATCGCTGAGCCCTGCATCGGAACCAAAGACACCGCCTGCGTGGACGTTTGCCCGGTGGACTGCATCCACCCGCGCAAGGACGAGCCCGCATTTGAGGGAGAGACGCAGCTCTACATCAGCCCCGTGGAATGCATTGACTGCGGCGCCTGCGTTCCCGTTTGCCCTGTGACGGCGATTTTTGCGTTGGAAGATCTGCCGGAGAAGTGGCAGAAATTCACTCCGATCAACGCGGATTGGTACACCAAGAAAGCCTAGGCCGTTCCGGCTCGGTGAGACAATTCCTCTAGAACGAAATGCGGCGGGCCTGCGCGGCTCCGCCGCATTTTTGTTTTTTGGGGGAACCGCCGAAGCGTGGGTCAGATTTCGTACGCCAGAAATTCGCCTCGTCCGCCCTGGCGCGCCACGCCGGCGAGCGTGCGCTTGCGCACATCGTCGAAGGTGGTTTCGAAGAGGATGTGTTCCACCGCTCCCTGCACGTCCTGCCAGACTTGTTTCAGTCCGCAGGTATCGCTTTCCGGACAAACGTAAGGGTGCTGCAAGTCCACTTCGATGCAACTGGCCTGCGAAAAGCGGCCGTCCACCACGCGCAGCACTTCGCCGATCGAGATCTTCTCCGGCGAACGCGCCAGTGTGTATCCCCCGCGAACGCCGCGGCGGCTTTCGAGCAGCCCCGATTTTTTCAGCGAGAGGAGAATGTGTTCCAGGTACTTGATGGGGATGCGATGCCGGCGGGCAATTTCGTGGATGGTCACCACGCCGGGATATTTCAGGCTGAGATAGAGGACCGCTTTGGCCGCGTATTCACCCTTCGCGCTGATCCGCATCGGATTCCGTCCTGACTTCGTGCGCTAGGTTTTCACAGCCTCGCGGGCGTGTCAATCCACCCGACTCAGCAGTGCGCTGCGGCGGCTCGGAAAGCTTTTTTCTGGACCTAGCGCAGCGCCACCGGCTGCGCGCTCCCGTAAAACAACCCGTTGAACAAAAACTTGAACGTGCCATGCGGTTGGGCGCGGAACGCCACTTCCGGGCCGAGCAGCAAGACTTTCCCGGAGCCGACGCTGGCCTCGGCGATGGCCGTGCCGCCATCGAGATAGCCCTGGCCCCAGGCCCAGCCGCTCTCAAGCGTTTCCGAGCCGGAATACCACGCCACCGGCGCGACATTCATCTTCGCGTTGGGCAGAATTTGGAAGACGGGGCTGCTGTCGAACATCACGTCCGCTTTTTCGGGCATGCCGTAAGCCAATGGATCGTTGTTGTTGATGTTCACGCGTACGAGCGAACCGGGAATGTAGAACTTCTCGCGCGGCAGCGGCTGTTCCTTGCCGTCCGGACTCTTCTCAACGAGATAATTTTTCACCGGCACGCCGAGAAGCGCGGCCAAGCTCGTCGAGCTTCCAATCGTGACGATCGAGCCGCCGGCGTCGAGGAATTTCTTGAGCTGTGGCAGCGTTTTCTCCGGTGTGATTCGGCCAAGATGGCTGCGATATTCCTCTGGAATGCTTTGTGGATCGGGCCCTGCGCCGCCTCCGCCGCCAGCACCGCGCCCACCCGCACCCGAGGCGCGATAAGCGCCGTCGGTGAAAACAAGAACGTCGTATTTGTTTTTCAAGTCGCCCGCGTCGAGCGTCTGTGGATACACCACCTCGAACGGAAACTCGAATTGCTCGAAGAGCCACCGAGTCCAGCCCGACGGCATCAGCCCGCCATACTGATCGTATAAGCCGATGCGGACGGGCTTGATCTTCAGCGCTTCGCCGGTGGGCGCCACGGCCACCGCGTGCACTGGCACGCCGAGTTCCTTGGCGCCGGCCTCCAACACAGGGAGAATTGCGGCGCAGTCCGGCCCCCAGATGGCGCCCGCGCCCAGTTCTTCACCATGGGCTTGCGTCGCGGACTTCATCCAATAGACGTCGCAATTGGCCTTGAGCAGGCGGTTCACCAGGACGAACGAGTTGTTGTTCCGGTGGCTGAATAGGTAGCCCGCAGCCTTGGCTCGGGTCCAAGAGATGGCCGCGGCCGGCATCGGCTGCACGCCGCTGAGTTTCGTAAACGGGCCGTCGAAGCCCTCGAGGATGCGATCAAACTGCACGCCCATCTGATAAGCCAGAGTCCAGCCCGCGATGTCATAGGGCGGAATCGGCGGGCCGCCGGGAAAGCGGAAATCGTTGGGATGATCCTGCGGCTCGAACATGTCGAGGACAAACGGTCGCGCGGCCTGCGCGCACTTTACAACGTAGGAGCCGGCGGGATAGCTCTTCCCGGCCACTTGAAACGCCGAGGTGGCTTTCATCACCGTGATCCCGTTCTTCAAGAGCGCGTTAACAAACTTCGTAGCCGTGGCGAAGTCCGCCTGATCCGCGGGGATGATGTAGCCGCGCGGATCGCGCATCTTCGGATCGTGCAGCACGCTCTCGTAGAGCTCGGCAGGAACTGCCTGCACTCCAGCGCCACCGCCGGGGGCATCGCCGCCGCCCACCACCGTGGTCGGCCCGCGCCGCTGGCCTTGCGGGGTGGACGATTCCTTCATCGCTTCCGCGCGCAGCGCCTCGATGCGCTTCGGCGAAATGGTCCAGGAGTCTTTGTTGCCTCGCTCGATGGAATTCATTCCCATCCGCCAGATGTTGAAGAGCAAAGTTTCGCGGTTGCGCGAGGCGTAGTCGAGGATGGCGCGGTTGTTTTCGATCTCGTAGTCAATCGATTCGTGGTAATGCCACTCGCGCGGCGCGATAGGCAGCGGCCAATCGCCCTGCGGCAGTTGCTTGTCCGGCACCAGCGGGATGCGCATCGGCGTGGGATTGCCGATGATCTCCGTCAGGATGCCGATCATGTTGTGGAAGTACACCGTGGTGCGCAGGCCTCCGTTCCACCAAGTCGAGTAGTTCGAGCCGGACCGCATGGCCGATCCGCCCTTTCCCTGCGCCACCAGGCGGCTGTGCATCGCCGTGCCGACGGCTTCGATGCCCAGCGGCACCAGCGGATCGAAGTGATAGTTGAAGGGATCGCGGAACGGTGGAATGAAAATCACTGCGCCGGCGGGCCCGCTCTGGTGGTGGTTGTACATGATCTGGGGAAACCACTCGAGGAAGAGCTGGCGGTTCATGTTCGTGGTTTCGAGCATGTTGGACATGTAGGAATCGCGGTTGTCGTCGTG
>JBGQGH010000104.1:0-9603 GCA_041497315.1 Terriglobia bacterium | reverse complement strand
TCTCCTTCTCAACTTTGGGACCCACGGCGACGGCCACTGTGACGAGCTGAGGATCCGCGATGCCGTTGCCGGGGCGGTGGTTGAGGATGATACATCCGCCGCGGGAATCTTCAACCAGAAATATGAGCACTCGGAGTTCGCGCCCCGCTGAATCGTGCGAGTCACGTCTCCTCCTGAATCCACGAAGCGAGCGGCGCGGCAGCCGGAGAAAAATCGCAACGAAAGGCCGGCGCGGCGCGTAGTAAGATAGTGGATTCAACAATGACCACGGACAATGGCTATGCGATCCGCGCGCAGCACGTCTCGCGACACTACCAGATGGGGCCCACGCTCATCCGCGCGGTGGACGACGTTTCGCTCGACGTCACCACGGGCGAGTTCATCGCGCTGCTAGGCAGCTCCGGCTCCGGAAAATCCACACTACTGAATCTTTTGGCGGGACTTGATCGCCCGACCGGCGGCGCGATCCTGGCACACGGGCGCGACCTCGCGCAGATGAGTTCGCAGGATTTGGCGCGTCACCGCAGCGCAACCGTGGGCATGGTTTTTCAATCGTTCAACCTGCTGCCGCGCATGACGCTCGAAGAAAACGTCGAGCTGCCGCTGCGCCTCGCGGAAGTAGATCGCGCCGACCGCCCGGGCCGCGTGCGCGAGGCGGTGGACCGCGTGGGCTTGCTGAAACGCATGGGCCACCGCCCCGCGGAGCTGAGCGGCGGCGAGCAGCAGCGCGTCGCGCTGGCGCGCGCGTTGGTCAACCGGCCCAAGATCTTGCTGGCCGATGAGCCTACCGGCAATTTGGACAGCGCGACAGGTGAAGAAATCCTGCGGTTGATCGGAGAAATCCGCGAGCGCCTGGGGATGACCATTGTGATGGTGACGCACGAGCGGGCGCTGGCTGAGCGCTTCGCGCAGCGGATTGTTTTCCTGGCCGACGGCAAGCTGATGAGCGACGGGGTGCACCCATGAAGTCGCGGGATCTCTTCGAGCTGGCCGGGCGCAATCTGCGCGAAGCCATCCTGCGCAACAGCCTGACCACGCTGGGCATCGCCGTGGGCGTGGCGTCGCTGGTGGCCATGCTTTCGCTCGGGGTCGGCTTGCAGCAGATGATAAACAAGCGCATGGCGCGCTCGGGATTGTTCAATGCGATCTTCGTGGCCCAGCGGCAGAATTTCCGCGGCTTCGGTGGTGAAGAAGGCCGTCGCAACAGGGACGCGGGGACCACTAATCCGAACGAAGAACCGCGGGTGCTGGATGACGCCGCACTCGACGTTATCCGCAAGGTTCCGAACGTAACCGAGGTGAATCCCGACATCCGCTTCACCAGCGATGTGCGCTACAACGGCTCTTCGCGGCTGGCGTTCCTCGTCGGCTTGCCTCCGTCCGCTGCCAGCGACGACGCATTTGAAGGGATGAAAGGTCACTTCTTTTCCGGCCCCGATGCGGACGAAGCGATTTTGCAGGTTGATTTTGCGAAGGAACTCGAAAAGGACACGAGTTCGCTCATCGGCAAGAAGCTGACTCTTCGCTACGCCGAACGCCAGTCGCTGCCGGCGGACAAGAACTCCAACGGGGATCCCGGCTTCAGCGTAGTCCGGCGCGAACGGGAACTGACCATTGTCGGGATCATCGAAACGACGCCGGGCGGCGGCCTGGGTGGTTTTGGCCGCGGCGGGATGTTCATCCCCATCACGCTGGCGCAAAATCTTCGCTCGGTTCAGAACACGGATGTCCGCGCGATCTTGCGCGCGGCGAATGGAGGCTCGACACCGCGAACTTACGGCAATGTCACTGTCCGCGTGAAAACCGCCAACGAAGTACAAGCTGCTGAAGATGCCATTAAGAAGATGGGCTTCACCACGTTTTCACTGCTCGACGCCACGCGCAATTTGCGCCGCGTCTTTGCGGTGATAGACCTCTTCCTGGGAATTTTTGGCAGCCTGGCGCTCGCCGTCGCTTCGCTCGGCATCGTCAATACACTGGTGATGGCCATCCTTGAGCGGCGGCGCGAAATCGGCGTGCTCAAAGCGCTGGGCGCGGGAGATGGGGACGTTCGCCGGCTTTTCTTCACCGAAGCCGGAGCGATGGGCGTGCTTGGCGGCGCATTCGGAGTTTTTCTGGGCTGGTTGATGGGACAAATGATCAACTTCGGCACCAATATTTACTTGAGCCGTCTGGATCCGCCGGTGCCGCCGGAAACGATCTGCAGCGTGCCCTGGTGGCTGGTGGGAGGAGCAATCGGATTCTCCGTGCTGGTTAGCCTGATCGCGGGAATGTATCCAGCCTCGCGGGCCGCCCGGCTGAATCCGGTCGAGGCCCTCCGGTATGAGTAGGCGCGCGCTCCCTCTCGCAATCGCGTTCCTCGTTGCGTTGGTGATCGCTGCTGCGGCGCCGCCCGCGCAGGCCTCAGCGCGGATTGAGTGCCGTTCGGTGAAGAGCGAAATTCTGAAGCGCAACGTCCGCTACTGCATTTTCTTGCCGCCCTCATACGATTCGTCGAACGCGCGCCGCTTCCCCGTCCTCTATTACCTGCACGGGCTCGGATTTGACGAGCAGGCCATGGTGGACACCGGCGGGTACAATCTGATCGAAGATCTGTGGGAAGAACTCAAGGTCGGCGAATTCCTGATCGCTGCGCCCGATGGCGACACGTCGTTCTTCATTAATTCCCAGGATGGACGGCAGCGCTACGAAGATTTTTTCATCGGCGAGTTCCTGCCAGCGATGGAGCGCCGCTACCGCGTGCAGGCCGACCGCGACCATCGCGGAATCACGGGCATGTCCATGGGAGGCTACGGCGCTTTTCATTTGGCGTTTCTCCATCCCGACCTGTTCGGTTCGGTCAGCGCGCATAGCGCCGCACTGATCGCCAAATTGCCTGTTGCCACCGGCCGGGCGAACCAGCGCGTTGTGCCCCCCATCTTCGGCAAAGTGTTCGGGGCGCCGTTCGACCGCGGATTCTGGGACCGCAACGATCCTCTGCGAATTGCGCGCGAGGCGCCGGGACTCAATCGGCTGAAGATTTATTTTGATTGCGGGAATCAGGACGACTACGGGTTCGAGGCGGGCGCCAAGCTACTCGACGAGGAATTGACGGCGCGGAGTATCCCCCACGAATACCACTTGTTTCCCGGGCGGCACGACGTCATCTACTTCGGGTCGCATTTCGATGCATCGCTGTTGTTCCACTCGCGCGCCTTTGGATTGTCCGCCAGCGGGAAGTAACGCTCAATAAAAAAGAACCCGGGAAGCTCCGCTGAGGGGCCGAGGCATCCCGGGTTTTCCTGCCCACCTCCGCAGGTCGTGAGCAAGAAACTTGTTTACGCAGCGTTTTCGTCGTTGCGCAGGAACTCGTATCGTTCGATCGCCGCGGCCAGTCCGATCAAGCCCTCTTCCGAGGTCTGCGTGCGCTGGATGCGTCCGAGACACCGGACGCGCACCGGCCCGGCCAGGGTGATTTCGTGCGGCAAGGTCAGAAGGATTTCGATCGGCGAGCCCTTCTTCACCGTCTTGGGCAGGGAGAAGAAAACGCCGCGCGAGCTGACGTCCTTCGATTCGGTGGCAGCTTCACCCACTGTTGAGCCGTTGGTCCACCGCACGGTCAGCGGCAATTTGATTCGAAACCTCTGCGTCGTACGACGCTCGTTGGCGGTCACCAGTCTTCCTCCCGTTCAAATCCTCGATCAACTTGACTCTGCTAGGTTAGAACACGGGCCGACAAGCCTCAATAGTGCGACCGTCCCAATCTGGGTTACCCGGGGTTGGTACCAAAGTACTAATGCCCCCCCGCATCGGGGGCCGAGCCGTCAGGGGCCCGTGGGATGGTTCTCCTTGAGGCGAAGCGGCTTACGGGGGATCACCGGGCATCCCGTTGCCGCGGGACGCCTCGAGATGACACTCGCGGGGTGGTGCGGAAAAACAGCTAGGCCTGATCGATGAGCCGGTGATGGATAGCGTAGAGAGCCAGTTCGAGCCGGTCCGAAACGCCCAGCTTGTCGAAAATGTTGTGGAGATGATTCTTTACGGTCTGCTCGCTGATGAAGAGCTTCTCGCCGATTTCCTTGTTGCGATAGCCCTGGGCCACAAGCTGCACGATTTCCTTCTCGCGGTCGCTCAGCAGGGGCTTCTCGCGCCGCGGCCCCGATTCGGAAGACTTGGCGAACGCTTTCATGACCTCCGCGGTCATGTGGTTATCGAGCCAGATCTCGCCGGCGTGGACGCGGTGAATACTCTTGACCAGCAGGTCCGTGGCGGACTGCTTGAGGACGACGCCGCGTGCGCCCAGGCGCATAGCGCGTACAACGTCACGGTCATCTTCGGCGGCGGTGACGACGATGACCCTCGTGGGCATGGTATCGAAATTGACTTCTTCGAGAACGGCCAGGCCGTCCTTATCGGGCATGCGCAAATCGAGCAGCAGGATGTCCGGTTTCAGCTTGGCGAGCAGCTTGATGCACTCGTTCCCATTGGAGGCTTCCCCGACAATGGTCATTTCGTCCTCGCTGCCCAAGAGACTGCGCAGGCCGTCGCGGAAGATGGCATGATCGTCAGCCACGAGAATGCGAATAGGTTGTTTGTTTTTAACCATGTCAGCCGAGCGGCACCTCAACGGTGAGCCGCGCTCCGTGGCCAGGATTGGATTCTACGGTCAAAACTCCCCCCAGAGTTCGTGTGCGTTCTTTGATCGATATGGGGCCGAGACGTAAGCGGTCCAGTTCATCACCTGTGAACCGGCCCGCAAAGCTGAACCCCTCGCCGTTGTCGTCCACAACCAGGACAACGCGGCTCTCATTCTGCCACAGTTTTGCCACTACGTGCGTGGCCTTCGCATGTTTTTTCACATTATGCAACGCTTCCCGGTAGATCTGGAAAATCTCCCGGCAGACTCTATCGGGGAGCTGCAATTCCACCGCATCGATGATCAGGTCCAGGCCCATGCCGGCCTCATTGCGGAAGCGCTCGGCAAAGCCACGCATCAACTCGACCAGGTCGGCGCTCTGCACGCGCAGGGGGCGGAGGTCGGTAACCATTTGGCGGAGTTCGTCCGTCTCATTCCGGACGGTCTGCTCGAGCGCACCCAGCGCCAGGGCGACTCCGTCCGAGGCCTCCGGCAGCTTTCGCCGGAGGACATCGAGCTGGATGACGACGCTGAGCAGAGTTTGCAGGATTCCGTCGTGGATGTCGCGAGAGATGCGGCTGCGTTCGGACTCGATGGCACGCGCGCGAAGATGCCGCAGCAAGAAGAGGTTCTCCATCGGCGAGGCGATGTGGCGCATGATGCCTTCGAGCCAGCGCAAGTCCTGCTGCGTGTACTTGCGTCTCGGGTTGCCGATCAGGATGCGCCCGGCGGGCTGGCCGGCGACATCCAGGGTCACCGACAGCACGGATTGCAACCCCAATTCGTGACGAGCCGGGCCGGGGATGCGCGGCACTTCGGCGAGGCGCCGGCCGTCCCGCCGGTCCCAACCGAACCCCTTTACGGAGCAGTCCGGCGCATTCCAGCAGATGCTGGCATCGGGGACGTCGAGCAGGAATCCGTCCGCGCGCGTCAACGGAAGATTCTCGGGCACGATACGGCCGGTGTCTCCCGCGTGCACCTTCCAGAGAAAGATGCGCTCCATCTCCGCATCGCGAAAGACGAGCGCAGCATCCTGGGAATCGAACGCCTGGGCAACTTCGCTCATCAGGATGCGCAGCGCTTCCGCCACGCCTTTTTCCACCTGGAGCAGGCCGGTGAGCCGCGCCAGGAACTCGTGTTCGATGACGTGCCGCCGGTGGCGATGACCCAGGAACGCCAGACCCATCCCGGCGAAGAAAAGTCCTCCGGCAACGCCCAGGCGCGCGACGAAACCCGTCAGATCGGGGCGCTCGCGCGTGGTCTGGCCCAGAAGCAGCACCGTGGAGGTGACGCCGGCAAGAATCACGGCGTAAGAAAATTCCCAGCGAACTCCTGCGGCGAAGCAGACAAAGAGAAAAAGAAAACTGAATGCGCCGACGTTCGCAGCGAGGAGTAGGAAAAGGCCAAGAGCGGCGACGTCAATCCAGAGAGGCAGGCGAACCGAATCGAAACGTCCGAGCGCCTGCGCCAGAGCCCACGCCAGAGCCAGAAAGAGATAGCCCCACAGGAACAGGGCCGCCGGATGTCCCAGCGAGGTGGAGCGCGTCTCCAGGAGTTCGACAATCGCCAGCACGACGACCATCGGCCGGGCTAAAGTGATCTGGCGCTCGAGATAGATTTGTTCAGCGGCGTGGAGGGACATGGGCGAAGGACGGCGCCGCTTGAGATACTCTCGCATGCGACAGGCAGGCGCAAGGCGCGGGTTCCAGAGCGTTACTGGCGCCGAGTGTCGTATAATCCGCGCGACGCGCGGATGGAGAACCGCGCGGGGAAGTTCACGGAGCAGGGAGCCTGAAGGATGAACCAGCAGTATACCGCCACGGAAGTCGTGCGAATGATGGGAGTGACGCGGCGGCAGCTTGCCTACTGGGCGAAGCTGCAGCTGGTGGTGCCGCGCGCGCGCTGGGGCGAGCGCTTTTACAGTTTCGCGGACCTCGTCGCCCTCGAAACGCTGAAGCGACTCACCGGTCGGGGGATCGCCGCGCGGCGCCTCCGGCGTGCGATCGAGGCGCTGGAAACGCAGTTGGGCGAAGCGCGCACGCCGCTCTCGCGCATTCGCGTGATGGCAAACGGCCGGGAAGTGGTGGTGCATACCTGCGGGCCAGATGGAAAGCCGATTGAGCCGCTCACCGGGCAGTTTGTTCTGCAATTTGACACCGTACGGCTGGCCGGCAAAGTGCACGCGATGGTTTCACGAACGGCGGAAGAGTGGTTTCAGTTGGGGCTGGCGTGCGACACCACGCCGGAGACGCTGGAGAAGGCCGTCGAAGCCTATGAACACGCGCTGGAGCAGGCGCCGGGCTGGATGGAAGCGCACATCAACTTGGGAACCGCGCTCTATCAGCTTCAGCGGCTGGAAGAAGCGCGGAAACATTTCGAGGCTGCGGTTGAACTCGAGCCTTCCAACCCGCTGGCGCATTTCAATCTTTCGTGCGTGCTGGATCCGCTGGGCGACACGGAAGGGGCCATCGAGCGGCTGCGACGCGCGCTGGCGCTGGCTCCGCAAATGGCGGACGCGCACCTGAACCTCGCGCTGGCCTACGAGAAGAAGGGCCGCGACGCTCTTTCCCGCAGGCACCTGGCGGCCTATCTGCAGTACCAGCCGCGTGGGCCGTGGGCCGATTTCGCGCGCTCCCGCGTGCATCCGGAGAGCGGGCAGGAGCGTTCGGCCCGCTCCTCCGGAAAAGTCACGCCGTTTCGCCGCAAAGGGTAGCTTCGCTTTGGCGTCGCAAATTACTTCGGCTGAGGCACGATCCGCAGGTATGGCTTCGGCGCCTTCCAGCCGCTGGGATATTTCTGCTTCGCTTCCTCGTCCGAGACCGACGGCAGGATGATCACGTCGTCGCCATGCTTCCAGTTCACCGGCGTGGCCACCTTGTGCTTGGCGGTGAGCTGAATGGAATCGAGGACGCGCAGGACTTCATCGAAGTTGCGGCCGGTGCTCATCGGGTAGCTGAGCATTAGTTTGATCTTCTTGTCGGGGCCTACCACGAAGACGGTGCGCACGGTGGCATTGTTGACCGCGGTGCGTCCCTCGGACGAATTCCCACTATCGGCGGGCAGCATGTCATAGAGCTTAGCGACTTTGAGCTCGGAATCGCCGATCATGGGGTAGTTCACCTTGTGGCCCTGAGTCTCCTCGATGTCCGCAGCCCACTTGCTGTGACTGGTCACCGGGTCCACGCTCAGCCCGATAATCTTGCAATTGCGCTTTGCGAATTCGGGCTGAAGGCCGGCCATGTAGCCGAGTTCGGTGGTGCAAACGGGAGTGAAGTCTTTGGGGTGTGAAAACAAGATCGCCCAGCCGTCACCGATCCATTCATGAAAGTTGATCTTGCCTTGTGAGGTTTCGGCGGTGAAATTCGGTGCTTCGTCATTGATACGCAGGGACATGGTTTTTCTCCTTCGGTGGGTAACTCGAGGGTCGAACGACCCGGGAATTCCTCTTAGTCGGGCAACATTCTATCAAAGACGGCCACGGCGGACTAGGATTGCAGCGAGACGGCCAGGGAGGCATAATAGGAGCGTTCCCACGGTGGTGAGCGTAGCTCAGTTGGTAGAGCATCGGGCTGTGGACCCGAGGGTCGTGGGTTCAAATCCCATCGCTCACCCCACCTTCTAGAGACTCGGTTCCTACCCAACCCACTCAGCAAGAATCGTTCGGCCAGACTGCGCGAAAACGGACTCGCATCGCGAGATCGCTGGCCTTCTCTCGGAGTGATACCCGAGGAAAACATCCTCAAGAGGCTGCGCGGGGAGTGCCTCGACAACCTAGACCTGAGCAGCCCCGCCGGCCGACTCCTAACCCAAATCATCGGCGGCATGGCTGAGTTCGAACGATCACTGATTCAAGAGCGCGTGAAGGCAGTACTGCGGAATACTAGGGCCAAAGGAAGACAGCTAGGAAGGCCGCGAGTTGGCGTGGGCAGCGCCAGAATTGCCAACCTGCGCGCGCAGGGGCGCTCCTGGCGCGAGATCACGGTAGAAACGGGGTCAAGCAAACGGACGGCTCAGCGGGCGATTTCTGGCGCGCCCAAAAATACAAGTTTGTGGGCGGCCGGCTCCCTTACCTGTTAGTTCCCACCCACGGCAAGCTCTTGATCTTCTCCGCAGTTGCTCTGATTGCCCCGAGGTCGAGGCTGCCGCATCTTTCATCCCCGCACAGGTCAGTCTACTTCCGCCCTCGTTCGAGAGTCGAAGTGACTCGGTATAGAATGGAGAGCGGTCCTTCCCGCTCCGCCCGGGAGGGGTGGAGCGAATCGAGCGAGGTGAAGTGATGAGTCGCTTCCGCGCCGGTGCGTGGCTCATCACTGTCGGTAGGCCCGGCGATCAACTCTCACGCGGTTCTCGGAAGTGAGCATGGAAGACCACGCTACAAACGATACAGAATCGCTGAGGGAGAGTCGCCGCTCTCGCCGCGAATTCCTGGGAGCGCTCAGCAGCGTGGCACTTGGTTATGCGCTCAGCGCCATGGCTTCGCAGGCTGATTCAATCTCACCCCTCAAGCGTCCGTTTTCTCCAAGAGAGGAGCTTTGGAAACTTTCCTCCGTCGACGATCAGTTCCTCGACGATTTGGAGAGAGCATGTTTCTTGTTCTTCTGGGAGCAGGCGGATCCTTTCCTCGGGTTGGTGAAAGACCGCAGTCAAAGGAATGGGCCGGATCTGCGCGAAGTTGCCAGCATAGCTGCGACGGGTTTCGGTCTTACGGCGCTTTGCGTCGCGGATCAACGCGGATGGTTGCCATCCAAGAGACTGAAAGAGCGAGTTCGCTCCACACTCAGGTTTTTCGCCAAACGGGCACAGCATCAGCACGGGTTTTTTTATCACTGGATGAACATGCATACGGCCGATCGAGAGTTCAAGTCCGAGATTTCCTCGATCGATACAGCTCTCCTCCTCTGCGGAGTGCTCTCCTGCCGGACACATTTCGACGACGCGGAAGTCCGCGACCTCGCGACGCAAATCTACGAGCGAGTGGATTGGCCCTG
>JBGQGH010000103.1:0-9702 GCA_041497315.1 Terriglobia bacterium | reverse complement strand
TTCGCGCCGAGACCGGCGCCAGGGGAGAAGCTCCAAGAGATTCTTACCCTTGAGGCGCGTCCGCGCGATGGAGAGCAGCAGCATCGCCACCGTGATTGCCAGCAGGCCCCACGTCGCAGTCGCCACGCCCACCGAGCGTTTCGGCAGGATCGAGAAGCCTCCGTACACAAATTCGATGTGCACCCAGTAGACGAGCAGCGACGTCTGACCGAGCTGGATCATCGGACTGAAGCCCCACTGCCCCGCTCCCCAGCGGCACCAAGCGTAACTCCCGAACAAAATCACGAGCAGGATCCCGACTCGACAGAGAAAAAAGTTCGGGCTGGTGTGCCAGAAATCGTAAACCGCGTAGAGCTGCCGCGGCCGCGCGTCAAGAAACAGCCCCAGCTCATAGAGTGCCACGCCGCCGAACCCTGCGAGGGCCAGCGCCCGGCCTTCGTTGCGGCGCGCCCAATCGCTGAGCAGCAGCAGTCCGACGGCCAGCCCCGCGAACGCAAACGCGCTCCAAGGAAAGAGCGGGAACAGCCACGGCTGCGGTTTGTCGAATGTGTGCACGCCGTTGATATAGGACCCGAGGAACCACGGCAGAATGCGGGGACGCCACGTGGTCCACAGCGGCGGGGTGACGAGCGCGATAGCTGCGCCAGCCAACACCGCTGCGATAATCGTCCGCACACGCCCGGGATTCGTTGCGGCACCGGCCGGCAGGGGTGCTTGCGTGTCCCCGGCGGCCGCGCGGCAAACGATTCCCATCAGCACCATCGAAAATCCGATGATGTTCAGCACATCCACGCGTAGCAAATCCGTCCACGGCGCCCGGGGCTGGCCAAGTAGAAATTCCTGCACCCGGAAGAGCAGGCCGAGGCCGAAGATCTCCGCGCCGCGGCGGATGGTGGTGCGCGAGATTTTGTTCGCGCCCACCCCGCGCTGTCGCAACTTGTCGGTCACCATCGCGAACGAGATCCCCGCAAGGAAAAGGAAAAGCGGCGCGGGCAGCGTGCCTCCGAGCTGCGACCACTTGATGAACTTGCCGTTGCGCGCTTCGCCCCCCAGCCACGAGTCGTAGCAGTGCGTTTGAAACATCAGCACGCACGCCAGGCCGCGCATCCAGTCAATGTACGCCAGCCGCTGTTTCGTTTTATCCGCCATCTGTGTGCGTTACACTAGCGCGCCGTGTCCAACGTTCGCCCGCTCCCTCTCATCGCCGCGTTGCTCGTCTGGGCCGTGTTGTCTCTTGCTGCGACCATCTATGCCGCGTCGCTCGGCTACGGCGGGCGCAGCTTCGCGATCACAGCCGCCGTTTTCGCGCTGCTGCTGGCCGCGCAGATTCTTCCGGCGTCCGGCGGCGCAGCCGACAAATTGGCCACAACTCTGGGCGGACCGGGCACGACACTGCTCGCGCTCCTGCCTGTGTCTGCATACCTGATTTACGCGCTGGGAACAAACAGTTTTCTGTGGTGGCGCGTGGCACTCGTCACCGGCTACGTCGCGCTGCCCGTGGCTCTGACCGCCTCGTGCGCGAAAGCGCCGCCGGGCCGTTGGCAGGATTACGCCGCGATGCTGGCCATCTGGCTTCCGGTAAAGTTCCGCTGGCTCGCGCATCACTTGTGGCCGTACCCGGACGCGCAGTTCAGCTACATCTTGACTATCCTCGTGGCGCTCGCCGTGGGCATGATCGCGTTTCTCTCCGTGCGGCGGCTGGACGGCGTCGGCTACTCCATCGGCTGGGGACGTGGCTGGACCTTTCAGGTGGCGTTCAATTTTCTGGTCACTGCCGCGCTGGTGATTCCTCTGGGCGAATCGATCGGATTTATCCGCTTCGAACCGCATTGGTCACAAGCCAGGACGTTGCCATTTGTGGGCCTAGGAATTTTGCTCTTCACCGCCTGGCCGGAGGAGTTTGTGTTCCGTGGCCTGCTCCAGAACATTCTCTCGCGCACGACGCGCAGTGAAAACGCCGGCTGGATGATCGCTTCAACGCTCTTCGGCCTCGCGCACATCCCCAACGGCCATTTTCCGAACTGGCGGTATGTCCTGCTCGCGACGATTGCCGGATTATTTTACGGCCGGGCGTGGCGCAAGACCGGATCGCTCTTCCCTGCCGCTTTGGTCCACGCCCTGGTGGATGTAACCTGGCATTTCCTGTTCAAGACGCTCTAAATGCAAGGGGCGCCCGCGCGAAGCGGACGCCCCGTCAACTAGATCTTTGTTTTCGTGGCCCGAGCTACTTCCCCGAAAGCCCCGCAGTGAAATAGTAGACCGAGGAGTCGTCGCTCCCGGCGAAGACGGCGTTGGCGTTCGCGGTAATCTGCATCGGCCAGCTCATGTTGTTCGTCTGGTACGACCACTTAAGGTTTCCCGCGGAGTCGTAGAGATAGAAATAGCCGGGCGAGGGTTTCCCCGGAGAAGCATCCGGGTATCCATCGGCGGCCGTGACGTAATTCCCTGCGCTGTCCAGGGACGTGCTGTTCGGAGCGCGCACAGTCGGCTGCGTCCAGGCCTGCAGCGGTTCCCCGTTGTTGTCTTCGAACAGGAACAACCCGCCTGTGGCCGTCTCGGTCGGAGTGGCCAGGCTGCCCACGGCGGTCACCACCTCGCCGTCGTCGCGGATCGCCACGCAGCGGCAATTTTGGCAGGCCGGCAGAGGCATGCTCCAATTCGGCTCCTGAGACGCCGGGAAATCCGCCGTCTTGAAATAGAAAACCATGCCGATGTCAGCGTCGCTCATCTGATTCTTAACCGTCCCCGCGGCGGCAAAGGCGGAGCCGTCCGCGGAAATCGCCGCCCAGTGGATCGAGCCGTTCGGTACCTGCCAGTAAGAAGGCGTGCCGAGCGTGCCATTGTTGTTCGGCACCAGCACCACGAAGCCCGAGGCAGTGGAAGCAACAATCGTGCTGCCATCGGAGGAGATCCCCGCGGCCACGACGTAGTCGTCGGGCGAGTTCGTGAAGCTCAGAGATAGGATCGAGGGCGCTCCGAATCCCGAGCCCTTGTTGGTGTAAAGGTAGAGCTGATCCGCTGCCGCGACGAGGTACTTTCCGTTGGCGGAGAGCGCGACCATGTTCGTCCGCGCTTTCACACTGGCCGAGAGCAGTGAGTTCCCTTTCGCATCGTAGGCATACACGAATCCGTTGCCAGTGGAGATCAGTCCGCCGCCGGCCGCTGTCGACCCATCGCGCGACACGGCGACCCAGTACACTCCTTCGGTCACATTCTTGATGTCGTTTTCCCAGAGCTGATTGCCGTTCGCATCCCACGCGAGAATCCCCACGGTGAACGGGGGAGGCGGCGTCGAGCCCTGGCTCGAGGAAGGACCATAACCGAGGAAGTACGTGCCGGCGACGTTGATGCTGCCGTCGGCGGATGTTGCCACCGAGTTGACATATTGTCCTGCAAACGGAGTCTTGGACCACGCGGGTAGCACCCCGCCTGGAATTGGGGCTGGTGTTGCCATGGATACCTCCTGCTGGGTGAGATTCGGGGATTCTACTCCCTGTCCGCCGGCAATGCCATTCTTTCCTCTCCACGCTCACCGCGCTCCCCTCACCAACTCCAATTTCCACCGCTCCGCCAGTTGCTGGTAGAATCCCTGCAAGGTCGGCATGCACCTACCGGCGAACGGCAGCACATGAGACTTGCGAACGGCACTCGCCTCGGGGCCTACGAGATTACCGGCGTGCTCGGCGCGGGCGGGATGGGCGAAGTTTACCGCGCCCGCGACACTAAGCTCGGCCGCGAGGTCGCCATCAAAGTCCTTCCCGAGCGGCTGTCTGCCGACCGGAATGCCCTTGCTCTCTTCGAACGAGAAGCTCAAGCCGTTGCCGCGCTTTCGCACCCCAACATCCTCGCCATCCACGAATTTGGAGAGAGCGGCTCCACGGTTTACGCCGTCATGGAATTGCTCCAGGGCGAGACGCTTCGCGAACGGGTGAAGCAAGGCTCGGTGCCCGTGCGCAAGGCCGCGGACTACGCGATTCAAATTGCCGGCGCCCTGGCCGCGGCCCACTCCAAGGGCATCGTCCACCGCGACCTCAAGCCCGAAAATGTTTTCCTAACCAGCGAAGGCCGCGTCAAGCTCTTGGACTTCGGCCTCGCCTCGCAGCAGCCCGTCCCCGGACAGGGCCGCGACGACGCAAGTTCCCCCACGCTTCCGCACGATTTCGATTCCGGCACGCTGATCGGCACGGTCGGCTACATGTCGCCCGAACAAGTCCGTGGCGATCCAACTGATCATCGCGTCGACGTCTTTTCTTTCGGCTGCGTCTTTTACGAAATGCTCACCGGCCAGCGCGCGTTCAAGCGCGAAACCGCCGCGGAAACCATGACCGCCATCCTGCGCGAAGATCCGCCGGAACTGAGCGGCCAGCGCCTGGAAATTCCGCCCGGGCTCGAACGCGTCGTACTCCACTGTCTGGAGAAAAACCCCGAGGAGCGTTTTCAGTCCGCTCGCGATCTGGCGTTCGATCTTCAGACCGCGCTCAGCGGCTCGAGTCCATCCGACGCCGTCGCGGGCCGCGCGATGCGCCGGGGCGCCGCGCCGCGATACCGCCTGCGCGAACGCGTCGCCTGGGGCGTCGCTGCGATCTTTTTGATTGCCGGCGTTCTCATCACCCTTCATTACATTCGCCAGTCGCGCCCGCCGCAACAGGCCGTCTTCTCCGAATTCGTTCCCCCCGAGGGCACGACGATTGGCGCGGTCGCCGTCTCTCCCGACGGCCGGAGTCTCGCGTTTGTCGGCTGGAAAAATGAGCAGGGCCAGCTTTGGGTGCGTTCGCTCGAAGGACTCTCCGCGCGGCCACTCGCCGGCACCGATGGAGCTGCGTTTCCCTTCTGGTCGCCCAACAACCAGGACATCGGCTTTTTCGCGGATGGAAAGTTGAAACGAATTCCGGCTTCGGGCGGACCAGTGCAGACTCTAGCCGATGCCCCCACGGGCCGCGGCGCATCGTGGAGTCCCGACGACGTGATTCTTTTCGCGCCGTCGTATGGACTCCCGCTGCAGCGAATGCCCGCGGGCGGCGGCCAGGCTGAACCCGTCACTCAACTCGATTCTACGAAGGGCGAGATTTCCCATCGCTGGCCGTCTTTCCTTCCCGGCGGCAAGAAGTTCCTCTATTTCGTTTACAGCTCGTCCTCCGATAACACCGGGATTTACGCTCGGTCATTAGACGGCAAGACAAATGAATTCCTCGTCCGCAGCGGGTACGGGGCGGCTTACGCGGCGCCGGGTTACCTCGTCTTCACCCGCGACCGCGCTCTTCTTGCCCAGCGGTTCGACGCGGACAGCCTCAAGCTCACGGGAAACCCCATTCAGGTGGCCGATCAAATCGGTGTGAACGTCCTCGAGTATGCGCACTACAGTGTGGCCGAGTCCGGAAGCGTCCTGGTGTTCCGTCGCGGCGGCTTCTTCCAGGGCAGCCAGCTCCGCTGGTTCAGCCGCGACGGCCAACCGCTCGGAGCCGTGGGTACCATCGATCGTTTCTGGAGCATGCGCATGTCGCCGGACGGCCAGTCTGTCGCCGTCGAGTTGCAGGAAGCGCAGAGCCGCGGGAACACGATTTGGCTCTACGACCTCACGCGCAACGCCTCTCGTCGATTTACCTTCGATCTCAGCGATGATGTGGGGCCCGTCTGGTCCACCGACAGCCGGTCCATCGTATTCGGCACTCGCAGCGGCGCGCAGCATTTCGCGTTGTACATCAAACCGGCCAGCGGCGCGGGGCAGGCTCAGCCTCTCTTGCAAACCAAGGGCGATGTGATCGCCCAGGACTGGTCCAGGGACGGGCAATTTATCAGCTACACGGAACTCGACCCCAAGCAAAAAGCGGGCGGAAGCCTCTGGGTGCTGCCCATGGAGGGCGAGCGGAAACCTATTCCGCTGATTCAATCCGCTTCGGATGATGCTTACTCGCGGTTTTCACCGAACGGCCGCTGGGTTGCTTATCGTTCGAACGAATCCGGTCGCAATGAGATTTACGTTATCCCGTTCCCGGTCGCGGGTGGCAAGTGGCAGGTTTCCGTGGGCGGAGGGGACTGGCCGTGCTGGAGCGCGGATGGGAAAGAGCTTTACTACTTGTCTCCCGACCAACGGATGATGAGCATCAGCATCCGCGAGAAAGGTTCCACACTGGAGTACGACGCGCCGCGGCCACTCTTCCCGGTTCGCGTGCTCGGCGGTCTCGGCGGACGCTTTGATCCCACCAAAGACGGCCGGCGCTTCCTGGTGCTGGTGCAAAAAGAAGAGAATCCGTCACCGGTGACGCTCGTGCTGAATTGGTCAGCTAGCCTGAAACGCTAATTCGCATACTTAATGGCGCAGCCGAGGCGTTTGCCGCCTAGCGAACGACGCCGCTGAGCGGACTCGAAGCGGTGGCGTAGAGTTTCTTGGGAATGCGCCCGGCGAGAAAGGCTTTGCGCCCCGCGCCCACCGCGTCGCGCATGGCTTCGGCCATCAACACGGCATCCTGCGCCTCGGCGATCGCAGTATTCATCAGCACCCCATCGGCGCCCAGCTCCATCGCCACCGTCGCGTCGGAAGCCGTTCCCACGCCCGCATCGAGGATCAACGGCACCTCGGTGATGCGTTCGCGCAGGATGCGGATGTTTGCCGCGTTCTGAATCCCCATGCCGGAGCCAATCGGCGCGCCTAGCGGCATGACTGCCGCTGCCCCCACATCAATCAATTTGCGCGCCACAATCAGATCGTCATTCGTGTAAGGCAGGACGACAAATCCTTCCTTCACCAAGGTCCGCGTAGCCTCGAGGAGCTGCTCGGTGTCCGGAAAAAGCGTCTGCTGGTCGCCGATTACTTCGAGCTTCACCCATTCCGAAAGTCCCACTTCGCGCCCCAGACGCGCCGCGCGAATGGCTTCGTCGGCGGTGTAGCAGCCAGCTGTATTCGGCAGGATGAAGAATTTCTTGCGGTCAATGTAATCGAGCAGAGATTCCTTGGTGCGATCGGTCAAATTCACACGGCGCACCGCCACCGTAACCATCTCCGCGCCGGAGGCCTCGTGCGCCCGCACCATTTCCTGCAAGCTGCGGTATTTCCCCGTGCCCACAATCAGCCGCGAGCGAAATGCCCGGCCGTTGATGACCAGTTGATCTTCCATCTGACGCTCCCTGCCCCCGCGGCCATTGTAACCCCCCCATGCTGCGCGCCCAAATTCGATGAGTTAGGTCAGCGGCGCCGGGCGCGGCTCTTCCACGTCGGCGTAGAGCTGCTCGATGACGTCGGAGTATTGCTGCTCGATCACGCGGCGCTTCAGCTTCAATGTGTGCGTCAACTCGCCGCCGTCGTAGCTGAAATCGTGGTCGAGGACCGCGAATCGCTTGATTCCTTCATACTGCGCCAGGTGCGTGGTCAGCCGCTGGACTTCGCCCGTGAGTAGTTCGTGCACCCACGGATGCCCGGCCAGCTCGGCGTGTGAAGAAAACTGCAAACCCATCTCGCTCGCTCGCGATTGCACCGCAGCGAAATCCGGTACGATGAGCGCGCAGATGAATTTCCGTTTGTCGCCCACCACCACGGCGCTGGCGATGTACGAGCTGGACTTCAGGCAATTCTCAATCGGCTGCGGTGCGACAAACTTCCCCGCCGCGGTCTTGATGAGTTCTTTCTTTCGGTCGGTGATTGAAAGATAGCCGTCGGCATCCAGAATGCCGATGTCGCCCGTGCGCAGCCAGCCGTCGGCGGAAAGCACCGCGCGTGTTTCCTCCGGCTTCAGGTAGTAGCCGCGCATCACGTTTGGGCCGCGCACCAGAATTTCGCCGTCTTCGGCGATGCGCGCCTCCACGTTGGGAATGATGGGGCCGACCGTGCCCACCTTGTTGTGCCCCGGGTAATTTGTCGAAACCACAGGCGAAGTTTCCGTGAGGCCGTAGCCTTGATAGATGTCAACGCCGATGGACCAGAAGAATTCTCCGAGTTCTCTTGCCAGCGGCGCGCTGCCGGCCGATACGGAACGCACGCGCCCGCCGAGTCCGGCGCGGATTTTGGGATAGACCAACCAATTGGCGACGAACCATTTCGCCTTCACCAGCGGCGACACGCTCCGTCCGTGGGCGCGCCACGGGGCGGCCTCCGCGGCCACGCGGATCGCCCAGGCGAAGATCTTGCTGCGCACTCCCCCGGCCGCGCGTCCTTTGTCCATCATCGTGGCGTAGAACTTCTCCCAGAACCGCGGCACCGAGGCAAACAAGGTGGGCCGCACTTCCAACAGCGCCTGCGGCACCTGCTCCATGTTCTCGACGTAGGCGATAGCCACGCCGCGAATCATGTAGCCGTAGCCCATGATCCGTTCATAGACGTGCGAGAGCGGAAGGAATTCGAGCGCAACGTCGTCCACACCGTAGTTCAGGCCGAAAACGGAGTCCGTCGCGTTGGAACTGAAATTCGCGTGGGTCAGCATCACGCCCTTGGGCTCGCCCGTGGTGCCGGAGGTATAGATGATGCTGGCCAGTTGGCCTTCCTTGATTGCGGCGGCGCGCCCGCGATAGGCAACGACCGATTCTTCGCTCACGCGCGCGACCAACGGTTCGTAGCGCAGCAGATCCGGATCGAGTTCGGCTGGCGCGCCCGCGACAATGACTTGCTCCACGTGCTCCAGTCTCTCGCGAACGCCCTGGAATCGCCGGATCTGCTCCTCTCCCGCGACAATCACCACCTTCGCCCCCGAGTGGTTCAGGATGTAAACCATCCGGTCGGGAGATTCTCGAAAATAAATCGGCACGCTTACCGCGCCCAGCCCCAGGATGGCGTAGTCCGACACCGCCCACTCCGGCCGGTTCGGCGAGAAGAGTCCGACGCGGTCACCTTCGCGCACGCCGAGTTCCCGCAGCGCCTCGGAAAGGCCGGCAACGCGGCGCAGCGTCTCTTCCGCCGAGACGGACTCCCAGCGATCGCCCGCATTGTAAATTTGCGCGCGCGGCTGCCGGAAGCGGTCTACCGCTTCGAGGAAGCACTGCGGGATGGAGGGATAAGCCATAAACAATTCATCGCGAATTTACCCCACCTGATGAGGCGGCGCAATGGAACTGCGGTTTTCGCGTCGAAGCTGCAAACAATTCCTCTCTGCGTTAAGATGTCGCCGGGGAACTTGCCGATGTCCAAGCTCACCTCCGAACCCGCTGCCTATCAAGCGGTGCGCGCGCCGCGCGGCACCACGATTTCCTGCAAAGGCTGGCAGCAGGAAGCCGCGCTGCGCATGTTGATGAACAACCTTGACCCCGAGGTCGCGGAAAAGCCCGAAGACTTGATCGTGTACGGCGGGCGGGGCAAGGCGGCGCGGAATTGGGCCTGCTTTCACGCCATCGTGAAGTCCCTGCGAGAACTGGAGAACGACGAAACTCTTCTGGTGCAGTCCGGCAAGCCCGTAGGGATTTTCCGCACGCACGAATACGCGCCGCGCGTTCTCATCGCCAATTCAAACCTCGTCGGCCACTGGAGCAATTGGAAACAGTTCGACGAACTCGAGCGCGCGGGCCTGATGATGTACGGCCAGATGACCGCGGGGAGCTGGATTTACATCGGCACGCAGGGAATCTTGCAGGGCACCTACGAAACGTTTGCCGCCGCGGCGCGGAAACATTTTGGCGGCGATCTCGCCGGCAAACTCGTCGTCAGCGGCGGCATGGGCGGTATGGGCGGCGCGCAGCCACTGGCCGCGACAATGAATGGCGGAGCGTTTCTCGGCGTCGAAG
>JBGQGH010000102.1:0-9761 GCA_041497315.1 Terriglobia bacterium | reverse complement strand
TCTCTCTACTCGGCAGACACCTTTGCTGGCCCGCGATTCCTCCTGGTGGGCGACGCGGCGTCGTTCATTGAGCCGCTCTCATCCTTCGGTGTGAAAAAGGCGCTGGCCTCGGCGTGGACTGCGGCTGTGGTGGTGAATACGTGCCTGCAGCGCCCGGGAATGGCGGCGGTGGGGCTCGAGTACTTTTCCGAACGCGAAGGCAAAATGTATGCAGGTTCTGTGCGTCAGGCGGCGGAGTATTTCCGGCAGGCCGCAGCAGCACACAAGCATCGTTTCTGGGAGACGCGCGCCGCGGTCCGCGCGGACGCGCCGGAAGAAGATCTGGAAGATGGTTACTGGAAACGTGATCCCCGGGTGCAAGCGGTCCTGGAGAAGCTTAAGAAGAGCAGCGAGCTGCGTCTCGAATCTGCTCCCGATGTTCGCAGAGAGAAGCGGCCGGAAATTGTCGGCCGTGAAGTGGTCCTGGAAGATGCCTTGGTCTCACCGAGCCTGCCGGGCGGACTGCGCTACCTCGAACACGTGAATCTTGTACGCCTGACGGACCTGGCGCCGGCGCATCAGGACGTCGCCAGCCTCTTCGAAGCGTATAACCGCACAAGTCCGCCGGTCGAAATGCCCGCGTTTCTCGGCGCACTTTCGTTCCTGTTGGCCAGAGGCATTCTGCGCCATGCGGCGGCAAGTTCGGGAGGGGTGCGCCATTCTGCTTGACTTGCGCACGAAGTTTTGTTTTCCTAATCTGCGAATTGGGCGTTCCCCTTTGACCCGGGCCAACAATTGCGCGAATGCGCGTGGGGCAGGCTTGCCCCTGCCTCTTTTTCTCGTTGCTGCCGCGTCCTTTTTTGCCCTTCCGATCTTCCTCGCACAGACTCAAGCTCCGGCCACTCCCACCGCGGGGCAGGAGAAAAAAACTGAAGCCGAGAAGCCGAAAGAGCCGAGCGAACCGGGCTTTCCCGTTACCAGCGCTCTGGTGGAAGAAAAGTGCGGCGCCTGCCATCTGAAAGATGAGAAGGGCAACTTGAGCCGCATTTCATGGGAACGCACAACTCCGGAAGGTTGGGAGGAAGCCATCAAGCGCATGGTGCGCTTGAACGGCGTGGACCTCAAACCGGAAGACGCGCGAGCCATCCTGAAATATTTGAGCAATCAGCATGGCCTCGCGCCGGAAGAAGCGCGCCCGGTGGCGTACGTGGCGGAGCGGCGGATGCTCGACGAGACTATTCCCGAGGACTATGTGCGCGACGCCTGCGTCTCCTGCCACATTCTAGGCCGCGCGGCGTCCTGGCGGCGTTCGAAGGAGGAGTGGGACCTCCTCGTGAACATGCACGAGGGCTACTACCCGGTGTCGGAGTTCACCGCATTTCGACGACCGCCGCCGCGGCCGAATTCGCCGCCTCCGGCGCCCGGCGCGGACACTCGCCACCCGGTGGAGCGCGCGATTGAATACATTGCGAAAAAGTATCCGCTGCAGACGCCCGAATGGAGCGCGTGGCGGGCAGGCATGCGCGCGCCGAAGCTCGCGGGGCGCTGGCTGATTTCGGGATCCGAGCCGGGACGCGGCCGAGTTTTTGGCGAAATGACGATTGAGCGTTCCGGCGCCGAGGACGAATTCACCACCAAGGCGAAACTTTTCTACGCTAAGACAGGCGCCACGGTGACGCGCGCGGGCCGCAGCATTGTTTACACCGGCCACGCCTGGCGCGGGCGCTCGACCAGACAGGATGCCGGCAGCGCGCCAGAACTGCGCGAGGTGATGATGGTGGCGCGTGACCAGAACCAGATGGAAGGCCGGTGGTTCTGGGGCGCTTACGACGAATTCGGAATCGACGTGACTATGCGCCTGGCCGGAACCGATCCGACGGTGATCGGCCTGGACCACAGCGTGCTGCGCACCGGCTCAACCGGCGAGCGCGTGGTGATTTTCGGCGACCGATTGCCCACCGATCTCGCGCCTGCCGATTTGGATTTTGGCGCGGGAGTGGCGGTGAGGCGCGTCATCAGCAAGTCCGCGGACCGCGCCGCGGTCGAGGTGGACGTGGCCAAGGACGCGATCCTGGGGATGCGCGACGTCGCGGTGCGGCGCTCGGTGCTTCAGGCGGCGTACGCGGTTTACGATCGAGTGGACTACATAAAGGTGATTCCTGATGCGGGGATGGCGCGGCTCGGCGGCGCCAGCCATCCGAAGGGGATGCAGCAATTCGACGCCATCGCCTTCAACCGCGGGCCCGACGACAAGGAACGCACCGCGGACGACGTCAATCTGGGCGCGGTGGATGTGGAATGGTCCGTCGAGGAATTTTATTCGACGATTGGCGACGACGACAAAGATTTCGTCGGTCAGCTCGATTCGCACGGCCTCTTCACGCCGGCGCTCGAAGGGCCAAATCCCAAGCGGAAATTCAGCCGAAATAATTACGGCGATGTCTGGGTGGTGGCCACGTACAAGGGCAAAGACGCCGCGGGCGCGGACAAGGGCGCAAAGCCGCTCACCGCCAAGGGCCACCTGATCGTGACCGTGCCGCTCTACATTCGTTGGGATCAGGCCGAGGTGGCGCGATGAGTCCGGTGGCCGCGACCAATTACCGGCTGGGCGAATTCCACCGCTTCCGCGGCGGCGGACAGGAGTTTTTGTATCTTGTGCCCAGCGGTGCGATCTTTGCGCTCGACGAGATTTCCTCGGCGGTGATCGGTCTGCTTGAGGCAGGCGAGCGCAGCGAAGAAACTCTACTCACCGAAATGGCAGCGAAGGGGTATTCGAGTGCCGACGCCGAAGATGCTGTCCGAGAACTGCAACGCGCACATGCCATCAGCGAAGGTGAAGCCGCCGCGGAGCCCATGGAGAAGGTCCCCCTGCCGTTCCCGCTGCAAACGCTGGTGATCAACGTCACCAACCAGTGCAATCTCTCCTGCAAGTATTGTTATGAATTCGGCGAAGACCGCGTGGGCAATCCCGAGGGAAAGCCGAAGTACATGACCCAGGAGACGGCGAAGGCCGCCGTGGATTACCTGCTGGAGAATTCTCCGGGGCGTTCGAAGGTGAACCTCACGTTCTTCGGCGGCGAGACGCTGATCAATTTTGCGGTGGTGCGCGAAACGATCGAATACTCTCGGGAACGCGCGCGGGTGTGCGGCAAGACGATTCAGTTCAGCCTGACGACCAACGCGACGCTGCTGACGCCCAAAATCATCGAGTACCTCGCTGAGAATGAGGTGGGGGTCACGATCAGCATTGACGGGCCGAAGGAATTGAACGACCAGCTCCGCGTCTTCCACAACGGTCGCGGCACGTACGACGTGATCGCGCCGAAGGTGAAGGAATTGCTCGCTCGGCACAAGAGCCGGCCCATCGCCGCGCGCGTCACCCTGACCTCTCAAGTCGTGGACGTCTTGAAGATTTTCCGCCATCTGACGCAGGACCTGGGATTTCACGAAGTGGGGTTCGCGCCGGTGACTACCGCGCCAGTTCGCCTCTACGCCATCGGCGGCGGAGGCTTAGACGTCGTGCTGGCGCAGTTCACGCGACTGGCCGAAGAGTATCTCGAATGCGCACTGGCGAACCGGCACCATGCGTTCTCAAACGTGAGCGACACGCTGCAGGAACTGCACCACGGCATCAGCAAGGCCCATCCTTGCGGCGCTTCGCTGGGACTTTTGGGCGTAGGTCCCTCCGGCGACATCGCGCCGTGCCACCGCTTTGTGGATTCGGATCGTCACAAGCTTGGACACATTTCGACGGGCGTGGACGGCGCAAAGCAGGCCGATTTTCTCGAGCGTGGGCACATCAGCAAGAAGATTGAATGTCATACCTGCTGGGCGCGTCCGGTGTGCTCGGGCGGCTGCTACCACGAGGCTTTCGTGCGCTACGGCGACACGGGCCACGCGAACCTGCACTATTGCGAATGGATTCGCGGCTGGACCGACGTTTGCTTGCGCGTGTACGGCGAAATTGCCGCGCGCAATCCAAATTTCCTTCGGCATTTTGACGAAAGGAAAGAGATATGAAACATCTCCGGGCCGTCAATCAGAAAGCGCAGCGCGTGCAGGCGTTCTTGGAACAGGACGACATTTTCGCCATGCAGGACGGGCCGTCGCGCCGGCCGCACGTTCCCATGGGCTGCTCGCTCGTCTTTTCGCCGGGCTGGGAAGTGGACTCGACGGGCAGCCCTGCAGGGCTCTGCCAACCGATCGAGCGCGACCTGTACGACTGCTACATGAGCTGCTTCTGGCCGGCGCAGGTCCCCGATGGACTGAATAATTATCCGGATTGGACCAGCAAATGCGCCAGCGCGACAAAAGACTGGCGGAATATCGATCTGGTGTTTCCGTGATGCGTTTGAGAAAACAAATGGAACCTGGGGAGCGCGGGAAGGGAACTTCGCGGCTTTTGATGTCGACCTGTGCGATTGCCCTGTGCCTTTGCGCCTCCGTGCCGGCTCACGCGCAGGCGCCGACGGCGCAGGCCGGGAATCTGATCTATGCCGGAGCGCTGCCGGGGAAAATCGTGGTGATGGACGAGGCCACGATGCAAGTGCTGGACGAGATCAAGCTTGAGACCGGCCTCCCGCGGAGACTGGTGTTGTCCGTGGACAAGAAAAAACTTTACGTGTACACGGTGAAAGAGAACGGCGTCGAGGTGGTGGACCTGGCGACACGCAAGGTGATCAATCATTTTTTCTTGAGTGAGGGAAACCGCAGACTTTGGGTTCAGGGGTTTGCTCCCGACCCGCAGGATCGCTTCATTTACATCACGTTTACTGCACGAGAGAAACAGCTGGACCGCTTCACAATCGAAAAGCCGAAATTCGGCGTCGTGGACCTGGCGCAGAAAAAAATCGTGAAGACCGTGGATTTTCCGAAGGACATGGACAACGTCTTCAATCTGTTCGCCAGCTACCGCGTCTCACCGGACGGTAAATTCCTGTTTGTTTTCCGGGACAGCGTCTACATCTACGATACGCAGGACTTCAAGCAGGTGGACAAAATCGAGTTGTCCAAGCCGATGCTGCCCTGGATGGAGACGCTGCGCGTGGGACCGTCCAGCGATCCTCACGACGAGCCCGGAATCGTGACCGCGCTCTTCAACGCCACGGATCCGGTCGTGCACCGCGAGATTTTCGGCATCGCCCGGGTGGACCTGACAAAGCGAACGTTTGATTTCACTCCGGTGGGCCCCAGCGTCTATGCTGGAATGTACGGGCTGCGGCTGACCCCCGACCGCAAGACCGGCTATACTGTGACGCTCTTCGGCGGAGAGGGCAACATGCGTGCCGAGTTGTGGGCCTTCGATATGGACACCCGCAAGCTGGTGAGGCGGAGCGAATTTCCCGCGCCGATCAGCTTCGATTTTGCGCTTTCGGGCGACGGAAAGCAGATTTACATTCACGGTTCGACGGCCCGGATTGATGTCTATGACACTGCCACGCTGGAGTTGAAGAAAACCATCGAGCTGAACACGGATTTGACCACAGATCTGGTAATCGTGCCTGCTGGTTCTGCTGCTTCGGTCCCCGCCAGAGGGCAGTGATCGGTTGAACGGTGGCCTCGCAAGCCTCTGACTCGCGTTCCTTTCTCTTCTCTCAGTACCGGCGCGCGTTCGCCTACATCGCTCCGTACTGGAGACGGCTGATCCTCGTCATCGTAGTCAGCCTCGCGTCCACGCTTCTCGGACTCAGCCAGCCCTACATCTCGAAATTGCTGATTGATGAAGCGCTGCTGCGGCGTAATTCCCAGATGTTGCTGGAAGTGGCTGCGCTCATGGTCGGCGTCACCGTTCTTTCGTTCGCGTTGAACATCCTGGCCAGCTACCGCTATGTGAAAACTTCGGCTGAAGTGCTATTCGACATGCGTCTGGCGGTGTACCGGCACCTGCAGCGGCTTTCGCCGCGGTTTTACGCGCGCCGGCCGATGGGCGACATCGTCTCACGCATCAACAACGACATCGGCGAGGTGCAGCGCATCTCCGCCGATAGCGTGCTGGGGCTGCTGGCCAACGTGGTCTTTCTGGTGGGCAGCGTGGCTATCATGCTGTGGCTGAACGCGCGGCTCTTTCTGGTCAGCGTGGCGCTCGTGCCCCTGAGCGTGGCCTCGCTGCGGCATTTCCAGCGGCGTCTAACCGGACAAGTGCGCGACTTGCGCGAGCGCAGCGCGGACATTGGCAGCTTTCTGATCGAAACGCTGCTGGGCATGCGGCTGGTTGTTTCCTCCGGCGCCGAAGACCATGAGGTCGAGCGCTTTCGCAAGCGCAACGTGCGCTTTATCGACGCGCTGCTTTCCATGCAACTTACATCGTATCTGGCAGGAGCCGCGCCGGGAGCCATCCTTGTGCTCTCGACCGCAATCCTGTTTCTTTACGGCGGCCACCTCGTCATTCAACAGCAACTGACCGTCGGCGGTCTCGTGGCTTTCCTTGCGTACCACCTGCGGCTGCTGGCGCCGGTGCAAAATCTGATGGGGCTTTACACCAACCTCGTGACCGGCGCCGTGTCGCTGGACCGGGTATTCGAACTCCTCGACACGCCCGTGGAAGTGGTGGAGCGCCCGGGCGCGGTCGTGCTACCGGAGGTGCGCGGTGAAGTCGCATTGGAGGGAGTGACGCTGCGGCACGATCGCGAGGCCGCGGTGCTCGACTGCGTCACGTTTCACATTCCGGCGGGCAGCGTGTGTGCAGTAGTGGGTCCGAGCGGAGTGGGCAAGTCCACGATCGCAGACTTGATTCTGCGACTCTACGATCCGGACGAAGGCACAGTTTATCTCGACGGGCACGATTTGCGTGAAGTACGACTGGCCGACGTGCGCAAGGCGGTGGCGCTGGTCGAGCAGACGCCCTACCTGTTCAACGCCAGCGTCCGCGAAAACATCTGCTATGCGCGCCCCGAAGCGACTGAACAGGAAATTATCGAAGCGGCGCGGGCGGCGGCCATCCACGACTTCATTCACGGGCTGCCGCAGGGATACGACACGATGGTCGGTGAACGCGGGCTCGCTCTCTCCGCGGGCGAGCGCCAGCGCGTCGCGATCGCCCGGGCCCTACTGCGCCGGCCCCGCGTATTGGTTCTGGACGAGCCGACGGCTGCACTCGATCCCGTAACCGAGAAAAGTCTTGCAGGAACGTTGGCCGGAGTCTTGCGCGGGCGCACGGCGGTCATCATCACGCACCGGCTCTCGCTCGTGGAATTGGCCGATCAAGTCGTGCTGCTGGAGGACGGGCGCGTGACCGAATCCGGCTCGCCGGCGGAACTCCTGGCACGTGGCGGCGCGCTGGCGCGGCATTTCGCGGAATCGCTGCGCGACAGAAAAGCGCTCACGGCGGCAGGCGAGTCCGCATGAGCCCCAGAGTTCTGTTCGCGGAACGCACCGGGCGCGGTGTGCGCGTGGCCGTGATTGACAGCGGCGTGCATGCCGCTCACCCGCACGTCAGAGGTGTCGCCGGCGGCGTCGCATTCGGTCCCGATGGCGAAAGCGACGACTATGTGGATCGCCTGGGCCACGGCACCGCGGTCGCGGCGGCGATTCGTGAAAAAGCCCCGGAAGCTTCCCTCTACGCGGTGAAAGTTTTCGACCGAAAGCTCTCCACCAATATCGAAATTCTCCTTCGCGCGCTGGAATGGTGCAGAGAACAGAAGATGGACGTGGTGAATCTGAGCCTGGGCTCGCTCAATGCGGCGCACCACGCTCGCTTCGAAAAATTCTCGGACGCACCCTTCATACTCGTCATGCCAGAAGAAAAATACGTATTGCGGCCGTCGCTGCCGTTCGTGATCCCGGTGGCGCTTGACTGGGAATGTCCTCGCGAAGCCTACCGCTGCGCAGCGACGGACCGCGGGCCCATTTTCTACGCGTCCGGCTACCCCCGGCCGATTCCGGGCGTCCCGCCCGAGCGCAATCTCCACGGACTGAGCTTCGCTGTGGCCAATATGACGGGCTTTGTCGCCCGTGCGCGACAAGACGCCGGCGCATCGAGCGACTCCTTGCGCCAAGAATTGACTCAGAACGCGCTGAAATTCCCACAAGCAGTTTGAGTCTCACATCGAGGAGGTCTGCGGGAGAGAACTGTTCGAATCACGGAGGAATGGTGCCGGGGGGCAGAATTGAACTGCCTACGCCGGCCTTTTCAGGGCCGCGCTCTACCGGTGAGCTACCCCGGCACCGGTGGAATCAGAGATTCTACCGGGGATGCGAGGAACAGGCAAGGTGAAGGGAGGAAAGCGAATTCGCGAAATCCGAGTGTCAACTTCTGCCGGAAGCCTGAAAATTCCTATTTCAGCGATTCGTCGAACTCCTTCATCCAGTCCTTCGTCTTCAGCAATTCGCGCGGCTTGGTGCCGTCGGCGGGACCCACGATGCCGTCCTTCTCCATGATGTCAATTAAACGCGCGGCGCGGCCGTAGCCGATGCGCAAGCGGCGCTGGAGCGTCGAAGTGGACGCGCGGCCCATGTCGCAGACCACGCGCACGGCCTCCTGATACAGGTCGTCGTCCACCTCTTCTTCGGAGGTTCCGCCTTCGCCGCCCGCGGACGCATCCTCTTTCGGCGCTTCGAGCAGCTTCTCGTTGTAAACGGCTTTGGCCTGCGCGCGCCAGAAATCGCACACCGCGACAATTTCATCCTCGGTGACCAGCGGCCCGTGAATCCGATGCAGCCGCGCGGAGCCCGCGGGCAGGTAGAGCATGTCGCCGCGGCCCAGCAGCGATTCGGAGCCGTTGGCATCGAGAATCGTGCGCGAGTCCACCTTGCTGGCCACGCGGAAGGAAATGCGCGCGGGGAAATTCGCTTTGATGAGGCCGGTGATGACGTCCACCGACGGCCGCTGCGTGGCGAGCAACAAGTGGATGCCTACGGCGCGGGCCATTTGCGCCAGGCGAGTGATGGATTCTTCCACCTTGTTCGTATCCACCATCATCAGGTCCGCCAATTCGTCGATGACGATCACGATGTAGGGAAGCGGTTTGTGCTCTGCTTCGTCCACGTCATCGAACAGCGAAAGTGATTGTCCTTTGGCGAACGTGCGGTTGTACTGATCAATGTTGCGCACGCCGCGCTGCGCCAGCAGCTTCAAACGGTTCTCCATCTCGCGCGTTGCATTGCGCAGGACGTTCGAGGCCACCTTTGGATCGGTGACCACCGGCGCGAGCAGGTGAGGAATGTCCTCATACAAACTCAACTCCAGGCGCTTGGGGTCCACCATCACCAGCTTCAACTCTTCCGGCGTCGCCTTGTAGAGCATCGAAATGATCATCGAATTGATGAATACGCTCTTGCCCGTTCCGGTCGAGCCGGCGATCAGGAGGTGCGGCATCTGCGCCAGGTCCGTCACGCGAATGCGGCCGATCAGATCCTTACCCATCGCGAGGGTGAGCTTCGAAGGCGAGTTCACGAAGTCCGGCGACTCGATGGCCTCGCGAAGCACGATCGTCTGCCGACGATGGTTGGGCACCTCGATTCCGATGGTGGATTTCCCGGGGATGCGCTCGATCAGGATGGACTCCGCGCGCAATGCCAGGCAGAGATCGTCCGCGAGGCTGGTGATGCGGCTGTACTTGATGCCCGCTTCAGGCTTGAATTCGTAGGTAGTGACCACCGGGCCGGGGTTGATCTGCGTCACGCGGCCCTTCACCTCGAATTCATCACACTTCAGCTCGATGGCCCGCGCGCACTCCTTCATGTCGTCTTCGGCCATCTTCTCGCCGCGCTCGGCCATCCGCAGGAGGCTGGGGGAGGGCAGGCGATAGTTCGTCGCGCCTTTGGCGATCTTCGGTTCAGACGAT
>JBGQGH010000101.1:0-9775 GCA_041497315.1 Terriglobia bacterium | reverse complement strand
TAAGTCCTTACCCTGCCACTCTTACGAATACATGGGGGGTGGGGGGGGGGTCGCCAAAGAGTCCGGAAGTTGTTGAAAATAAAGGGAGGGTGAAAGAGAGATCCCTCGTCGGTCACAATTCCGACCTCGCTCGGGATGACAATGCTTCGTGGCATTGTCAGAGGGATCCCTCGTCGGTCACAATTCCGACCTCGCTCAGGATGACAATCCTGATCGGATTGTCAGCAGGGCCCCTACCGGAGAGACACGGCGCGGAGTCAGAACCCCGGCGGGCGCTCGGCGGCCACGGCGAAGGCGCGTTCGAGCGCGAGCCCGGCACGCCCCAACGTGCCTTCATCGAACAGCCGGCCGATCAGGGTGACGCCGTGGGGCACGCGGCGCGGCGGCGAAAACTTCGGCAGCGGCTTGGCCGGATCCGGCGCCCAATCGCTGCGCGCCTCGGACGCCTGGACGAAGCCCGCGCGCAGGGTGAGCGAGGGATGCCCGGTGAAGTTGGTGATGGTGAGCATTTCATCGCGCAGCGAAGGCACGAGGAGCAGGTCCACCTGGGAGAAGACGCGAGCCATCTCCCGGGCCACGCTGCGCCGGAAGCGGTCGGCCTGGACGAAGTCCACTGCGGAAAGGAAGCGGGACTGCCGGAAAATATTGGGCCAGGCGTCGGGCACCTGAATTTTCAGCTGGTCCACTCCGCGAGTAAGCGTGAGTTCCTCGAACGCCGCCGCGGCCTCAGCGAAGAGGATCAGGTCGAGCGAATCGTAGGGCCAGTCGGGGATGTTCACCTCCACGGGAACCATGCCCAGCTTGCGAACCGTTTCCAGCGCGGCGCGGTCCACATCGGTGGAGGGGTCGGTCTTCATCCAGTTTGGAAAAAAGCCAACACGCAGTCCTTGTACGGGTGCGCCCGCGTCGAAATCAAGGCGGCTCGGCACGCTGGAGATGTCGCCGGCGTCCGGCCCGGAGATGGCGTGCAGCACCAGCAACGCGTCTTCGACACTGCGAGTCATGGCGCCGAGTTTATCGAGCGACCAGCAAAGCGTCATCGCGCCGGTGCGAGGCACGCGGCCGAAGGTGGGTCGCAAGCCCGTGATCCCGCAGCGCATGGATGGGCTCACGATGCTGCCGCCCGTCTCGCTGCCGATCGAGAACGCCACGAGTCCGGCCGACGTGGCGGCGCCTGGGCCAGCGCTCGAGCCCGATGAGCCTTCCTCGAGAAGCCACGGATTCATGGTCTGGCCACCGAACCAGATATCGTTTAGTGCCAGCGCGCCCATGCTCAGTTTGGCGAGGAGCACCGCACCCGCTTCGTGGAGACGATGGACGACCGCGGCGTCCGCGGCGGGGATGCGATTCCGGAAGGGTTCGGCGCCGTAGGTGGTGGGAATCCCGGCGGTGTCCACCAGATCCTTCGCGCCCCAGGGGATGCCGTGGAGCGGCCCGCGGTATTTCCCCGCGGCGATTTCCTGATCCGCTTTCTTGGCTTGCGCAAGCGCGAGTTCGCGCGTGAGGGTGATGATGCAGCGCAGCTTGGAATCGAATTTCTCGATCCTCGCCAGGTAGAGGTTGGTGAGGCGTTCGGAGCTGAGCTTTCGCTGCTCGATCCAACGAGAGAGTTTGGTCAGCGGAGCGAAAGCAATCTCATCGTCGCTTGCAGGCAGCGGGCCCGGGTCGGTTTTGCTGCGAATGAAGCGATCGCGGTCGGGGCCGGCTTTTTCGCCGGGTAGAACCGCGTCCCAGCGCGACCATGGCGCCAGCGCGGCATCGAGCGCGATCTTGCGCGGGCCGGTGCGCCGCTCGTAGAGCGCGGCCATCGTCCTGCGCCAGCTTCCCGCGGCAACGGCGCGGTCCGCGGAGTTCAACTCCACTTGCACGAGTTTTTCAGCTTCGGCGAAAGTGGAAGGCGACACTGCGGGCCCGACCTCCGGCGCCGTGCCGAATGCGGGTGGCGCGCCGGGCGTTGGTTCGGCGGGCTTCTGCTCCTTGCCGCGGCAACCGGCGGCCGCGCCGAGAAGGGCAAGCGATGTATGCGTTATGAATTGCCTGCGCGATTTTGACATGTTTCCTCCGGGCGGCATTGTAGCCGGGCTCAGGACACGAATTGTAGTGAAAGGTGTGCCAGCGAGAAGAGTGGAGCGTGAGGAGGGATTCCTTGGGCCGCCCCGAGCACTTGGGACGGCCCTCGGAATGACAGGAATGGTACGAATGCGGCGGCGAGGCCGCGGATTTCACGGCCGCTTTTTGTATTCCTCATAGAGGCGCTTGTCGTGGTTGTCGAGGCTGGTGAGGCGCCCGTTGATGAAAAGGTATTTCACTTCGGTCTTTAATTCGAGCGGATCGCCATTGGTGACCATGATGTTGGCGATTTTTCCGGTCTCGATGGTGCCGAGTTGCTTATCGAGGCCGAAAATCTGCGCGGGATAAATCGTTACGGCTTTGAGTGCTTCGTCGTGGGAGAGGCCGTAGGCCACGGCCACGCCGGCTTGCTGCGGCAAGCGGCGGGCGAATTCGTTGCCAAAGCTGCCGAACGCGAATTTGACGCCCGCGGCAGAGAGTTCGGCCGCATGCGTGAATGTGCGGTCGTAGGGTTCGTCCTCGTCCGACGGCAGGCGCAGTGAGGCAGGCAGGATCACGGGCACGTTTTTCTGCTTGAGCATGTCCTTCACCTTCCAGGCCTCATCGGCCTGCGCGATGATGGGACGCAGTTTCTGCTTTTCGCAGAATTCGACGGCATTGGTGATGTCACGCGCCCAACGGGCGATGATGAAGACCGGCTCCTGGCCATTGATCACCGGCACAAGGGCTTCGAGTTTGAGGTCGCGCGCGAAATTCGCGGGCTTGCCTTTCTCAATGGCTTGCGCATAGTGCCGCGCGCGGTCCAGCCACTCCGTAATCTCCGCGATGCGGTTGTCATACTCCGTCTTGATTTCCGTGAATGGGCGCCGCGCTCCGCCTCCGCCACCGAAGCCGCCGAAACCACCGCGGCCCTGGGTTAGCGTTGGCCAGTTCAGCACCATGGCGGCGTTGCGGCGGAGTTGCAATTCGTCCACGGTCCAGCCGGAAAGGTACATCACGGAAGCCTGGCCGGGAATGACGCCGCCACCGGGCATGGTGAGGACGTGGGTGATGCCGTTGGCGCGTGTGACGGGAATGTGCGCGCTTTCCGGATTCACCGCGGTCATAGCCACGAGTTGCGGCTTGAAGTCGCCGAGTTCATTGGTATCGATGGTGGCGGGCACCTGGCTGACTTCATTGAGGCCGATCTGCGTGGCGGAATTGAACATGCCGGGATAGACCTCGAGGCCTTTGGCGTCGATGGTCTGCGCGCCCGCGGGCACGCTGACGTTGGCGCCGACCGCGGTGATCTTGCCGTTCTGGATGACCACGGTGCCGTTGGCGATGGGAGTTCCGGCAAGGGTATAGATCTTCGCGCCGCGAATGGCGTAAGACGGCGCCGATTGCGCCACTAGTGAGGGTGCGAGCACGCTGATACGGCCGAGCGCGAGTGCGAGCACAGCGACGATGAGCAACAGTTGTTTTGTGTTTTTCATGGTTTCATCCCCTCCGGGGAGTCCCCATCCTGTGGGGGACGCCGCGGCGGGCCCTGTTTCCCGGGCTGACGCTGCTGGCCGGGTTCGGCCTTCTTCTCTTTCTCGATCAGCGCCTTCTTTTCTTTTTCGAGCTCGGCGCGCTGCGCGATGTCGCGCTCGCGGTCGAAATATTCGTGGCCGTCGATCCAGACTTTTTGCGGCACGGCGTAAACGCTGAGCGGATGCTTGTTGTAAAGGATCAGGTCGGCGTCCTTGCCCACGTCGATGGAGCCGACGCGCTTATCAATGCCGAGCTGGATGGCCGGATTGAGCGTGACCATTTTCAGGGCTTCTAGTTCGGTCATGCCGCCGTACTTCATGGTCTTTGCGGCTTCCTGATTGAGGTGGCGCGATTCCTCAGCGCTGTCCGAATTGATAGAGACGACGACCCCGCGCTGGGTCATGAGCGCCGCGTTGTAAGGGATGGCGTCGAACGCTTCCATTTTGTATGACCACCAGTCGGAGAAGGTGGAGGCTCCGGCGCCGTGCGCGGCGATCTCCTTGGCAACTTTGTAGCCTTCAAGAACGTGCTGGAAGGTGCGCACCTTGAAGCCGAACTCGTCGGCCACGCGCATCAGCATCATGATCTCGTCCGCGCGGTAGCAGTGCGAATGGAGGTAGCGCTTGCCCTGAAGGACTTCGACCAGCGGCTCGAGCTGCAGGTCGCGCCGCGGCGCAATCAGATTCTGTTCGCCCGCGGCTTTGCGCCGGTTGTAGTCGTCCCACGACTTCATGTACTCCTTCGCTTCCTTGAAGGCCTCGCGGATTACATCTTCGACGCCCATGCGCGTATCGGGGTAACGCCGCGGGACGCCGGGTAGGACAGCGCCGCCCGAGCGCTTGGGATTTTCGCCGAGTGCGAACTTGATGCCGGGCAGTGCGCCTTCGAAGATCAGTTTATCGGCGGGCTGGCCCCAGCGGAGCTTGATGACCACGGTCTTGCCGCCGATGGAATTGGCGCTGCCGTGGAGGACGTTGGCCGCGGTAACTCCGCCGGCGAGGTCGCGGTAGATGTCGATGTCGTCGGCGTTCACCACGTCCTTGATATCCACCATTGAGGAGACGCTGATGCTGCCCTCGTTCACGCTCCCGTCGATTGCGATGTGCGAGTGACAATCGATGATGCCGGGCATGAGGAACTGCCCCTTGGCGTCAATGATGGTGGCGCCGGCGGGCGCGTTCACGGACTTGCCCACCTCGGCGATCTTGCCGTCGCGGATGAGGACAGAGCCGTGTTCGATCGTGCCGTGGGAGATGGTCAGAATGGTGGCGTCCTTAATGACCGTGACGCTGGAGCTTTGGGCTTCGCCGGAGCGCGGAATCGCGAGCGCCAGTGCGAGGGCAAGGGTGAGTCCAAGAAGAATCGTGGCGCGTTTCATCGGCGGCCTCCTTCATTTTCCCACATCGCGATGCCGGGAGGGCCTCCCGCGCGGGTGCCGGTGAAGTCCATCACGAAGCCGCCTCCGAAAGACATTGTGCCTTTCAACGTGGCGCCCTCGAGTGTGCCGCTTACGCTGACGTCCGTGGGCCCCGCATCAATCGTCATGGTGAAAGTAAAAGTGAAGCGGGCGTCGCTGACCGATCCATTGGTAAGGGTGGCGGTGCCCATGCGGCTGGAAATCGAGCCGGAGAGTGTGCCATCCGGGCTTTGGGTGACCTCGAGGGTGGCTTGCTCGTCACCCTGAGGACTGACGACGATCAAGTTCCAGCGGCCTGTCAAGTTGCCGCTGCGCCCGCCGGCGCCAGGCTCCTGAGGCGGAGGCGCCTGCTCGCGCACGAGGAAGCGGCGGCCATCCACGAAGACCATCTTTATTTGTGTGCGGTCGCTGAAGATGTCGCCGGTGGTAATCACGAGATTGGCGATTTTGCCCGGCTCGATGCTGCCGAGACGATCGGAGACGCCGAAGATGTCAGCGGCGTCGAGAGTGAGCGCGCGAAGTGCGGCGTCCGCGGAAAGTCCGGCGTCGATGGATTTCTTGGCGTTGCGCAGGATGTCCTTTGGATTGGTGATGCCTCCGGAGTAAAACGCGAATTTAACGCCGGCTTTGGCCAGGGCCGCAGGAGTGGAAGGAGCTTTGTCGCGGTAGCGCAGTGTGCGCAGCGAATCTTCGGACTCCGGATCGGTGTCGCGGGCTGGTTCGGGCCAGCGCAGGTTGACCAGCACAGGAATCTTCTTCGCGGCGATGAGATTCGCGGTGGCGTAGCCCTCTTGCACGCCGTAGAGCACGATGTGCGAACTCCACTCGGGAGCCATTTCGAGCATGCGGCGGATTTGCAGCTCGTTGTTCGCGGGAACGAGGACGGGTTCGTCGCGGCGGAGCGCGGCCAGGATCACGCGCTCGGTGCGGTCGTAGTCTGGCCGCTCGAGGCCGCGCGGGTGGGCGTCGTAAACCGGCTGTGCCTGCGCGTACCAGGCGGTGTCAATGAACACTTGCTTGACGTAGGCGAGGGCGCCCATCAGCGCGCTGGGAAAGCCGCCGCCGAATCCGCCAGTGCGCGCCGTGTTGACCTGTAGCGTAGCGGGAGCCTTGACCACCATCGCGCCGGGCTCTTCACCGGCCAAATTGATGATGGAGCCCTGGCCGGGGAAGATGCCGTTCGAAGGAGCAGCGAGTGCGGTGGTGAAGCCTGCTTCGCGCCAGGTCTGGATGCGGCGATCGTTGGGCTTCAAATCGTCGGCGGCGACGAGCCACGGCGTGGTGCCGGGGCGATCTTCAGGACCGCGCGCCTGCCGCTGGCCTTGCTGGGCCGCGAGGAGAGCGGCCACGTTCTGCTGCCCACCGCCGGGTGGCGTGGCTGGAGCCGCGGAGGGCAGGCCGAGATCGGTGAGAGCGTCGATCAGACCGGGATAAACCGTGAGGCCCTTGCCGTCAATCACCCATGCTTCGGGGGGAACGGCAACGTCTTTGCCGACGGCGGTGATCAGGCCATTCGAAATAACCACCGTACCGCCATCGATGGGCGGCCCGGAGACGGGGATGATCCGGGCGTTGGTGATGGCGAAATAGCGAGGCTCTTCGGCCTGAGCGCTGCGCGGGCTGTGAAACGCCACCACGGCCACCGCGCACACCGCCACAAGCACACCCGGCGCAAGCCTGCGGACAAACCAAGCTGGCATGGGCCACTCCTTCCGAGATGTGGATCGAATTTGCAGAGATCGCACTTCTAATTGAGACGCTGAATCCTCAGAGACGCGCGATGCTATCGGGAGGTTTCCACAGTGTCAAGGCGTGGGGCGTGCGCAGTGGCGGCGTCCGGCTGGAAACTGCGGGGTAGGACCGAGCCTGGACGAGACGAGAGCCCGCCGGGGTTGATCAAGCCACCGGCGGGAGTGATTGTTTTAGAGAAGGAATTCGCACGGCTTCAACGGAACGTCAGGCCGATGCGAAACTCCCAGGCCTGAAGCTTCGGCCCATTGCGGACCGGGAAGATGTGGTCGCGAGCTTCCAAGCGCAAGCCCACGCGATCTCGCATCCACCAGTTGACGCCGCCGCCCACGTTGAAACCGTTGGCAACGCCGCTGCGGAAGAGCAGCGAGTAACCGCCGGAGATGAACGGGACCACCTTCTTCGTCTTGTCGGATGAGTTGAAGTGGTAGGAACCGTTCACGGAGAGCAGCCCGAGCCCGCTCTTGAAACTCTGCATGGGGGCTATATAGCCGATCTCCGCGCCGATTCCCAGACCTTTGTAAACGAATGCTTCACCGCCGCCGCCGAGGTGGAGCGTGCCGGTGGTGGAGCCCGAGGTGGTGGTTCCACCGGGAGCAACAAAGATGTAACCCTGACCGCGCCGACTCTCTGCGTTCTGTGCGAACGCGAGGGCTGGCGTTAATGCAAGAACCCACAGCGCAAATGTTAGTCGTCGCATTTCATCCTCCAGTTTTTTTTGAAATTCAGGAACTCTTGGCCCACAAGCAGGGGAGCAAGTGTCGGCCCAAAGCGATATTTGGCTTGACGAGTTGAAGAATTAGTAACTTAGTACCGGATATATCCTTGATTGCGGGCTCGCCCGGTGGAGGCGTGAGGCGACAGTGGCGGGAATAGACGGCAATTACTCACGATTTGTAGAAATGTCCCGGGCGATTTAATACAGCTAATTGCGGAGAGGCTTGCCGGTCTTAAGAGTGTGTGCGATGCGCTCCTGCGTCTTGCGTTCGCCGCAGAGACTGACGAAGGCTTCGCGCTCGAGATCGAGGACGTATTGCTCGGAGACCAATTGAGGAGCGGAGAGCGCGCCTCCGGCCAGAATGTTGGCGAGCTTGCGAGCGACCACGGCGTCGTGCTCGGTGGCGTACTCACCGCGGAGCATCATGTGGATGGCGAGCTTGGCCCCGGCGAGGAATTGCTCGCCCAGGACGCGGATTTGCGTGGACTTTGCGCCCTCGGCGGGACTGGGGGCAGGGGAACGATATCCGGCGCGGACCAGCGCCAGCGCGGTTTCCTTCGCGTCGGCCACCTGGCGATCGCGATTGATGGAGATGAGGTCGGCGGAACGAAGGTAGCCGAGCGCACGCGCTTCTTCGCCGCTGGTGGAAACTTTAGCCATGGCGATGTTTTCGAAAACGGGCTTGAGCGCGTGGAAAAGGTCTATATCGGATTCGGCGGAGGGCGCAGGTAGCAGCGCCCCTACAGGCGAGAGAATCCCTGCGTGTTCGTTTGCGCGAATGAGCATTTCCTTCGTGCCGCCGCCCCCGGGGATCAGGCCTACGCTGGTTTCGACGAGGCCGATGTAGGTCTCCGCACTCGCATGGGCGCGCGCGCCATGCAGCGTGATTTCGCAGCCGCCGCCCAGCGCCAGTCCGTGCGGCGCCACCACCACGGGCCGCGGCGCGTATTTGAGGGCGAGATTCACGTTTTGGAATTGGCGCACCGCGAAGTCGATCTCTTCCCACTCCTGCTCCTGCGCGTACATCAGGAGCAGCATCAGGTTCGCGCCGACGGAAAAATTGGTGGCCTGATTGGCAACGACCATGGCGTCAAAGTCGGTTTCCAGGCGCTTCAGGCCGGCGTGGAGCATGAGGATGATGTCCGCGCCGATGGCGTTCATCTTGGCGTGGAATTCGCAGCAGACTACGCCGTCGCCCAGATCCACCAGGCTGGCGCCGGAGTTTTTCTCAATCTCACGCGATTGCTCCTTCAGCGATTTCAGAATCAGCACGCCCTCAGGTTCGGCGACGAGTTTGTATGAGGCCTTAGCGAGATCGAAATAGGATGAGTGGCCCTGCGCGGACTGGTAGAAGGATTTCTGCCCCGAAGAGAGCAGCTTCGTCACCAGCGGCGGCAGGGACTTTTTCTCTTTTTCGAGCTGGCGAGCCATCGTTTCCACGCCGACCGCGTCCCACAGTTCGAAGGGGCCGAGTTCCCAGGCGAATCCCCAGCGCATGGCGCGGTCCACGTCCACGACGGCGTCGGCGATTTCCGGGACGCGGCGCGCGGCATAGAGACACATTTCGGAAATCGCGCCCCAGAGAAACCGCGAGGCCTTGTCGCCGCCCTGTCCCGCGAGCACAGGCCCAAGCAGCGCCTTCAATCGTTCACGTGTGTCCTCGATCATCTTGCCGGCTTCGATGGAGGCGAACTTTGCTTTCTGCCGCGCGCGGTATTCCATCTTCTGCCAGTCAAGCGAGAGGATTTCGCTCTGACCATCGGGTTTGACGCGCTTGTAGAAGCCCTGGCCGGATTTTGCGCCCAGCCATCCGCGCTTGACCATTTCTTCGATGAGCGGCGGCACGCGGTAAATTTCGCGCGACTCGTCGTCGGGCACATTCTCATAGATGTTGCGCACCACGTGCGTCAAGAGATCGAGCCCCACGAGATCGGCGGTGCGAAACGTCGCCGACTTCGGCCATCCCACCGCCGGACCGGTGCAGGCGTCCACCTCTTCGATGGTCATCTCCAGTTCGCGCATCAGGCGCAGTACATTGAGCATGGAGAATGTGCCGATGCGATTGGCGATGAAGTTGGGAGAATCCTTGGCGATGACTACGCCCTTGCCGAGTTGCCGGTCGCAGAAATCGCCGAGCGCGGCGAGGACTTCGGGATCGGTCGAAAGCCCGGGAATCAGTTCGACGAGCTTCATGTACCGCGGTGGATTGAAGAAGTGCGTGCCCGCCCAGTGCCGCTGGAAATCTTCCGAGCGGCCTTCGGCGATCTGTCGAATGGGCAGGCCCGATGTGTTGGACGTGATCGGGG
>JBGQGH010000100.1:0-9945 GCA_041497315.1 Terriglobia bacterium | reverse complement strand
TGCGCGTGTACGCCGAGCAGTTCGAAATAATTGGCGTCCACCAGCAATGTTTCCACGCGCTCGGGGCGGTACACTTCGGTCAGATTAGCGTTGAGCGGCATGACGCCGGAGATTTGATCGAAGATCCCCGTGCGGTCGCGATAGTCGAAGAGCTCGTTGATGGAGATGCCGAAATCCTTCAGATTTACCTTGCGAAGATCGGCGGTGACGCGGACGAGTTGTTCGGGATGAGGGAAGGGAAGCGGGCGGAGGAGCACAGCGTCAACGACGCTGAAGATCGCCGTGTTGGCGCCGATGCCCAGCGCCAGCGTGAGCACGGCCACCGCGGCAAAGCCCGGCTGCTTCCGCAGCAGGCGCAGCGCGTAGACAGCGTCCTGCCAAAACGTCTCCACTCACTCACCCCCTGCCTCGAAATGCAGACCCCGGAAGACATGATGCGTGCAAACCCTCCGAGGGGAAACGTGAGTTTATGCCGGAAGTGAGCTGAGAGTTACGAAGAATTTGCCTCTGCCACGGAGAAATCCAGGGTCTCACCGGGAGGCGGGGTGGATGGGGAGAAGAAAACACTTGACACGCGGCTCTTTATTACAGTATTTTCTGTTTAGACAGAAATAAGAGAAGACAAATGCCCACTCTTTCACCCATCGCTCAGAAGTTCATCCTCCACTGGGGCGAAATGGGCACCCGCTGGGGCATCAACCGCACCGTGGCCCAGGTCCACGCGCTGCTCTATCTCTCCCCGCAGCCGCTGCACGCCGAAGATATCGCCAAGACGCTTTCGGTGGCCCGCTCGAACGTCAGCAACAGCCTGCGCGAGCTGCAGGGCTGGAGAATCGTGCGCGTCGTGCATGTGCTGGGCGACCGGCGCGACCACTTCGAGTCCATGAAAGATGTCTGGGAGATGTTCCGCATCATCGTGGAAGAGCGCAAGCGCCGCGAGATTGATCCCACGCTGCGATTGCTGCAGGAATGCCTCGACGAACTGAAGCGCGGCGATTCGGAAGACACCGATTTGCGCGAGCGCATCTCCGCCATGCTGGAATTTCTCAACACGACAGCCGCGCTCTACGAAGAAGTGCGGCGGATGCCTCCGGGCGCGCTGCGGGGCGTGGCTCGTTTGCGCGGCAAGATGCGAAAGCTGGTAGGGAAGTAGCAGGTCCGGCCGGGAGGCCGGTTTTTTTAGGCGCCATGATTTCACTGATTTCAGAATTCACGGATGGCAAGGGACGCCGGGCGAGGGCCGGCTGGGTTTTCTACGATGCCGATTGCAAATTCTGCGTCGCGACGGTGGGGCGCCTTGCGGGCGTCATCGAGCCACTCGGCTACGGCCTTGCTCCCCTGCAGGACGCGCGCGTGCGCGCCCTGCTGAATCTTCCCGAAGAACAACTCCTCAGCGAAATGAAGCTGCTAACTCCCGACGGCCGGCAATTTGGCGGAGCCGACGCGCTGATTCGTCTGTGCCGCGACGTTTGGTGGGCGTGGCCGCTCTACGCGCTGGGATACGTTCCGGGAGTCACGCCGCTCTTGCGCGCGGGCTATCGGTGGATCGCTGCCCGGCGCGCATGCATCAGCGGTAGGTGCCCAGTCGGTCCCGGCCCAAATCAAGTCTCACAGTCCTCAGATGTCAGGAGGTGATTTCGATGACCTTGAGCTATTTCTTTCTTCTGGACCTTGGAATTACGCTACTTGCTTCGTCTCTGGCCGTGGCTTACTTGCGCAGGCACCTCAAGACGATTCTCGTTGATCTTTGCGGCACTACGGAGAGGGCCAGTTTCTGGACGGCGTTCTCCAACGTCACGCTTCTGCTCGTGCCTCTGATCTTCGCGACGAGTTACCAGTTGGATAGCGCCGCAGGGTCATCCCCGATTCTGGCGATGAGCCAACAATTGAAGTGGGCGCTGATTGGCCTGGTCGTGTCCGTGCTGCTGTTGGGGATTGTGATCGGCAGCTTCATACCACGCCAACGCGTCGCTGCGGTGAATTTGGCGACGCCACGTTGATCGGAAGGGGCACTCGAGTGGGGGAAGTATGCAGGGACTGAGCGCTGTGACCGGGGCGTTCGGCTTCACGGGAGCCGCGATCACGCGCCAGTTGCTTTCCTCCGGGCAACATGTTCGGACACTCACCGGCCATCTGGATCGCGCAAATCCGTTCGGCAATCAAATCGAAATCGCACGGCTCGCGTTCGATAACCCCGAGGAACTCACGCGAAGCCTCGAGGGCTGCGAGACGCTTTTCAATACTTACTGGGTCCGGTTCACGTACGGATCGGCCTCGTTTGATCAGGCGGTAGCCAACACAAAGACTCTGATCCGAGTAGCCGAACGAGCGGGCGTCCGGCGAATCGTTCACCTGAGCATCACAAACCCCTCGCTCGACTCGCCGTTCCCCTATTTCCGTGGGAAAGCGCAGGTAGAGCAGGTCATCCGCGAGTCGCGGCTCTCGTACGCCATTCTTCGTCCCGCCGTCATCTTCGGCATGGGCGACATTCTGATCAACAACATTGCTTGGTTGTTGCGGAACCTTCCGATCTTCGGAGTCCCCGGCGACGGCGCCTACCGGCTCCAGCCGGTATACGTCGAAGACCTCGCCAGACTCGCCATCTGTGCCAGCCAGGGGCAAACAAACTCGGTGAGAGATGCCGTCGGGCCGGAGGTCTTTTGCTACACGGACCTCGTCCGCCTGATCGCGGAGTCCATCGGCACCCGCGCGCGCATTCTTCATGTTGCGCCTTGGACCACGCATGTCCTCTCCCGAGCCCTGGGCGTTTTCCTGCGCGACCTCCTCCTGACACGGGAAGAAATCGACGGCCTGATGGCCAACCTCCTGATGTCGTCCGGAGCACCGACGGGTCCAACAAGGTTTAGCGATTGGCTCCAGGATAATTCGCGGCAGCTCGGACAAACGTACGCCTCTGAACTCGCACGCCACTATCGCTGAACGTCGGGAAGAAGAGAGGAACTGGGCGTGTTCTCTATCGTGACTGCAATCCAGGCCGCGGGAGTGCTTCAACTGATCGATGCCGCAGCAAACGTGGCTCTCCCGCGCAAAATTAGAATCCGCGAGGATTTGACTAACCTTTCTCCTCTCGCCCGGCAGATCTTCGTGGTCCACTGGGGATACATCATCTACGTACTCGCCGCATTTGGTTTCGTATGCCTGTGGTTTGCCCCAGAACTGGCGGGGGCCACGCCGTTAGGGCGTTTTTTCAGTGGAGTGCTCGCAGTCTTTTGGCTTCCCCGCGCGTTCATCCAGGTTTCTTACTTCGATCGAGAATTCCGCAGGAAGAATCGCGCCGCCGACGTGGCCTTCACTCTTTCATCTCTTTTTCTCGGCGTGGTCTTCAGCCTTGCAGCTCTGGGGTTCGGCCGATGAAGGGCAACTCTGGTCTGGCTTGGAGCGCCGGATTGGGCGCGGGACTTTGGTTACTGCTCGTCGTCCTGAATCACACCGGTTCATTTGTCGTTGGCGAAATCGCTTTTCTCTTCTTGCTCGCTCCTCTTGCAATTATTCCTCTCGGCCTGCTCTTACTCCGTTTGTTTTCAGGAAAGGCGCAAACGGACTCTACATTTGAGATGGCTTGCCGCCTCCAGCCGGTTGGCGCGCTATTCGCAGTTGGTTCATTCTTTCTTGCTCCAGGAATGACGGCCGGCGCGCTGGCCACTGGCTGGTTCGTGATCTGTCTGCTCTTGGCCGCTAGCGGAGTGCGAATGATCGTGAACAGACATCTGCGTCACCTTCCCGGCGCCTGCATAATCGTTTCGCTTCTCTATCTCCCCGTTGGGGGAGCTTGGGTAGTGGCCTCGCGTCTTGGGCTCTCGCCCATGGGGTTTACGGAGCCAATCGTGCTACTCACTGCCGTCCATTTTCATTACGCCGGCTTTGCTGCACCTCTGCTGGCGCTCGGGACCGCACGGACACTGACTGCCTCCGGCCGTTGGAGATATGCAGTCTTCAAACCTATCGTTTTCGGTGTACTCAGTGGACCGGCGTTGCTTGCGGCCGGGTTCATCATCGGCCCGAAAGTGAAATTCACCGCTGCGATTATTGTGGCGCTGAGCGAAGCGGGGCTCGCGCTTGGGATGCTTGCGGCCGTGCGAAGCATCCAGAACGGGGCCGCAAGAGTGTTGCTCGTAGCTTCATCAGCCTCGGCACTGTTTGGAATGACGCTAGCGGGCCGCTGGGCGCTGGGCGAATACCCGAGGCAGCCGTTTTTGGATTTGGCAAGGATGGCGCGCTTCCATGGGGCAACCAATGCGCTTGGATTCGTGCTTTGCGGATTGCTGGCCTGGGTCATGGCGTTCCGCACCTCGCAAGATGGCGTCGAGGTGCCTCAGTGAGAATCGCAATCACCGGCGGAACCGGTTTCGTCGGACGGCATCTGGCGCGCGCGCTGGTCTCGAGCGGCCATGAGGTCGCCCTGATCGCGCGGGGAATGGATCGCCGGGACGCGGAGATTTTCGGTTTGCGGGGTGCGAAGTTTGTGCCGTCCGACCTGAGTGACACAAGCGTTCTTGCGCAGGCGTTCGCCGGTTGCAGTGCCGTAGCGCATTGCGCGGGGATCAACCGCGAAATCGGTGAGCAAACCTACGAGCGCGTGCACGAGAAGGGCACGCGACACATGGTGGAGGCGGCCCGCCAGGCCGGGGTGCGAAAAATTGTCCTCCTCAGTTTTCTACGCGCGCGGCCGTCCTGCGGGTCCGGCTACCACGAATCTAAGTGGGCCGCGGAAGAAATCGTTCGGCACTCCCACCTGGATTACACCATCGTCAAAGCGGGCGTGATTTACGGCCGCGGGGACCACATGCTCAACCATTTGAGCCACGCGGTCCATACGTTTCCAGTTTTCGGGCTGGTCGGATTCCACGAGAAGCCCATTCGCCCGCTGGCCGTCGAGGATTTGGTGGTCATCCTCAAGGCCGCGTTGCTTGACGGGCGTCTCTCGCGTCAGACGGTGGCCGCGACGGGCCCGGAGGAACTTCTGCTGGGCGAGGCCGTGCGCCGCGTGGCACGCGTGGTGGGGAAGAAGCCGCTGTTTGTGCATCTGCCGATTGTGGTGCATCGCGCCATCGCAGTCGTGGCGGAACGAGTGATGAAGATTCCGATGGTGTCGCTCGCGCAATTACGCATTCTCTCCGAAGGGATTGTCGAGGCGCTACCTGCGGCGGATTCACTGCCTGATGATTTGCGGCCCCGGACCCCGTTCACGGAGGACCAGATTCGCCGACGATTGCCGCCGCCCGGCGGTTTTGGTTTGAAAGACTTGCGTTGGTCGTCTTGAGGATAGAAGATCATGAGGATTCGTTTCTCTGACCTGTGGACCTGGCAAGGCACGATCGACCGCGGGACCTACGCCCTTGTCGGCATCATCGGCTTCGCCATCAAGCACAACCTCGACCGCCTTCTAGCCATCGCTTTCGGTCGCAAGTGGGGATTGTTCAACTACTGGATTCCGCTCAGCCAAGCGGTGAGAGTGAGCGATCTGCCTCGCCGGGATGCGCACTTCCTGGCCACGATGCTGGCGCTGGCCCTGCCGTTCATCTGGATTGGAGTTGTGCTGACGCTGAAGCGGCTTCGGTCGGCCGGACTTCCCTCCTGGCTCGTCATCTTTTTTTTCGCTCCTGTCGCGAATCTCGCCTTTTTCCTGCTTCTCAGCGTTTGGCCTGCGCGCTCTGAGACGACGATTGTTGATTCTCCGTTCCGCGAACAACGCCGCCTGAAACTCGATCGCTGGATGCCGACGAGCGCATTCGGCAGCGCGATGATGGCCATCTTCGTGACGGCAGCCATCGGCTTTGCCTTGACTCTGCTCGCAACGACCGCACTCCGGGATTACGGTTGGGGGATCTTTGCCGCTCTGCCATTTTGTCTCGGGTGCGCTTCGGTTCTCATCTATAGCTATCGCGAGCCGCGCCGGTTTGGAAGCTGCATTTTGGTTTGCATCCTTGCAGTCGCCGTACTTGCCGCGGCGCTGCTGGCCTTTGCGGCTGAGGGTTTGATCTGTATCTTCATGGCCGCTCCTCTGGGACTTGCGCTCGCGCTTCTGGGTGGAGTATTGGGTTACCAGATTCAACTCTACGCCCGGGATCGCCGGGATACTCGCGTGACGCTATCCGTCCTGTTTCTTTTCATCCCCGGAATATTCGGCATGGAACAGGTCGTCGCGCCGAAGCCCACTGTGTTCAGTGTGCGGACGGCGATCGAAATCGATGCCCCGCCGGAGGAGGTGTGGCAACAGGTCGTGGCCTTTGCACAGATTCCAGAGCCGCGCGAACTGATGTTCCGGATGGGGATTGCATACCCGATTCGCGCGGAAATCAGTGGTGTGGGAGTCGGCGCCGTGCGTCACTGTGTCTTTTCGACGGGCGCCTTCGTCGAGCCGATCGAGATCTGGGACCCGCCACATCTCCTAAAGTTTTCCGTGACGTCGAACCCCGCGCCGATGCAGGAATGGACCCCGTACTCGAAAGTGGAGCCGCCGCACTTGCACGGATTTCTCGTCTCGAACGGCGGGCAATTTCTTCTGACGCCCTTGCCCGCCGGCCGCACGCGGCTCGAGGGCACAACTTGGTATCGGCACTCGATGTGGCCGGAGATTTATTGGCGGACTTGGTCCGACTTCATCATCCACCGAATTCACCTGCGGGTCCTGCGCCACATCGAACTGCAAGCCACAAAACGAGACTAATTCCTGCGGTGTAGTCTGGAAAGTCTTGCGTTCCTCCGCTTGAAGTATCAGAATCTCCGCCGTCCCCCCGGCTTTGCCCATGAACAGAATCGCAACCCTCGGCGTTTGGTTGGTCCTCGGGTTCATGACGTACGCGGTCCTCTTTGGCCCGCAGCTCGCCGTGGTCTTCGAACTTGACCGGGCCGCGAGAGAAGCGCCGGAGCTGTCAGTGAAGCCGGGCACTCTGAATACGACAAATTGCGCCGGCGCGCCGGGGACAACCGTGTCGGCTTTCGGATTCGAATTCGAGGTTCCCTGGAAAGAGGTGGAGACGCGTCAGATGGGTACGGCTGCATTCCGCGTGGCCTCGAAAGAGGGGCAAGTGGTGGTGCTGCTCGACCCGGGAATCGCCGTAGATTCACTCCAAACGATGTACTCGGCGGGTTCCGGCCAAGCCGATCAGGTCCGCGCGATCCTGGGGGAGATTAAATCGAATTTCGCCCTGGAGGAGGCGGCAGTGACTTGGACGCCCGATCAAACTTCGTTCCTCATGAGCAAGATCGAGGCGGCTCGTGCATTCATCCTGGCCAACGCCAAGCGCGGGGTGGGCTCGGACGCGCGAACAGGAATTTACGCGGTCGAGAGCCCCGGGTTCAAAGGGTTTCAGTACGGCGATCCGGCGCGGTCCCGGCAGATACTCGTGAGGCTATTTGACGCTCAAGATCGCCAGGTAGAACTGACGTTTACCCGCTCGAGCTCATCCTCCCCGCGAATCTCGCAGGAAGAGATTAATCGCGTGATTCAGACACTCCGGCGGACAAATCCAGACAACAAACAATGAGAATAGGCGGCGAGAGTTAGGCCTTCGCGGCCGTGACAGAGCCGAGAACCTGTTGGTAGTAGGCCTCGTACTGAGGGATGATGTCGTTGGCGCAGTATTTCTTTCGCGCGTTGACGCGCGCGCGCTGACCCATCTCGCGACCGCGGTCGGCGCGGGTGAGGATCTCGAGCGCGAACTTCGCGGCCGCGGCAACGTCTCGCGGCGGCACCAGGTAGCCATCCACGCCGTGCTCGACCACTTCCGGCACCCCACCCACGTTCGTCGCGATCACCGGCACTTCGCAAGCCATCGCTTCAAGCGCCGCTAATCCAAACGATTCCAGGTCCGACGGCAGCAGGAACAGGTCGGCCAGCGCCAACTTTTCCTGAACGCGATCCTGCTTGCCCAGGAAATGGACGTCGCGTGTGAGGCATTTCTGTCTCACCAGATATTCTGCCGAGCCGCGGTCCGGGCCGTCGCCGATCAACACCAGCTTGGCTGGGATTTTCTCCCGCACGAGCGCAAAGATTTCGACCACATCGGTGACGCGCTTCACCGGCCGGAAATTCGAAAGGTGCATGAGGATGGGTTCGCCCTCCGGCGCCCACTCCGCGCGCAGCTCCGGATTTGGCGTGCGGCAGTAAAGGTCGCAATTCACGAAGTTGGGAATCACTTCGATCGGCCGCTTGATCTCGAACTCCGCGAGCGTGCGCTCTTTCAAGTATCCGGAAACGGTGGTCACGCCGTCGCTCTGCTCGATGGAGAACTTTGTGATGGGGAGATAACTGCGGTCGTTTCCGACCAGCGTGATGTCCGTGCCGTGAAGTGTGGTGATGAACGGCAGCCGGCGCGGCGCGGCCATCGAGCGCGCCAGCAGCGCGCTCACCGAATGCGGGATGGCATAGTGGACATGCAAGAGGTCCAGCTCCGCGGACTCCGCCACCTCCAGCATTTTCACCGCCAGCGCCAGCGCGTAGGGCGGGTGGTCGAAGAGCGGATAGCTGGCTACTTCGACTTCGTGAAACTGGATGTGGTGATTCGTCTGGCTCAGCCGGATGGGCGGCGCGTAGCTGATGAAGTGGATCTCATGCCCGCGCGCGGCCAGTTCGATGCCGAGTTCCGTGGCCACGACGCCGGAGCCGCCGTAGGTCGGATAGCAGGTGATTCCGATCTTCATGGTCGGGTTCCTCACTCTACCAGCCGCCCGCCCGGCGCGCAAAGCGCCTTGCGCCGGCCCGAGCGCGATGCTAGATTCGCGGCCTTCGCTGCACCGCGATTACAGCTTTGGTTTAGATGCGCGGGGAAAGAGTCTGGTGACACGCCTCGCAGGAAAAGTCGCGCTGATTACAGGCGGCGGCACAGGTATCGGCCGCGCCTGCGCGGTATTGTTTGGGCGCGAAGGCGCGCGCGTGGTTGTGGCCAGGCGCCGCGCGGAGCCGCTGGCGGAAGTGGTTGCGGAGTTCCAGAAAGTCGGCGGGGAAGCGCTGGCCGTCACCTGCGACGTCACTTGTACCGACCAGGTCGCGCAAATAATCCGAAGCACGATAGAACGATTCGGCAAGCTGGATGTAGTCATCAATAATGCAGGAGCGGTAGAGCCCGGCACGGCGGAGGAGACCTCGGATGAAATGTTCGACCGCCTGCTGGACGTCAACCTGAAGGGTACTTTTCTCGTTTCACGCGCGGCGGTGCCGGAACTGCGCCGCCAGGGTGGCGGCTCGATCATCAACATGAGTTCGATCTTCGGCAATTTCGGGGGCAAGCGCCGCGTCGCATACAGCGCCGCGAAGGGCGGCGTGACGCTGATGACCCGTTCCATGGCGCTCGATCACGGCCACGAAAACATTCGCGTGAATTGTATCTGCCCGACTCTGGTCGCGACGCCGCTGGTGGAAGAGCTTCTCGCGCAGCAGCCGGACCCCGCGGCCTATCGCGCCATGCGCGCCGCGCAGATCCCGCTGGGCCGCATCGGGTAGCCGGACGACGTCGCGTATCTTGCACTGTATCTCGCTTCGGATGAGTCAACGTGGATGACTGGGGCAGCTCTGCCCATGGATGGCGGCCAGACCGCATACTGAACGAGCGGCTCCCGCGGTGCAGACATGAGTGCCGCGGCACAATCGGAGAGATCATGAAATCACCACTGGTGGAACGGGTGCGATTTGCGGAACACGAAATCGCGCGCCGCCTGCGCGAAAGCAACGCCGGACGGCTCTTCGGCTTCGAGCTGAAAGCCGCTGAAGAGGGCCGCGCGGTGTTGAAGATGCGCGTGCGTTCGCGGCACAAGCAGGTCCACGGCGTGGTGCACGGAGGGATTATCGCTTCGCTGGCGGACACAGCGGGCGGGATGGCGACGTACATGTCGGTGCCGCCGGGAACGCGCGTGGCCACGGTCGAGATGAAGATCAATTTCCTGGAGCCGCTGGACCAGGGCACCATCACCGCGGAAGCGCGCGTC
>JBGQGH010000099.1:0-9989 GCA_041497315.1 Terriglobia bacterium | reverse complement strand
TACGCATTCTGGTTCCTTCTCTCTCTTGGGTGGTGCAAGATTTTCGTGCTCGGGAACTTCGAATCTCACTGTGAGTGAGGCACCTGGATGGCCAATGCTCGGCCGTTCTTTTTCTCGCGCAAAATGGGCTGCACCATGCAGAGGACAAGCGGGTTGCGGATAGAGAGGCGGAATGAAACAGCGCCTGGTCCCGGCCATAAGCTCGCATCACCTGGGATAGTGACATTTTACATCACTCGAAAGGCCACATTGTGGCAGGCCGGAATTCGGAGATTCGAGCCGCCTCCAGACGTGCAGCCCCGACCCATTAGGAAATCAAAGTGAGCCGGATGGGAGCGAAAAATGGAGGAAGTCTCAGGGCTTCCCTACTTGTCGTTTGGGTTTCTGGCGCCGGCTGGTTATTGGAGAGGAGTGCTCGATGCATTCGCAGCCACGCCAACGTTGAAACGGATCACGCCGGACGCGTCTGTGAAGAATTCACGCAAACCGGTCTGGTTGAGCGTGACCGGCACCGCCGTAATCGTGTAGGACAGGTTGCTCGCGCCGGGTGTGAACGTGAACGTATAGCCGCTCTTGGTGCCGTTCGCGAGAACCTGGTCGATCAGGTCTGCCGCGGTGGTGCTTGGGTTACCAGAGGTCGGCGCCTGCAGACTGGTGAGAGCCGAGGGGTATGATCCATAGGTCGAATTGTATGTCATGCAGGCGGTATTCAACGTCCGGAGTGAACTGACGGCGGAAGCTTCATGGGCGGCGATGCGTGACCGCAGCAGATTCGGGATTGCGATCGCCGCGATAATCAAGATAATGACCACAACGATCAACAATTCGATGAGGGAGAACCCCTTCTGTTTGTTAGTCACTGTGACACCTCCGCTTCCGTGCTCATCCACAGCCGAGGGGCCGGGATAAGCCATAACCTTCACAGCACGCAACCCGCCAAAGGACATAGGAAGGGCCAATCGGCAACTGCGGCGTATCCGACTGTTATGGAAAGAGTTGAAGGCGGAGCAGAGTAGAAACCCGGCGCAGCGGGGCTGAATTCACGAAGGAGAGACAGAATGTGTCATTGGAAACTGCCGTGAACTGACAATCGCACCCCCGAATTTGAACGGCTCCCTTTGCAATCCTGACGGAACTAAGAACCGGCTCGGCCGCGCGGAGAGTAAGAAGCCTGGATCCGAAAAGCTAAGCGCAGGCGACCCACTCCAGAAAAACATCTCGCTGCACTCCCGCAAGGCTACTTTACGCCGGCGGGTCCCCCCCGATGGATGCGGGCCCCAGATCCTCCGGCTGATCCAGAAAGAATCGCGGGCCTTGAGTTTCCCCGGCGGTGGGGACCAGCTCTGTCAAGACGCGATCGATGCGCTCGATGGCGGCATCGATCAAGCGATACTTGACCTGTTCATCCTGAAGGCTTGCGCACTCGCTGATCAGCGCGAGCGCGTTGCGGATGTGGTGATTCAGCTCGATGGCCAGGATCAGTTTTTCGCGGGCTCGCGCCTGTCGCTCGGATTCGTAACGCACCCAGAGATACGCCGCAGCGGCGCCGAGGAGGCCGATGACGACGTTGTTGAGTATGGTGTCAACCGGGGCAATGCCCATGCGGGCCAGGAGAATCTCGAGAAGGTCGCTGAGACCGAAAAGAAACAGCCCCACCAACAAGCCGGCGATAAGGCGATCGGTGCGAGTGTGAATTCTTGATAAGCGCATGTGACGCCTTCCTTCCGCGCGCTGCGGCCGCCGTCCATGGGATTCCAGACGATTGTTCGCACGGGGCTGAGCTTGCAGCGAAGGATAACACGAGCGGCACGTGATTTCTAAATTTTGCCACGGAGAATTCAAATCGAGGTAAAGCTGAAATGTTCGGCCGACAAAGATTTGCGCGGAGAGGGAAGGTTTTGTCCCCTCACGAACAGGATGGAGGACGGTCTGGAAGAGTCGGCCAGAAACAGAAAGCCCACCCGGGTGGGTGGGCTCTCCTGAGGGGAGAATAGTCCTAGGCCAATGCGCGGAAGGCCCCAGAACTCTTTGTCCTCACGCGAAGTCTAGAAGAGCGGAAAGCGGTAAGTCAAGCAAGAAACGAACGAAAATCCACAGGGCTAAGTCCCGTTTATTGAGGGGCTTAGCCATTTTTCAAGAAGAGCATGAGATTTCAACAGCTCTAGTTTTACTCGAATTCTGCCTGAACTAGTAGAAGTCCTTTGCTTCTATGGGCTTGCTTGAGAGGCCCAGCTGGAGGATCTGCAAGTGCTCGGGGCGGTCAAACACTTTGCCCGGAAAGAGATACTTCACAATCAAGCGCACTCCACCGAATCCAATCCCGGCGATGACGGCGAACAACATCAGGATGCCGGTCCCGATAAACGTATTCACGATTACGGTGGCCCAGGTCGGATCCGTAAGGGTTTGATGAGGCTCGTTCCACGTGATTTCACTTTCATGGTGAATTTTCTCGAGCAAGGAATCGGCCAAAGCACGCGCTTTGGTCTGCGCCACGATGGCCACGAGAGAACTGGAGCGCCGCAGGAAAATGGCGGGCGGCCCCACGGAAGATACTTCGGCCGGATTAATCGTGAACCAGCGTGTGAGAAGTTCGGTCTGATGTGCTGCGATCTGCTGTGTGGGATACGAAATCAGGATCAGCGTGGCTTCCTGACCGTTGGCGCGATAGCGCGCGAGTTCCGCCTCGGCGCCATTGCGGAACCCGACCCAATCTACCTGCGCGAGTGGAAGAGTGCGGGCAAGGGCCAGCGGGCCGAGCAGGTACCGCTCTGAGTTGCGGACCAGGCCTGCTGCCGGGAGATAGCTGCCCAGCGTGGGATAGGGTGACGCGTCGGCCTGGGAAACGAGCTGGGACGCCAGTTCCTTCAACGCGGGCCGGGCACTGTGCATGTCCGCGCCGGTGACCTCGACGAGGAGATTGCCGACGAGCAACAGAGCGCGCTGGCGGGAGACCGAAGAGTGCGGCGCGACGTTACTGGGCGTCATCTGGTCGTCTTGCAGGAACGTGTAGGCGCCATAACCCGCAGTGGAATCGTGCATGCGGTAGAGCGTCAAATTCAGCGTGACGTTTCCGTGTCTGTAAGCGCGGTGCTGAACGGATTCGGCGCCGTATTCGCGCAAGATGTTGTTGTCGGGAACGACAGCCGGCTTCGGCGCGTCGGCCGCGAAGACGCCGACAACGGTTTCGCCAATCCAATCCCCGAACCGATCGGGAAGGCCCTTCTGGGCAAAGGCCGGTTGAGCTGCGAGGGCGAGCATCAGGCCGGCCAAGATGAACAGTTTTCGCATGTCCATTAGATGCGCCGCGGGGTGCGCCGGGCACCGGAACGCGCGGCTGGCAATGGTCCAATCCCCCTGTGGATTAGACAACGGAATGATACTTCTAGTTCCCGCCGGGCGCCAGCACTCAGCGCGAGCCGGCAGCAGGCTTCGACGAAGAAGGGGATTGATTGAGGGAAATGCTGTTGAGGCTCTGGAGGTAGCTCTCCACGCCATGGTAGAGGCCTTCGGCAACTCGCTGGCGGCCGTCGGGCTTCTTCAAGAGTTGCTCATCGGACGGATTGCTGATGAACGAGATCTCGGCCAGCACGCTGGGCATGTTGGCGCCGATTAGGACGACGAAGGGCGCCTTGCGGACGCCGCGATCCTTCAAGCCGCGGTTTTGCCGCTGGAGCCGCTTCAAGAGAGAGTCCTGGATGTCGGTGGCGAATTCGCGGGATTCCTCGAGTTTCTCATTCCGCGCAATCTTCTTCAGCATGTCTTGCAAATCGTGAATGGCGCCCTGTGCGAGGGCGTTTTCGCGCGCGGCCACTTCGAGGGCATCCTGCGAACTGGCGAGGTTCAAATAGTAGGTTTCGATGCCGCGGGCCCTGTGATCCGGGCTGGAATTAGCATGGATGGAGAGAAACAGGTCCGCGTGGGCCTCGTTCGCGATGGCGGTACGGTCTTCGAGAGGGATATACGTGTCGTCCTCGCGGGTATAGACCACCTCCGCGCCCGGCAGGCGCTGATGAATCAGTTTGCCCAGCCGGAGGGCCACATCGAGACACAAATCCTTCTCCATGAGGCCGGTGGGGCCAACCGTGCCGGTATCATGGCCGCCGTGGCCGGCATCAATCACGATACGGCCGATCTTGAGGCCGAGGGCGCGTGTCAGCGAGTGGTCGCCGTTCCTCGTGGGCTGCGGCGCGGAGAGAGGACCGACGGCCGTCTTGCGGCCGGAAGCCCGGGATCCCGGGGATGGCTGCTTGCCCGTGGATGCGGGAACGGTCTTAGGAGTTTCCGTCGGCGCGGGCGATTCAGTGCGCGGCGGCGGTGAGGGTTCAGAACCCGCGACCTGCGTTTTGTCTGGATACGGACCCGGCGGCAAATCCTGCGCCACATCGGTCTTCTTCACTGCCTGCGTGGCATTAAGGGCCGGTTTCAGCTCGGCGGTTTTTTCGGCGGGCTGCGAGCCTGCGTCGAGGCCCGGCTTAGCGGGGGCCTGGGCAGCCAAGGGTTCGCCGTAAACGTCCACGACGAGCCGATAAGGATTCGGCAGCAGATACGCGGAGTAGTTTTTCACCCGGTCCAGGTCAAGAACGACGCGGACGATGCCCGCCTGGTTCTGCGCCACGCGGACGGCCTTCAGGAAGCCGCCTTCGACGTCGATGGTCTTGTCGGCCAGCATAGAACTCAGCTTGGCGTCATACAGATCGAAGTAGACACGATCGGGGTCCTTAATGCGGGCGGAGTGGTACTGGATGGCGCCGTCCAGATTGATCTCCACGCGCGTGTAGTCGGACGAGTTCAAGGTGCGGATGCGCGTCACCTGGGACAACTTGTTTCGCGCTTCGCGTGGTTCGGCGGTTTGCGGAGCCTTCTCGACGGGAGCCGGCTTCCTGGCCTGCTCCTCGTCGTGTTCCTTGTCGGAGGAGATCTCTTCCAGCGCCTCGCGCGCGTCCTGCGCCCGGGACGACTTGGGGTGAAGCTGCAAGAACGCCTCAAAAGTCTTCTGCGCCTGCTCAGGCTGATCGAGGTCGTCCTTCTGGATGTTTCCGATGGTCAGGAGCGCGTCTTCGCGGTAGCGGCTGGCCGGATAATCGTGGAGCAGGAATTGGTATGCATCAACCGCCGACTGGAAATACTTGGCGTCAAACTGACGTCCCATCTGCTGGTAAAGCTCGGCGACGGCGACGAGCGCGGCCGGCACTTCCGCAGCATGAGGGGTGATGTGATAGACGCGGCGGTAGGTGTTCACGACGCGCTGGTAGTCATCGAGGGAGCGATCCTGGGCGGGCCGGCCTTCGAGCGCCGCGCGGTCTTTCTCAGCGCGTGCGAATTGCGCTTTTGCCGCGGCGCGGCGCGATCCGCTGTCCGATTGGGCCCAGGCGCCCGGCGCGAGAGACACCAGGAGCGCGAGCACCAAAGAGAGGCGGAGAGGGAAACCGGTTTGTGCGGCACGCAGCCGCAAGGTGCGCCTCACTCGTTCGTATAAACGACCCGGCCACGTTCATCAACGATCCGGCGCATCGTGCGCGTGGTAATGCGCGCGAAACTCGATTCGTCGGAGCCGGGGCGGAAGTAGGAATTCGTCACCTTCTGAACGTATTGACGTGTTTCGCGGTAGTTCGGCACTCCGCGGAAACGATCCACGGCGCCCTCTCCGGCATTATACGCCGCCAGAGCCAGAGGGAGGCTGCCGTTGTAGCGCTCCAGAAGCGAGTGCAAGTACCGGACTCCACCGTCGAGATTCTGCTGCGGATCGAACACGTCGTTGACGCCCATTCGCCGTGCTGTTCCCGGAATCAACTGCATCAAGCCGAAAGCTCCCTTACGAGAGACCGCGAACGGATTCCACCCGGATTCGACATTGACCACCGCGCGGACCAGGTCGGGGTCAACCTTGTGGCGCTCTGCCGTCTCCTTGACCATTCGCTCCAGCTTCTCCTTATGGGGCCGCTGCGGCGCCACTACCGGTGCAGACGCTGCTGGCGGCGGCTGAGTTCTCTCACCAGCGCCCTTGGCGACCTCAGGCGGCTTTGCGGCCGCCTTGGGGGGCTGCTTGGGCGGGGGTGGCGGCACGTTGACATAGATGCGCTTGCCGTCCTTATCAACGTAAGATGCCACTTGCCCGCTTGCGGGTGCGGCTTGTAACAGAATAAATACAAAGGCGATAGCCGCAACCCAGAATGGGCCTGAGGCCGTCACCTTCCGGGGAAAGCAACTGCGTCCTACTTCCAGAGATACGAACACGGCGACACCTTCGGGGAGGATTGTGTCCTCACCCGGACACGTTTCTAGTGCTAGAGGGAATTATAACAACTGCTGGAGGAGGTCCGGTACCCTGTTAATAGCACTTTCTAAAGCAGATGTGTCTTTTCCGCCAGCCTCTGCCAAGTCAGGCCTGCCGCCCCCGCTGCCGCCGACATCCTTGGCCAGGGCCTGGACGATCTTGCCGGCCTGGATCCGGCTGGTGAGGTCCTTGGTGACCCCGACGATGAGGGCGACTTTGCCGTCAACGACGGTGCCAAGGACGACCACGCCGGAGCCGAGCCTCTGGCGGAGGCTGTCCACGAGCAGACGCATGGCGTCGCGGTCGATGTCGTCGAGTTTTGCGGCCAGGACCTTGATGCCTTTGACCTCGCGCGCCTCGCCAGCTAGGTCTTCCAGCTTGGATTGCGCGGACTTGCGCCGCAGCGCTTCGACCTGCTTCTCGAGCTGCTTGGTATTGGCCAAAGCGCGCTCGAGGGCGGCGGGGAGCTCGTCCTCGGCGGTGTTCAGGGCGGCAGCGAGACGCCGGAGCGTTTGCAGCGCTTTCTGATACTCCGCAAAGGCGCGGACGCCGGTGATGGCTTCGATGCGGCGCACGCCCGCGGCCACGGACTGCTCGGAGACGATCTTGAAGACGCCGATGTCGCCCGCGCGGTGAACGTGCGTACCGCCGCAAAGCTCCTTGCTGTAAGAGCCGCGGGGATATTCGGCGTCGGGGATGGTCACAACGCGGACCTTGGCTTCGGGATACTTGTCGCCGAAAAAGGCGAGCGCACCGGAGGCGAGCGCGTCGTCGAGGCTGGTGATGTCGGTCTCGATGCCGTTGTTGCGCAGGATCTCTTCGTTCACCTGCTGCTCGATGTCGCGCAGCTCTTCGGGATCCACGGCGGCGAAGTGGGAGAAGTCGAAGCGCAGGTGATCAGGCGCGTTGAGTGAGCCGGCCTGCTTGACGTGCGCGCCCAGGATATTGCGCAGCGCGGCGTGGACCAGATGCGTGCCGGTGTGATTCCGCTTGATGTGTTCGCGGCGAGTGGCGTCGGCGACCACGGCGACGCGATCGCCGACGCGGAGAGTTTCCTTGGCGACGACGCGGTGCGCGATGAGGCCGGTCACGGGATAATACGCGCCGAGCACTTCGGCGACTTGCAGCGATTGCGAATTGTCGTAGAGCGCGCCGGTATCGGCGCTCTGGCCACCGGATTCGGCATACACCACGGTGCGATCGAGGAAGACTTCGGCTTCTTCGCCGGGGGCAAGTTCGGCGACGGAAGCTCCACCCTTGACGATGGCCTGGATCCGGGAATCCCGCGAGGCGGTGGAGAAGTAAAAGTCCTTCTCGGTTGGATGATCGGCGGCGATTTGCGCGTAAACCGGCTTGGCGGCCTCTTTTTGGCCGCCCTTCCAGGAAGCCTTCGCGCGTTCGCGCTGCTCGCGCATCGAGTTTTGGTACCCCGCCCAGTCAATAGCTAACCCATAGCTTTGAAGCACGTCTCCCACGAAGTCAGGACGAAGACCAAAAGTATCGTGGAGCCTAAAGAGGTCGTCGCCGGCGAGCCAGGCATGGACACCTTCGGATACAGGTGGAGCGAGGCGCCGAGTAGGATTAGCCGTATGCAGTAACAATCTCCAAACTTGCGCTTTGTCGACGCGCGACTCGTATTCCTCACGCCAAGAATCAAAGCCTATCTCTCGGTTCTCGACACCGTCCGACAACACGATATGAGACCTGTTTAGCTCCTCCAGGCCTGCTTTCGTGGCCCGGGTGTACCTTTCCTCCTCGGCAGTTATGACCTGGACCACGTGGTCAGCGCTCTCGACCAACTCTGGGTAACCCCGTTCCATGATTTTGACGACCTGGCCGGTCAACTCATGAAAGATTGGATCTCCAGAGCGAAGCTTCTGCCCGTGATAGAGCGCACGGCGGATGATGAGCCGAAGCACGTATCCCCGACCTTCATTCGACGGAATCATGCCGTCGGAGATTAGGAAAGTTGCTGCCCTGGTGTGGTCGGCAAGGATTCGCAACGAGATATCGATCTCAGGGAGAGCCGCGTAATTGTTTTTCGTGAGTCTAGCTGCTTCATCGATGAGCGGCCTGAGCAGGTCCGTGTCGTAGTTTGAAAACTTCTTCGGATCGCGCTGGTTCAAAAGTGCAGCGGCGATGCGCTCGAGGCCCATGCCGGTATCCACGCAGGGCTTTGGCAGCGGCGTGAGGTCGCCACTCGCGTCGCGATTGAACTGCATGAAGACGAGATTCCAGATTTCGACGTACCGGCCGCATTCGCAGGGGAATGGGCAGTCCTTGTGGCCCTCTTCGGAGGCCGCGGGGCCCATGTCGTAGTGGATTTCGCTGCAGGGGCCGCAGGGGCCGACGTCGCCCATGGCCCAGAAGTTTTCTTTGAGGCCGGGTACTGCGACGATTCGGTCGCGGGGTGCACCGACCGCGGCCCATAGGTCGGCGGCCTCCTCGTCCGCGCCCAGCGTGTTGCTGGGTGAGAGCTCCGCACCGCCGAAAACAGTGAAATAAAGCTTGTCGAGCGGAACGCCGCACCAATCGGGCGAGGTAACCAGCGTCCAGGCGTACTCAATCGCGTCTTTCTTGAAGTAATCTCCGAAAGAAAAATTGCCGAGCATTTCGAAAAAGGTGTGATGGCGGGCGGTACGGCCCACATTTTCGAGGTCGTTGTGCTTTCCGCCGGCGCGCACGCATTTTTGCGACGACGTGGCGCGGGTGTAGTCGCGCTTTTCCTGGCCGAGGAAGACGTCCTTGAATTGGTTCATGCCCGCATTCGTGAAAAGCAGTGTGGGATCGCCATGCGGCACGAGCGAGGAACTGCGCACACGGCGGTGGCCGCGCTCTTCGAAGAAGCGCAGAAACATTTCGCGGATTTCGTTGCCGGTCACGTTCTCCCCACCTGCAAGACTCTTGTGCGGGCCGCGTTTCCGTGCCAAACGAGCCATTATGTCAGAGCGAAGTGACGAGTGGCTAGTGGCGAGTGACGTGGCAGCACAGGTTTCGAGCGGGTTTAGACACCCCCGCCTCTAAAGAGACGGGCTATAGGTCCGGCTCGGGAGGCTCGGGATCCGGTAGTTCCGCGGCTTGTTTGGTCAAGGCGCGGAGCTCCCGGCGGATGACGTCGGAGGAAAACCCGGCGCGGAGGAGTCCGCCGTAAATCGAGGCCAGGCGGCGCTGGTCGAGCGGCCCGCGCAGGTATTTGAGTTTTCGCTCGATGCGCTGGCGGACGAGCGCGGACTCATCGGTTTCCGCGAAGGCTTCGGCGAGCGCGGCTTCGATGTGGCGATCTGGAACCCCGCGAGCGCGAAGGTCGCGCGCGATGCGGTAGCTGCCCTGGCGGCGGTTCTGCGCGTGGTTGCGGGCAAACTGCCGGGCGTAGCGCGCGTCGTCAATATAGTCGTGGTCTTTCAGGTGGCGCAGGACGCGCTGCACGAAACCTTTGTCTTCGGCGCGTCGTTCGAGGTACACGCGCATTTCGTACACCGAGTACGCGCGGCGCATCAACGCGCGCATGGCGGCGGCGTAGAGAAGATCTTCGCTGGCGAGCTTGCGAGGAGTGGAACGCATGACTGGAAGAAGGATAGAGGCAAGGAAGCGAGGAGGCAAGAAGCTACCGAGGGGCGTTGCGCTTCGAAGCCCTGCATTTGGCGAGGAGGTTTACCGCCGGCCGAAGCGCTCGAACTCCGTCATCTGGCGCTCCATCTCTTCGCGAGCGGCG